>NZ_MBDT01000001.1:0-8588 GCF_001702295.1 Pseudomonas sp. S3E12
GAAACCCCACACTACCATCGGCGATGCATCGTTTCACTGCTGAGTTCGGGATGGGATCAGGTGGTTCCAATGCTCTATGGTCGTCAAGAAATTCGGGTACTGAGTCGTGGCCAGCGGGCCTCGCTTCAGCAAATTGGGTATGTGACAGCTGTCGGTGTTTTGTGAAATCTCGAACTTTCGGTTCATTGCGTCTTCACACACCGCAATCTGGCCTTTCGACGCAAATTGCTTGGGTGTTATATGGTCAAGCCTCACGGGCAATTAGTATTGGTTAGCTCAACGCCTCACAGCGCTTACACACCCAACCTATCAACGTCGTAGTCTTCGACGGCCCTTCAGGGGACTCAAGGTCCCAGTGAGATCTCATCTTGAGGCTAGTTTCCCGCTTAGATGCTTTCAGCGGTTATCTATTCCGAACATAGCTACCCGGCAATGCCACTGGCGTGACAACCGGAACACCAGAGGTTCGTCCACTCCGGTCCTCTCGTACTAGGAGCAGCCCCTCTCAAATCTCAAACGTCCACGGCAGATAGGGACCGAACTGTCTCACGACGTTCTAAACCCAGCTCGCGTACCACTTTAAATGGCGAACAGCCATACCCTTGGGACCGGCTTCAGCCCCAGGATGTGATGAGCCGACATCGAGGTGCCAAACACCGCCGTCGATATGAACTCTTGGGCGGTATCAGCCTGTTATCCCCGGAGTACCTTTTATCCGTTGAGCGATGGCCCTTCCATACAGAACCACCGGATCACTAAGACCTACTTTCGTACCTGCTCGACGTGTCTGTCTCGCAGTCAAGCGCGCTTTTGCCTTTATACTCTACGACCGATTTCCGACCGGTCTGAGCGCACCTTCGTACTCCTCCGTTACTCTTTAGGAGGAGACCGCCCCAGTCAAACTACCCACCATACACTGTCCTCGATCCGGATAACGGACCTGAGTTAGAACCTCAAAGTTGCCAGGGTGGTATTTCAAGGTTGGCTCCACGCAGACTGGCGTCCACGCTTCAAAGCCTCCCACCTATCCTACACAAGCAAATTCAAAGTCCAGTGCAAAGCTATAGTAAAGGTTCACGGGGTCTTTCCGTCTAGCCGCGGATACACTGCATCTTCACAGCGATTTCAATTTCACTGAGTCTCGGGTGGAGACAGCGCCGCCATCGTTACGCCATTCGTGCAGGTCGGAACTTACCCGACAAGGAATTTCGCTACCTTAGGACCGTTATAGTTACGGCCGCCGTTTACCGGGGCTTCGATCAAGAGCTTCGCGTTAGCTAACCCCATCAATTAACCTTCCGGCACCGGGCAGGCGTCACACCCTATACGTCCACTTTCGTGTTTGCAGAGTGCTGTGTTTTTAATAAACAGTCGCAGCGGCCTGGTATCTTCGACCGGCATGGGCTTACGGAGCAAGTCCTTCACCCTCACCGGCGCACCTTCTCCCGAAGTTACGGTGCCATTTTGCCTAGTTCCTTCACCCGAGTTCTCTCAAGCGCCTTGGTATTCTCTACCCAACCACCTGTGTCGGTTTGGGGTACGGTTCCTGGTTACCTGAAGCTTAGAAGCTTTTCTTGGAAGCATGGCATCAACCACTTCGTTAACTAAAAGTTAACTCGTCATCAGCTCTCGGCCTTAGAATCCCGGATTTACCTAAGATTCCAGCCTACCACCTTAAACTTGGACAACCAACGCCAAGCTGGCCTAGCCTTCTCCGTCCCTCCATCGCAATAACCAGAAGTACAGGAATATTAACCTGTTTTCCATCGACTACGCTTTTCAGCCTCGCCTTAGGGACCGACTAACCCTGCGTCGATTAACGTTGCGCAGGAAACCTTGGTCTTTCGGCGTGGGTGTTTTTCACACCCATTATCGTTACTCATGTCAGCATTCGCACTTCTGATACCTCCAGCAAGCTTCTCAACTCACCTTCACAGGCTTACAGAACGCTCCTCTACCGCATCACTTACGTGATACCCGTAGCTTCGGTGTATGGTTTGAGCCCCGTTACATCTTCCGCGCAGGCCGACTCGACTAGTGAGCTATTACGCTTTCTTTAAAGGGTGGCTGCTTCTAAGCCAACCTCCTAGCTGTCTAAGCCTTCCCACATCGTTTCCCACTTAACCATAACTTTGGGACCTTAGCTGACGGTCTGGGTTGTTTCCCTTTTCACGACGGACGTTAGCACCCGCCGTGTGTCTCCCATGCTCGGCACTTGTAGGTATTCGGAGTTTGCATCGGTTTGGTAAGTCGGGATGACCCCCTAGCCGAAACAGTGCTCTACCCCCTACAGTGATACATGAGGCGCTACCTAAATAGCTTTCGAGGAGAACCAGCTATCTCCGAGCTTGATTAGCCTTTCACTCCGATCCACAGGTCATCCGCTAACTTTTCAACGGTAGTCGGTTCGGTCCTCCAGTTAGTGTTACCCAACCTTCAACCTGCCCATGGATAGATCGCCCGGTTTCGGGTCTATTCCCAGCGACTAGACGCCCTATTAAGACTCGCTTTCGCTACGCCTCCCCTATTCGGTTAAGCTCGCCACTGAAAATAAGTCGCTGACCCATTATACAAAAGGTACGCAGTCACCCAACAAAGTGGGCTCCCACTGCTTGTACGCATACGGTTTCAGGATCTATTTCACTCCCCTCTCCGGGGTTCTTTTCGCCTTTCCCTCACGGTACTAGTTCACTATCGGTCAGTCAGTAGTATTTAGCCTTGGAGGATGGTCCCCCCATATTCAGACAAAGTTTCTCGTGCTCCGTCCTACTCGATTTCATGACTAAGAGATTTTCGCGTACAGGGCTATCACCCACTATGGCCGCACTTTCCAGAGCGTTCCGCTAATCTCAAAGCCACTTAAGGGCTAGTCCCCGTTCGCTCGCCACTACTAAGGGAATCTCGGTTGATTTCTTTTCCTCAGGGTACTTAGATGTTTCAGTTCCCCTGGTTCGCCTCTTGCACCTATGTATTCAGTACAAGATAACCATCTTATGATGGCTGGGTTCCCCCATTCAGACATCTCCGGATCAAAGTCTGTTTGCCGACTCCCCGAAGCTTTTCGCAGGCTACCACGTCTTTCATCGCCTCTGACTGCCAAGGCATCCACCGTATGCGCTTCTTCACTTGACCATATAACCCCAAGCAATCTGGTTATACTGTGAAGACGACATTCGCCGAAAATTCGATCATACTCAATTAAGAGCCACTCACAAATTTTACCTTAGCCTGATCCGTTACCAGTGAAAGTAACGTTCAGTCTATCTTTCTATCACATACCCAAATTTTTAAAGAACGATCTAATCAAAGACTAGAAATCAACATTCACCATCATACTGATGGAATGCTCATTTCTAAGCTTTCATAACGCAGAAGCAGTAGTGGTGGAGCCAAACGGGATCGAACCGTTGACCTCCTGCGTGCAAGGCAGGCGCTCTCCCAGCTGAGCTATGGCCCCGTATTTCTACAGGCGTTTCCCACACAAAATTGGTGGGTCTGGGCAGATTCGAACTGCCGACCTCACCCTTATCAGGGGTGCGCTCTAACCAACTGAGCTACAGACCCAATTTCGGGCTGCTTCTTTATCGTCTTCTTCAATGAATCAAGCAATTCGTGTGGGAACTTATGGAGCAGCTGATGTCGTCGATTAAGGAGGTGATCCAGCCGCAGGTTCCCCTACGGCTACCTTGTTACGACTTCACCCCAGTCATGAATCACACCGTGGTAACCGTCCTCCCGAAGGTTAGACTAGCTACTTCTGGTGCAACCCACTCCCATGGTGTGACGGGCGGTGTGTACAAGGCCCGGGAACGTATTCACCGCGACATTCTGATTCGCGATTACTAGCGATTCCGACTTCACGCAGTCGAGTTGCAGACTGCGATCCGGACTACGATCGGTTTTCTGGGATTAGCTCCACCTCGCGGCTTGGCAACCCTCTGTACCGACCATTGTAGCACGTGTGTAGCCCAGGCCGTAAGGGCCATGATGACTTGACGTCATCCCCACCTTCCTCCGGTTTGTCACCGGCAGTCTCCTTAGAGTGCCCACCATGACGTGCTGGTAACTAAGGACAAGGGTTGCGCTCGTTACGGGACTTAACCCAACATCTCACGACACGAGCTGACGACAGCCATGCAGCACCTGTCTCAATGTTCCCGAAGGCACCAATCCATCTCTGGAAAGTTCATTGGATGTCAAGGCCTGGTAAGGTTCTTCGCGTTGCTTCGAATTAAACCACATGCTCCACCGCTTGTGCGGGCCCCCGTCAATTCATTTGAGTTTTAACCTTGCGGCCGTACTCCCCAGGCGGTCAACTTAATGCGTTAGCTGCGCCACTAAGAGCTCAAGGCTCCCAACGGCTAGTTGACATCGTTTACGGCGTGGACTACCAGGGTATCTAATCCTGTTTGCTCCCCACGCTTTCGCACCTCAGTGTCAGTATCAGTCCAGGTGGTCGCCTTCGCCACTGGTGTTCCTTCCTATATCTACGCATTTCACCGCTACACAGGAAATTCCACCACCCTCTACCATACTCTAGTCAGTCAGTTTTGAATGCAGTTCCCAGGTTGAGCCCGGGGATTTCACATCCAACTTAACAAACCACCTACGCGCGCTTTACGCCCAGTAATTCCGATTAACGCTTGCACCCTCTGTATTACCGCGGCTGCTGGCACAGAGTTAGCCGGTGCTTATTCTGTCGGTAACGTCAAAACCATCACGTATTAGGTAATGGCCCTTCCTCCCAACTTAAAGTGCTTTACAATCCGAAGACCTTCTTCACACACGCGGCATGGCTGGATCAGGCTTTCGCCCATTGTCCAATATTCCCCACTGCTGCCTCCCGTAGGAGTCTGGACCGTGTCTCAGTTCCAGTGTGACTGATCATCCTCTCAGACCAGTTACGGATCGTCGCCTTGGTGAGCCATTACCCCACCAACTAGCTAATCCGACCTAGGCTCATCTGATAGCGCAAGGCCCGAAGGTCCCCTGCTTTCTCCCGTAGGACGTATGCGGTATTAGCGTCCGTTTCCGAACGTTATCCCCCACTACCAGGCAGATTCCTAGGCATTACTCACCCGTCCGCCGCTCTCAAGAGAAGCAAGCTTCTCTCTACCGCTCGACTTGCATGTGTTAGGCCTGCCGCCAGCGTTCAATCTGAGCCATGATCAAACTCTTCAGTTCAAACATCTTTGGGTTTTTAAGAAACCCTAAACTTGGCTCAGCAATCGTTGGTTATTCTTTGATTTCTCGCGGAGTAACTTGTGATGCTGATAATCTTGTTGACTATCAGTCTGACTCCACAAGCACCCACACGAATTGCTTGATTCAGTTGTTAAAGAGCGGTTGGTTAAGAGCTTTCGTCTCAACCGAGGCGCGCATTCTACAGCAGCCTCATTTGCTGTCAAGTGATTATTTTCAGAAGCTTTCGAAGATTTCTTCAACAACTTCAACCACTTGCGCTTGCGATCTCTCGTCAGCGGGAGGCGAACAATACAGCATTGAATTACATGGTCAACCCCCGCCCTGAAAAATCTTTTCCTTAGCAAAGAGCCCACACCGCGACGCAACGACGCCCTCCTTTAAAAGACGCGCGTCGTTGCGTCTATATAGATAGAAGGTGTACTTGGCCAATAGGGGATGCGACTGCCAAGGATCACTCCGGTGTCCCCGTGAAGTCAGGCGACTCTTTAATACCGCAGGAGAGCCCGGTACGCATCGGGTCTTTGTTTTCACGCCCAGAACAGGGATCATCGCCCTCCCCCAACCCCAGAGGAACCGAGACCATGGAATTGACGCTGGAAGCTGTTGCGCTCTTTGCACTCAAGCTCGTGCATGAGGAGGACGGCGGCAGCCCGGTGTTGAGGGACGACCTGGTGATGGATAGGTATGAGCGGGAGGTGTTCGGGTTGCTGGTGCGACAGGGAGATCTGCCGGGAATTCTGTTGAAGATAGATGAGTGTGTGCTGCAGGCATTGGTCGCTTTGGGTGGGGCCGATACGGTATTGGGACGTGAGCTGCAGCGGTTGTCTACCGACGTACAGCAAGCCTCCACGCTGGAGGAACTCAAGCCACTGCTCGCGACACTGAAGGACTACCTTAAAGCCATTCAATAACGGACTCACCACAAGGACCTTCACATGATCGACTTCAATAACAAAGGCTTCTTCAAACTCAAGCAAAACAACGAATACGCCGAACGCGTCGCGGCCCTGCTGCTGGACGGAGAAGAAGTCATCGACGCCTACAAAGCCATGCGCGACGGCGTGGTATTCACCACCAAACGCATCATCGCAGTGAACGTACAAGGCATAACAGGCAGCAAGAAGGACTTCACCTCGCTGCCGTACAAGAACATCGTCGCGTACTCGGTGGAAACGTCCGGCACGTTTGATCTGGATTCGGAACTGGAGATTTACTTTTCGTCGTTGGGGAAAGTGAAATTTGAATTCACCGGCAAGACCTCGATTGTTGAAATCTCGCGCTTGATCTCCAAGCACTTGCTGAGCTGATCAGCAGGCATGCTTCAGAGCATCACCGATGACGCCTATTGATCGTCACCCACGCTGTTGAACCGAGCCCGATCACCTAAAAGTAAACCGACGCTGACTACACGCAACCTCATCAAATAAATGGAGCCCCCAGTCAACAGCTGACGCTTCACCGACACTGAAGTGAACGTGACAGTAAACCGTGCCAGCGGCCTATGGTCATTCGATTTCGCGCCGATGCAACGTTGAACCATGCGGCGAGCAAATCGCCGCGTGCCTTACCTGGCCACACTCGCCACCACTACCTGCTGCCTGCTGCCTGGCTTCTCGTCGACATGGATACGGTGAGTGTCATGCCAGTTGAAAACTCGGCCTTCACAGACAATTCCCACATTTGAGTCACTAAACGAAACAAACGAAAATCGAAATAATCGAAGCAGCGCGACTGACTCAAACATCAGTCTACTTTTCCGACACTAGCCAACGAATTAAGCCGATTGGACACATGGGACTAAAAATGAGGTTGGAATGGTTCGACAGAACCACAGAGTGGCTACGCGGAACGGAGGACTCAGCGGACCTAGGAAACGACTACTCCGTGATTTCCAAACTTGGACTGTCGATAGACGAGGACGTCAATAACGGTATGTTTGAACTGCGGCGGGAATGGCTATCACTGATACAGACACACTTCTCTCATGAAATTGCTCTTTCAGAAAGCGACTACTTCATCGCGTTTGATTACGAAGGTGCAAACGAATAACACAGACTTAGAGAATTCATCTTCATGCGCAGACTGTCGTTCAGGCAGGCCTCCACGAAGTTAGCTTTCACTTCATCCACGAGGACGAAAAAGGAAACGTGTAGTGGTCAACTAATCCCGGACACGACGTTAAGTTTTTTCTCGGCCTGAGCCGGTGGCAGCCCACCATTAAATTGGTGCGGTCGAATCCAGTTGTACCGGTGCATCAAAAAATGGCTGATATCCCGCTGAGCTTGTTGGGCCGTCGTGTAGCCCATGGTCGGTATCCACTCGGTTTTCAGGCTCCTGAACACCCGCTCCATCGGCGCGTTATCCCAACAATTTCCTCGCCGGCTCATGCTCTGACGCATGCGATATCGCCAAAGGCGCTGACGAAAACTCCGGCTTCCATATTGCGAGCCCTGGTCGGAGTGGAACAGCAGACCTTGAGGCTTCCCTCGCTGCTCGTAAGCCATGTCCAAGGCCTTGATGACCAAGTCCGCATCCGGCTTTCCCGACAACGCCCAGCCCACAACACGGCGGGCAAAAAGATCTAGGACAACCGCCAGATACTGCCATTTCCCTTGAGCCCAGATGTAAGTGATATCGCCACACCAGACGTGGTCAGGAGTGGGCACATCAAACTCCCGGTTCAAAATATTAGGAATGTCGGGCCGCTCGACCGTCGCCTTTTTGTAAGCGTGCGATCCCGGTTGTTTGCTGACCAACTCCAGCTCGCGCATCAGGCTGCGCACTTTGAATCGCCCGATCTGCTCGCCGTCGTCCTGCATCATGGCCATGATGCTACGGCTACCGGGAGCACTGCGGCCTTGGGTGAACAACTCGTTCACCCGACTGCGCAATCGAAGGCGTTCTACTTCCGGTGTGCGGCGCCTGAGGCGCCGAGCGTAGTAGCACGAGCGGGTCACTTCAAACACCTTGCACAGCCAATCAACCGGCTCGTGGATGCTCAACTGGTCAATCAGCGCGAACGCTCGAGATCTTCCGACATCAAGAGCGCGGTAGCCTTTTTTAAGATCGATTTTTCCCGCTCAAGGCGAGCAATTCGGGCTTCCAGCTCTTGGATTTTCTGCTGCTCCGGGGTCAGCGCTTTGCTCTGCGGGGTGACGCCCGTGCGTTCTTGTTGCACCTGGTCGACCCATCGGCGCAAAGCCGACTCCCCGACACCAAGCGAGCGGCTGGCCTCAATGAAGCTGTAATCCTGCTTGAGAACGAGGTCGGCGGCCTCGCGTTTGAATTCAGGGGAAAAGGTACGGCGTTGTTTGGTCATCTGACACCTCGTTCTGGCGAGCATTCTCGCCTAAATGGGTGTCCGGTTTCATTAGACCACTACA
>NZ_MBDT01000002.1:0-420043 GCF_001702295.1 Pseudomonas sp. S3E12
GAAACCCCACACTACCATCGGCGATGCATCGTTTCACTGCTGAGTTCGGGATGGGATCAGGTGGTTCCAATGCTCTATGGTCGTCAAGAAATTCGGGTACTGAGTCGTGGCCAGCGGGCCTCGCTTCAGCAAATTGGGTATGTGACAGCTGTCGGTGTTTTGTGAAATCTCGAACTTTCGGTTCATTGCGTCTTCACACACCGCAATCTGGCCTTTCGACGCAAATTGCTTGGGTGTTATATGGTCAAGCCTCACGGGCAATTAGTATTGGTTAGCTCAACGCCTCACAGCGCTTACACACCCAACCTATCAACGTCGTAGTCTTCGACGGCCCTTCAGGGGACTCAAGGTCCCAGTGAGATCTCATCTTGAGGCTAGTTTCCCGCTTAGATGCTTTCAGCGGTTATCTATTCCGAACATAGCTACCCGGCAATGCCACTGGCGTGACAACCGGAACACCAGAGGTTCGTCCACTCCGGTCCTCTCGTACTAGGAGCAGCCCCTCTCAAATCTCAAACGTCCACGGCAGATAGGGACCGAACTGTCTCACGACGTTCTAAACCCAGCTCGCGTACCACTTTAAATGGCGAACAGCCATACCCTTGGGACCGGCTTCAGCCCCAGGATGTGATGAGCCGACATCGAGGTGCCAAACACCGCCGTCGATATGAACTCTTGGGCGGTATCAGCCTGTTATCCCCGGAGTACCTTTTATCCGTTGAGCGATGGCCCTTCCATACAGAACCACCGGATCACTAAGACCTACTTTCGTACCTGCTCGACGTGTCTGTCTCGCAGTCAAGCGCGCTTTTGCCTTTATACTCTACGACCGATTTCCGACCGGTCTGAGCGCACCTTCGTACTCCTCCGTTACTCTTTAGGAGGAGACCGCCCCAGTCAAACTACCCACCATACACTGTCCTCGATCCGGATAACGGACCTGAGTTAGAACCTCAAAGTTGCCAGGGTGGTATTTCAAGGTTGGCTCCACGCAGACTGGCGTCCACGCTTCAAAGCCTCCCACCTATCCTACACAAGCAAATTCAAAGTCCAGTGCAAAGCTATAGTAAAGGTTCACGGGGTCTTTCCGTCTAGCCGCGGATACACTGCATCTTCACAGCGATTTCAATTTCACTGAGTCTCGGGTGGAGACAGCGCCGCCATCGTTACGCCATTCGTGCAGGTCGGAACTTACCCGACAAGGAATTTCGCTACCTTAGGACCGTTATAGTTACGGCCGCCGTTTACCGGGGCTTCGATCAAGAGCTTCGCGTTAGCTAACCCCATCAATTAACCTTCCGGCACCGGGCAGGCGTCACACCCTATACGTCCACTTTCGTGTTTGCAGAGTGCTGTGTTTTTAATAAACAGTCGCAGCGGCCTGGTATCTTCGACCGGCATGGGCTTACGGAGCAAGTCCTTCACCCTCACCGGCGCACCTTCTCCCGAAGTTACGGTGCCATTTTGCCTAGTTCCTTCACCCGAGTTCTCTCAAGCGCCTTGGTATTCTCTACCCAACCACCTGTGTCGGTTTGGGGTACGGTTCCTGGTTACCTGAAGCTTAGAAGCTTTTCTTGGAAGCATGGCATCAACCACTTCGTTAACTAAAAGTTAACTCGTCATCAGCTCTCGGCCTTAGAATCCCGGATTTACCTAAGATTCCAGCCTACCACCTTAAACTTGGACAACCAACGCCAAGCTGGCCTAGCCTTCTCCGTCCCTCCATCGCAATAACCAGAAGTACAGGAATATTAACCTGTTTTCCATCGACTACGCTTTTCAGCCTCGCCTTAGGGACCGACTAACCCTGCGTCGATTAACGTTGCGCAGGAAACCTTGGTCTTTCGGCGTGGGTGTTTTTCACACCCATTATCGTTACTCATGTCAGCATTCGCACTTCTGATACCTCCAGCAAGCTTCTCAACTCACCTTCACAGGCTTACAGAACGCTCCTCTACCGCATCACTTACGTGATACCCGTAGCTTCGGTGTATGGTTTGAGCCCCGTTACATCTTCCGCGCAGGCCGACTCGACTAGTGAGCTATTACGCTTTCTTTAAAGGGTGGCTGCTTCTAAGCCAACCTCCTAGCTGTCTAAGCCTTCCCACATCGTTTCCCACTTAACCATAACTTTGGGACCTTAGCTGACGGTCTGGGTTGTTTCCCTTTTCACGACGGACGTTAGCACCCGCCGTGTGTCTCCCATGCTCGGCACTTGTAGGTATTCGGAGTTTGCATCGGTTTGGTAAGTCGGGATGACCCCCTAGCCGAAACAGTGCTCTACCCCCTACAGTGATACATGAGGCGCTACCTAAATAGCTTTCGAGGAGAACCAGCTATCTCCGAGCTTGATTAGCCTTTCACTCCGATCCACAGGTCATCCGCTAACTTTTCAACGGTAGTCGGTTCGGTCCTCCAGTTAGTGTTACCCAACCTTCAACCTGCCCATGGATAGATCGCCCGGTTTCGGGTCTATTCCCAGCGACTAGACGCCCTATTAAGACTCGCTTTCGCTACGCCTCCCCTATTCGGTTAAGCTCGCCACTGAAAATAAGTCGCTGACCCATTATACAAAAGGTACGCAGTCACCCAACAAAGTGGGCTCCCACTGCTTGTACGCATACGGTTTCAGGATCTATTTCACTCCCCTCTCCGGGGTTCTTTTCGCCTTTCCCTCACGGTACTAGTTCACTATCGGTCAGTCAGTAGTATTTAGCCTTGGAGGATGGTCCCCCCATATTCAGACAAAGTTTCTCGTGCTCCGTCCTACTCGATTTCATGACTAAGAGATTTTCGCGTACAGGGCTATCACCCACTATGGCCGCACTTTCCAGAGCGTTCCGCTAATCTCAAAGCCACTTAAGGGCTAGTCCCCGTTCGCTCGCCACTACTAAGGGAATCTCGGTTGATTTCTTTTCCTCAGGGTACTTAGATGTTTCAGTTCCCCTGGTTCGCCTCTTGCACCTATGTATTCAGTACAAGATAACCATCTTATGATGGCTGGGTTCCCCCATTCAGACATCTCCGGATCAAAGTCTGTTTGCCGACTCCCCGAAGCTTTTCGCAGGCTACCACGTCTTTCATCGCCTCTGACTGCCAAGGCATCCACCGTATGCGCTTCTTCACTTGACCATATAACCCCAAGCAATCTGGTTATACTGTGAAGACGACATTCGCCGAAAATTCGATCATACTCAATTAAGAGCCACTCACAAATTTTACCTTAGCCTGATCCGTTACCAGTGAAAGTAACGTTCAGTCTATCTTTCTATCACATACCCAAATTTTTAAAGAACGATCTAATCAAAGACTAGAAATCAACATTCACCATCATACTGATGGAATGCTCATTTCTAAGCTTTCATAACGCAGAAGCAGTAGTGGTGGAGCCAAACGGGATCGAACCGTTGACCTCCTGCGTGCAAGGCAGGCGCTCTCCCAGCTGAGCTATGGCCCCGTATTTCTACAGGCGTTTCCCACACAAAATTGGTGGGTCTGGGCAGATTCGAACTGCCGACCTCACCCTTATCAGGGGTGCGCTCTAACCAACTGAGCTACAGACCCAATTTCGGGCTGCTTCTTTATCGTCTTCTTCAATGAATCAAGCAATTCGTGTGGGAACTTATGGAGCAGCTGATGTCGTCGATTAAGGAGGTGATCCAGCCGCAGGTTCCCCTACGGCTACCTTGTTACGACTTCACCCCAGTCATGAATCACACCGTGGTAACCGTCCTCCCGAAGGTTAGACTAGCTACTTCTGGTGCAACCCACTCCCATGGTGTGACGGGCGGTGTGTACAAGGCCCGGGAACGTATTCACCGCGACATTCTGATTCGCGATTACTAGCGATTCCGACTTCACGCAGTCGAGTTGCAGACTGCGATCCGGACTACGATCGGTTTTCTGGGATTAGCTCCACCTCGCGGCTTGGCAACCCTCTGTACCGACCATTGTAGCACGTGTGTAGCCCAGGCCGTAAGGGCCATGATGACTTGACGTCATCCCCACCTTCCTCCGGTTTGTCACCGGCAGTCTCCTTAGAGTGCCCACCATGACGTGCTGGTAACTAAGGACAAGGGTTGCGCTCGTTACGGGACTTAACCCAACATCTCACGACACGAGCTGACGACAGCCATGCAGCACCTGTCTCAATGTTCCCGAAGGCACCAATCCATCTCTGGAAAGTTCATTGGATGTCAAGGCCTGGTAAGGTTCTTCGCGTTGCTTCGAATTAAACCACATGCTCCACCGCTTGTGCGGGCCCCCGTCAATTCATTTGAGTTTTAACCTTGCGGCCGTACTCCCCAGGCGGTCAACTTAATGCGTTAGCTGCGCCACTAAGAGCTCAAGGCTCCCAACGGCTAGTTGACATCGTTTACGGCGTGGACTACCAGGGTATCTAATCCTGTTTGCTCCCCACGCTTTCGCACCTCAGTGTCAGTATCAGTCCAGGTGGTCGCCTTCGCCACTGGTGTTCCTTCCTATATCTACGCATTTCACCGCTACACAGGAAATTCCACCACCCTCTACCATACTCTAGTCAGTCAGTTTTGAATGCAGTTCCCAGGTTGAGCCCGGGGATTTCACATCCAACTTAACAAACCACCTACGCGCGCTTTACGCCCAGTAATTCCGATTAACGCTTGCACCCTCTGTATTACCGCGGCTGCTGGCACAGAGTTAGCCGGTGCTTATTCTGTCGGTAACGTCAAAACCATCACGTATTAGGTAATGGCCCTTCCTCCCAACTTAAAGTGCTTTACAATCCGAAGACCTTCTTCACACACGCGGCATGGCTGGATCAGGCTTTCGCCCATTGTCCAATATTCCCCACTGCTGCCTCCCGTAGGAGTCTGGACCGTGTCTCAGTTCCAGTGTGACTGATCATCCTCTCAGACCAGTTACGGATCGTCGCCTTGGTGAGCCATTACCCCACCAACTAGCTAATCCGACCTAGGCTCATCTGATAGCGCAAGGCCCGAAGGTCCCCTGCTTTCTCCCGTAGGACGTATGCGGTATTAGCGTCCGTTTCCGAACGTTATCCCCCACTACCAGGCAGATTCCTAGGCATTACTCACCCGTCCGCCGCTCTCAAGAGAAGCAAGCTTCTCTCTACCGCTCGACTTGCATGTGTTAGGCCTGCCGCCAGCGTTCAATCTGAGCCATGATCAAACTCTTCAGTTCAAACATCTTTGGGTTTTTAAGAAACCCTAAACTTGGCTCAGCAATCGTTGGTTATTCTTTGATTTCTCGCGGAGTAACTTGTGATGCTGATAATCTTGTTGACTATCAGTCTGACTCCACAAGCACCCACACGAATTGCTTGATTCAGTTGTTAAAGAGCGGTTGGTTAAGAGCTTTCGTCTCAACCGAGGCGCGCATTCTACAGCAGCCTCATTTGCTGTCAAGTGATTATTTTCAGAAGCTTTCGAAGATTTCTTCAACAACTTCAACCACTTGCGCTTGCGATCTCTCGTTAGCGGGAGGCGAATTCTACAGCGTTACACGCTGCTGTCAACACCTCTTTTTTCTCCGCTTTCGACCGAGAAGATCGAATCGTTAATAGCGTCAAACAAAACGACTCTACCAACTCCTTCTGGGCTTCGATGAGCTGAAGCAAACCGCTGCCTTATCCTGCATAACTCATTGTTTACCAAGGAGTTTTACGTTTCGACTGCGCCGGAAGTGGGGCGAATTATAGACGTCCAGAATCTGCCGTCAACCATTAATTTGGTTTTCCTATCAATCTACTGAAGTTGATTAAAAAACCACCAAAACATGCTCCTCTATATATAGAAGAGCTCCCCCTAGATGACTCCCGCTTCTTTTAAAGCCTTCACATTCGCCAAGCCCAACCCCAACACATCCTGCAGCACCTTGGCCGTATGCTGCCCCAATAGAGGAGGCGCAGTACGGTATTCCACAGGCGTCTTGGATAACCGAATCGGACTGGCCACCAGTGGCACCACCCCTGACAACGCATGTGGCAGCTGTATCGCCAACCCTCGTGCCTTCACCTGAGGATCGGCAAACACCTGGGCCAGGTCATTGATCGGCCCGCAAGGCACACCAACCCGCTCCAGTTGTGACACCCACTCAGCCGTCGTCTTGAAGACCGTAACCTGGCGAATCAATGGAATCAGCTCAGCGCGGTTGGCTACCCGAAGCTTATTAGTAGAGAACCGTGGGTCATCCGCCCACTGCGGCTGCCCAGCCACTTCGGCGAACTTGCGAAATTGCCCGTCATTACCCACGGTCAATATGAAATCGCCATCCGCCGTAGGGAAATCCTGATAAGGCACGATATTCGGATGAGCATTACCCAGCCGTTTTGGCGCCGCTCCCGTGGCCAGGTAGTTCATCGCCTGATTAGCCAGGCAGGCCACCTGCACATCAAGCAACGCCATATCGATATGCTGCCCACCACCGTCATGATCCCGATGCGCCAGCGCAGCCAGGATCGCCACCGTCGAGTAGAGCCCAGTGAGAATGTCAGTCAACGCCACCCCCACCTTCACCGGCCCGGCCCCCTCATCACCTTCCGGCCGGCCGGTAAGACTCATCAGCCCACCCAACCCCTGGATCATGAAGTCATACCCCGCGCGAGCGGCATATGGCCCCGTCTGCCCGAAGCCAGTAATCGAGCAGTAGATCAACTCCGGATTCACCGTCTTGAGCGACTCGTAGTCCAACCCATACGCCGCTAGTCCACCCACCTTGAAGTTTTCGATCAAGATGTCGGACTTGGCCGCCAGATCTCTCACAAGTTGCTGCCCCTCCGGCCGCGTAAAATCGATAGTCACCGACTCTTTGTTGCGATTAGCCGACAAGTAGTACGCCGCTTCACTCGTGTTCTCGCCATCCACGTCCTTAAGGAAGGGCGGCCCCCAGGCGCGCGTATCGTCCCCGCTACCAGGTCGCTCAACCTTGATCACCTCAGCCCCAAGGTCCGCAAGGATCTGCCCGGACCAGGGGCCTGCCAACACTCGCGATAAATCCAATACCCGCAGATGCGAAAGCGCGCCCATGCAGTTCTCCTATTAATAGAACGCCTGAAGACCGGTTTGCGCGCGCCCCAGAATCAGGGCATGCACGTCATGGGTGCCCTCATAAGTGTTAACCACCTCCAGGTTCACCAGATGACGCGCCACCCCGAACTCATCGGAGATGCCATTGCCCCCCAACATGTCCCGCGCCATACGCGCGATGTCCAAGGACTTGCCGCACGAGTTGCGCTTCATGATCGATGTGATTTCAACCGCAGCCGTTCCCTCATCCTTCATACGCCCCAGACGCAGGCAGCCTTGCAGCGCCAGGGTGATCTCGGTCTGCATATCGGCCAGCTTCTTCTGGATCAATTGAGTTGCCGCCAATGGCCGGCCGAACTGCTGACGATCCAAGGTGTACTGGCGAGCGGTGTGCCAGCAAAACTCCGCGGCCCCCAAAGCCCCCCAGGAAATGCCATAACGCGCCGAGTTAAGGCAGGTGAAAGGACCCTTCAAGCCGCGCACATCCGGGAAAATGTTCTCTTCCGGCACAAACACGTTATCCATCACGATCTCACCGGTGATGGAGGCGCGCAGGCCGACCTTGCCGTGAATCGCTGGCGCACTCAGGCCCTTCCAGCCTTTCTCCAGGACAAACCCACGAATATCCCCAGCGTCGTCCTTGGCCCACACCACAAACACGTCCGCAATCGGGCTATTGGTGATCCACATTTTTGCGCCGCTCAGGCTATAGCCGCCATCCACTTTGCGTGCACGAGTAACCATCGCGCCGGGGTCGGAACCGTGATCAGGCTCGGTCAAACCAAAGCAGCCAATCCATTCGCCCGAGGCCAATTTCGGCAAATACTTCTGCTTTTGCGCTTCGGTGCCGAACTCATTGATAGGCACCATCACCAGTGAAGACTGCACACTCATCATCGAGCGATAACCGGAGTCGACGCGCTCAACCTCACGCGCAATCAGGCCGTAGCTGACGTAGTTCAAACCACTGCCCCCGTACTGCTCAGGAATCATTGCCCCCAGCAAACCGGTCTCACCCATTTCACGGAAAATCGCCGGATCGGTCTTTTCATGGCGAAAAGCTTCAAGCACACGCGGCGCCAGCTTGTCCTGGGCGAATTGCTCAGCACTGTCGCGCACCATGCGCTCTTCTTCGGTGAGCTGTTGATCCAGCAGCAGTGGATCGATCCAGTTGAAGCTTGCCTTGCCAGCCATGAATGAGTCCTCGCAAAGAAAATCAGAAGTCGTGCATGGAGCCTAGGCCGGGCAGGCAGGGAGAGCAAACGAGGTTTTTGCATAGGCTTGTGATAATTTCTCACTTCGTAACGCCTATAAGCGGCGCAGCTGCACTTTTTGTGTGAGGACAAGGTATATGCGCAGAAAAATCCCCAGCACCACCGCCCTCGTCAGTTTTGAAGCGGCAGCCCGCCACGAGAGCTTTACCAAGGCGGCGCATGAGCTTTCCATCACCCAAGGCGCCATTTGCCGACAGATCGCCAGCCTGGAGGAGTTTTTAAGTGTCGAGCTGTTTCGGCGCTCACGGCGCGGGGTAAAGCTGACGGAGGCGGGACTTTCATACAGCCGTCGCGTGGCCACCCAGCTGGACGCCGTGGAGCGCGACACCCTGTCCGTCATGGGACAGCAAGGCGCAAACACCATTGAACTGGCCGTGGTACCCACTTTTGGTACGCAATGGTTGATCCCTCGCCTCAAGGACTTTCAACGAGAGCATCCGGAGGTGACGGTAAACCTGACTAACCGCACGCGCCCCTTCCTCTTTGCCGATACAGAATTTGACGCAGCAATCTACTTCGGCGACGCAGATTGGTCCGGCACCGAATCCCACAGGCTAATGGGAGAAAATCCTGTCCCCGTGTGCAGCCCGCGACTATTGGGCGAACTTGAGCGATTCACCCCCCAGGAGATTGCAGAACTGCCATTGCTTCAACAGACCACCCGCCCTTACGCCTGGCGCCAATGGTTCAACGCCCAGCAACTGAACGTACCCCGCGACATGACAGGCCCACGTTACGAGCTATTCTCGATGTTGTCTCAAGCCGCCATGCATGACATGGGTATTGCACTGATCCCGCCATTCCTTATCCAGCGAGAACTGGACGAGCAGCGACTGGTGATCGCAAGCCCGCAGGCACTGACCAGTTCGAAGGCTTATTACCTGATGATTCCTGACAGAAAAGTCGAATCAGCTTCACTGCACGCGTTCAGAGACTGGTTGATAGACCAATCGCAGCGCTACAGCCCCAGCACTTAAAGGACAAGCCTCACATGCTGACTTTGTAGTCAGCTAAATTTAAAGCCTACAGATGTACGTATATGTCGCATTTAAGCAGACTGTACCTGTCAGCCTGAAACAAGGCTTAAAGCCATGATTTTCGTGGCTTGTAGCGACTCCTATCAGCCAATGCCCGACTATTCACATCAACGATGGAAAAAAACACACGAACCAGCTGAAGCCCTTTAAGCACCTGTATTTAAAGAGGTTATTTCAGACCGTTGCGACAATCAGTCACAGGGTGACTTGTAGTTAATTTTTCGTCACCCGTCATAATCCCTTGAAGGCCGTAAAGTTCGCCTGCAAAATGCCGCGCCCCGCTGTCATTTCAGCGGGATCGTGCTGATCGGCCGCCCCAGCTGCGCCACTCGCGGTGCACTGGCCTTTTTACAAAAAGATCAAAAGCAAAAAGATCATGCAGGAGATTTGACGTGCACATTGGTGTTCCTCTCGAAACCCAGACCGGTGAAACGCGGGTGGCTGCCACCCCGGAAACCATCAAGAAGCTGATCGGCCAGGGCCATAAGGTCACTGTTCAAAGCGGCGCCGGCCTCAAGGCCAGCATCGTCGACAGTGCCTATGAAGCAGCAGGCGCGACCATTGGCAGTGCCGGCGATGCGTTTGGCGCCGAGCTGATTCTCAAGGTGGTCGCCCCCAGCGACAGCGAACTGGCGCTGATCAAAAGCGGCACTGTGTTGGTGGGCATGCTCAATCCGTTCAGCAACGAAACCATTGCCAAGCTGGCCGAGCAGGGCATCACTGCCTTTGCGCTGGAAGCTGCGCCACGTACCTCGCGGGCCCAGAGCCTCGACGTGCTGTCTTCCCAGGCCAACATCGCCGGCTATAAAGCCGTGTTGCTGGCCGCCCATCACTACCCGCGTTTCATGCCGATGCTGATGACCGCCGCCGGTACGGTCAAAGCCGCGCGCGTGCTGATCCTCGGCGCCGGCGTCGCGGGCCTGCAGGCGATCGCCACGGCGAAACGCCTGGGCGCCGTGATCGAAGCTTCCGACGTGCGCCCTGCGGTAAAAGAGCAGATCGAATCCCTTGGCGCCAAGTTCGTCGATGTCCCCTACGAAACCGACGAAGAACGTGAATGCGCCGTCGGTGTTGGCGGCTACGCACGCCCGATGCCCAGCAGTTGGATGCAACGCCAGGCCCAAGCCGTGCACGAGCGCGCCAAGCAGGCAGACATTGTCATCACCACCGCCCTGATCCCCGGCCGCAAGGCGCCGACGCTGCTCAGCGCCGACACCGTCGCGCAGATGAAGCCCGGCTCGGTGGTGATCGACCTCGCCGCCGCCCAGGGTGGCAACTGCCCGCTGACCGTCGCCGACCAGGTGGTGGTGGAGAACGGCGTGATCATCTGCGGCCCAACCAACCTGGCCGGTGCCGTCGCCGCCGACGCCTCAGCTTTATATGCGCGCAACCTGCTGGACTTCCTGAAGCTGGTCTTCAACAAGGAAGGGCAGTTTGAAATCAACCTCGAAGACGACATCGTCGCCGCGTGCCTCATGTGCCGCGACGGCCAAGTCATCCGCAAAAACGCCTAAGCAGGGATTCAGACGATGGAAGAGCTTATCTCCCCCGGTATCTACAACCTGATCATCTTTGTGCTGGCGATTTATGTCGGTTACCACGTGGTCTGGAACGTGACGCCCGCGCTGCACACGCCGCTGATGGCAGTGACCAACGCGATTTCCGCGATCGTGATCGTAGGCGCCATGCTGGCTGCCGCCCTCACCGTGACCCCGCTGGGCAAGACCATGGGCACCCTGGCTGTGGCCCTCGCAGCCGTAAACGTGTTCGGCGGTTTCCTGGTAACTCGCAGGATGCTGGAGATGTTCAAGAAGAAAGCCCCGAAAGCAAAAGAAGAGGCGCCGAAGTAATGAGCATGAATCTGGTGACGACGCTGTACCTGATCGCGTCGATCTGCTTTATCCAGGCCCTCAAAGGCCTGTCGCATCCCACTACGTCGCGACGCGGCAACCTGTTCGGCATGCTCGGCATGGCGCTGGCGGTACTCACGACCGTAGGCCTCATCTATAAGCTCGGCGCTGAGCTGGCCACCGCCGGTATCGGCTACGTGATCGTCGGCCTGCTGGTCGGCGGCACCGCCGGCTCGGTCATGGCCAAGCGCGTAGAAATGACCAAGATGCCCGAACTGGTCGCCTTCATGCACAGCATGATCGGCCTGGCCGCGGTGTTTATCGCGATTGCCGCCGTGGTCGAGCCGCAGTCCCTGGGCATCGTCAAACACCTGGGCGATGCGATCCCGGCGGGCAACCGCCTGGAGCTGTTCCTCGGCGCGGCCATCGGTGCGATTACCTTCTCCGGTTCGGTGATCGCGTTCGGCAAGCTGTCGGGCAAGTACAAGTTCCGCCTGTTCCAAGGCGCACCGGTACAGTTTGGCGGCCAGCACAAGATCAACCTGGTGCTCGGCCTTGCAACACTCGGCCTGGGGCTGGCGTTCATGTTCACCGGCAACCTCACCGCCTTTGCGCTGATGCTGGCATTGGCGTTCGTGCTCGGCGTGCTGATCATCATCCCAATCGGCGGCGCCGATATGCCGGTTGTTGTGTCGATGCTCAACAGCTACTCCGGCTGGGCCGCGGCGGGCATCGGCTTCTCGCTGAACAACTCGATGCTGATCATTGCCGGTTCGCTGGTGGGTTCAAGCGGTGCGATCCTGTCGTACATCATGTGCAAGGCGATGAACCGCTCCTTCTTTAATGTACTGCTCGGCGGTTTCGGCAATGCGCCGGATGCCGGTGCCGCAGCCGGCTCTAAAGAAGCACGCCCGGTAAAATCCGGCTCGGCCGACGACGCCACGTTCCTGCTGACCAACGCCGACACCGTGATCATCGTTCCAGGCTATGGCCTGGCAGTGGCACGGGCACAGCATGCCCTGAAGGAACTGACCGAGAAGCTGACCCACCGTGGCGTGACCGTGAAATACGCGATCCACCCGGTGGCCGGCCGTATGCCTGGGCATATGAACGTCCTGCTGGCCGAGGCGGAAGTGCCTTACGACCAGGTGTTCGAGATGGAGGATATCAACTCCGAATTCGGCCAGGCTGACGTGGTGCTGGTGCTGGGCGCGAACGACGTGGTCAACCCGGCCGCCAAGAACGACCCCAACTCGCCGATTGCCGGCATGCCGATCCTGGAAGCGTTCAAGGCCAAGACCATCATCGTCAACAAGCGCTCGATGGCCAGTGGTTATGCCGGGCTGGATAACGAACTGTTCTACCTGGACAAGACCATGATGGTCTTCGGTGATGCCAAGAAGGTCATCGAAGACATGGTCAAGGCCGTCGAGTAACACTGCGCCAGAGCAATACCCGAAACCCTGGCCTCCAGTAGGCTGGGGTTTTTTATTACCCCATGAAACCCGACCAAAGGCTCTAAATCGCTGCCCCGCATTCGACCATGGTAGCGGGCCGAAATTTTTTGAAATCACTACACTGCCCACCTTGCTTCCGTAGCCTGAGATAACAATTCATGTACCGTGATCGTATCCGCTTGCCTTCGTTGTTGAACAAGGTCATGAGCGCGGCAGACGCCGCCGCACTGATCGAGGACGGCATGACCGTCGGCATGAGCGGCTTCACCCGTGCCGGTGAAGCCAAGGCCGTGCCCCACGCCCTGGCCGAACGCGCCAAGACGTCCCCGCTGAAAATCACCCTGATGACCGGCGCCAGCCTGGGTAACGACCTGGATAAGCAGTTGACCGAAGCCGGCGTGCTGTCCCGCCGCATGCCGTTCCAGGTCGATAGCACGTTGCGCAAGGCGATCAACGCCGGCGAAGTGATGTTTATCGATCAGCACCTGTCGGAAACCGTCGAGCAACTGCGCAACAACCAGCTCAAGCTGCCGGACATAGCCGTCATCGAGGCCGTTGCGATCACCGAACAAGGCCATATCGTGCCCACCACGTCTGTGGGTAACTCCGCCAGCTTCGCGATTTTCGCCAAGCAAGTGATCGTCGAGATCAACCTGGCACACAACCCGAATCTGGAAGGGCTGCACGACATCTATATCCCGACCTACCGGCCAACCCGTACGCCGATCCCGCTGGTAAAGGTCGACGACCGCATCGGCAGCACCGCGATCCCGATCCCGCCGGAGAAGATCGTCGCCATCGTGATCACCAATCAGGCCGACTCAGCCTCCACCGTGACACCACCCGACAGCGACACCCAGGGCATCGCCAACCACCTGATCAACTTCCTCAAGCAGGAAGTGGACGCCGGGCGCATGACCAACAAGCTTGGTCCGCTGCAGGCCGGGATCGGCAACATTGCCAACGCAGTGATGTGCGGCCTGATCGATTCGCCGTTCGAAGACCTGACCATGTATTCGGAAGTGTTGCAGGACTCGACGTTCGACCTGATCGACGCCGGCAAACTGAGCTTTGCCTCAGGCAGCTCGATCACCCTGTCGGAGCGGCGCAATGCCGACGTGTTCGGCAACTTGGAGCACTACAAAGACAAGCTGGTGCTGCGCCCGCAGGAAATTTCCAATCACCCTGAAGTAGTGCGGCGCCTGGGCATTATCGGCATCAACACGGCGCTGGAGTTCGACATTTACGGCAACGTCAACTCCACCCACATCTGCGGCACGCGGATGATGAACGGCATCGGCGGTTCCGGCGACTTTGCGCGCAACGCGCACCTGGCGATCTTCGTCACCAAGTCGATTGCCAAGGGCGGCGCGATTTCCAGCGTGGTGCCGATGGTCAGCCATGTGGACCACACCGAGCACGACGTCGACATCCTGGTCACCGAAGTAGGCCTCGCGGACCTGCGGGGCCTGGCGCCACGGGAGCGGGCCCGGGTGATCATCGACAACTGTGTGCATCCGGCATACCGCGATGCGCTGAACACTTACTTCAACACAGCCTGCGCCATCGGTGGCCACACCCCACACATCCTGCGCGAAGCACTGAGTTGGCACATTAACCTGGAAGAAACCGGGCATATGCTCAAGGCTTGATTGATACAGATTCGAGCTGACGCAAACACAGTTTCGTCAGCTCGATGCCACACCCCTCGCTTCTTGAAAAAACTGTACTGCTGTACCGGTCATTTCCTACCGAAAATTCCCACACTCACCTCACAAAATGCTTATTTCGCACTGTTTCAGTGCAGACAGGTACAGTTGCCCCATTTCCGTACAGTACAGCACCTATAAACAGTTAACTGGCCCCTCACAATACAGGTGAACTGTATCTAGAGAGTCTTGCGCCGGAGGAGGATCATTGGCATCAGTTAAACCACTACCTAATCCCGCCACAAGCGGAAGGATGTCATCATGGAACGTACACTCAGTTCCGAACTGTTCTTCGAAGAAAAAGCTGTAAACACCCAGGCTTCCCTGCCTTTGCGCGTTCTCGCCAACCTGATGTTGTGGCAGCGCCGCATCTCCAGCCGCCATCAACTGGCTCGTCTGGATTCGCGTCTGCTGGCTGATGCCGGTATCAGCGAAGCTCAACGCTATGAAGAGCTGAGCAAGCCGTTCTGGCGTTAATTGACGCCCGCTGGCCCTGACCTACCGGGTCCACTGCCAGCACTGATTTGTCAAAACAAAGCCCGCCCCGGGAGACCGGAGGCGGGCTTTGTTGTTTTCCGGGAGAGCCTTCTTTCCGTCCAAACAGAAGCCATTCATCCAAACCAGTACAGTTCAAAAAATATAACAGTTAAGCAGTACAATTAAACATTGGTGTATCTGTAACGGTCAGAGCCACTCGCCCACCATGGCGTTCCAGGACCTCACGAAAGGCGCTCACCATGGACACCCAACCCTCTCTCTATAAACGGCTGTTACACAGGACAGCTTCCACGCTGGCCAAGTGGCTCCGCCACGCCTACGAACGCCGCCAACTGGCGCAGCTCGATCTTCGAGAACTCTCCGATGTCGGCATCAGCCCGGGAGACCGAATGGCCGAGTTGTCCAAGCCGTTCTGGCGAGACTAGGCAGTCAAGAAGCTTTCCGAACGGATAAACAGCGGCTTAATATCCATGCACAACGTGGCGAACCGTTTAGGACAGGCGTCTGATTCCCAATGGCCGCCCTGCGCCACCTTATTCGTTCACCTACAGGAGTCACCCCATGTCCCGTATTCGCCTGCTGAGTGCTGCTGCCCTGCTGGCCCTGGCCACCAACGCCAGCGCATCCAGCTTCATCGTGACCACCGACTCCATTGTCGGCGCACTGAAGGCTACTTCCGACGCCACCTCCGATGCCACTTCGTCACTGCGGGATAACAAGGTCGTGCGCGCCGCCCGTGACGACGCAGCCAGCTTCGTCGCAAGCGAAGGCGCCATTCGTGGTGTGAAGCTGGAAAGCGCCCTGGCCCAGATCCGCCAACAGGTGCCGCAACTGAACACCGCGACTGACGCACAGCTGGCCCAAGCCATCCTGGCTATTTGAATGAGTTGACACAAAGGGAGCGTCCGTCGCTCCCCGATGCCGCCGCACTGGCTCTCGCCCGGGCATTACGCTAGCCTTGGCGCTCGCTTTCAGTTGTCGAGTCCCATGGCTTTTTCATACCGCCTGCTAATAGTCCCTGTGTGTTTGTGTGCCAGCTGGTCGCCATTGGCTTCGGCCTTCGACCTGACCATCCAAGGTACCGTCGCGAGTGCGTACGCCACCAGCAAGGTGACCTCCGCGCCTTTCGACAGGAAAGTAGTCGTGGCGGCCCAGGATGATGCCGCTGCGTTTATCGCCACTGACGGCCAATGGCGGGGCGCACGGCTCGAATCCGCGCTGGATTACCTGCGCCGTACCCAACCAAAACTTAACGCCAGCGACCTTGAACTGGCGCAGGCAATTCTCGTCCAATAATCATCTTTGTATTTCGGAGTCATTCCATGCGTAGCCCGCTGATCGCCGCCACCCTTGGCCTGCTGTTGTTGGCCGACGTTGCCCAGGCACATACCCTGGTGGCCACCAGTAACATCATTGTTCGCGCCTCTGGCCGCACCATTGATTTCACTTCGGACACCACCACCTCCATCCGCGACTCCAAAGTCGTGCGCGAAGCCCACGATGACGCGGCCAGTTTCGTCGCCACCAACGGCGAGATCCGCGGCGCACAGTTGGAAGCCGCCTTCGACACCCTGCGCACCCGCCTGCCGGAAGCGCGCGATGCCAGCGACCAGACCCTCGCCGAAGCTATCCTCGCTCTGTGAGGCGCCTTGTCGCCTGGCTCCTGGCCGGGACTGTGCTGCTGTGTGCCAGTACAGCCCAGGCCAGCCTGCAACTGCGGCTCAAGACAGATGGCTTGAGCCCGGCCGAACAGCAGGCCAGCCAGGCATTGCTCGATGAGGCGATGCGCTCGCTGCCACCGCGCTTCGTCGAGCAGTTGGACCGGCGCATCGATGTCGGCTGGACCGACAAGATGCCCGAAAATGCCTATGGCCAGGCTTCGTTGGTGGCCGAGCTGGACCTCAACCGCAACCTGCTCGACAGCCTGACCGACGGCAGCGCCGCCACGCAGAAAACCAATCGCCCCCACGGCACCGTGCGACGGGAAATGCTCGCGACCGTGCTGCATGAACTGACCCACATCTATGACCGTGCGCGCCTGTGGCCCAAGGACGAACGCGCGCTGATCCAGCGTTGCAGCCGCCAGAACAACATCACCGGCCTGATCGGCCTGCCCGATCAATGCCGTGGCCAGAATGACCGGCGCTTCACCCTCAGCGATGACCCGCGCCTGCTGGACCTGGCGGGTTGGCCGCAATATGTCGGCCGTCGCGGTGAGCGCGAACAACACAACCGTCAGGTCGCGCGCAGCCCGGATATCTACGAAACCACCAGCCCGCTGGAATTCGTAGCCGTCAATATGGAGTACTTCCTCCTCGACCCAAGCTATGCCTGCCGGCGCCCCGCGCTGTTCCGCTATTACAAGGAACACTTCGGCTGGGCCCCTCCGGAACAAGACACCTGCGCCAAGACCTACGCGTTCCTCAACGCCGGCAACGATTTCGCCAAGACACCCCTGGGCCACGTCGACCCCGAGCGGGTCTACGAAATCGACTACCTGCTGGCCGAAGCCAACCAGAACCTGGTCAGCCGCTGGGGCCACAGTATGTTGCGCCTGGTGATCTGCGCGCCGGGCCGCCCCCGTGGGCCGGACTGCCGGCTCGACCTGGACCAGCACCTGGTGCTGTCCTATCGCGCCTTCGTCGGCGATGTACAGCTGTCCAGCTGGGACGGCCTGGTGGGCAAGTACCCGTCACGGCTGTTCGTGTTGCCGCTGGCCCAAGTGATTGACGAATACACCAAGACCGAACTGCGCGGCCTGGCGTCCGTGCCGCTGAAACTGTCGCGCCAGGAGATCAACGACACCGTCGAGCACGCCGCTGAAATGCATTGGAGCTATGACGGCAACTATTACTTCCTGTCCAACAATTGCGCGGTCGAAAGCCTGAAACTGCTGCGCAGCGGCAGCGCCAACCCGCAGCTGACCGGCCTGGACAACATCACGCCGAATGGCCTGCTGGAAGTGCTGCAAGCCCGCGGCCTGGCGGATACCAGCGTACTCAACGACAAACGCGAGGCCATGCGCCTGGGGTATCACTTCGACTCCTTCCGCGAACGCTACCAGGCCATGTTCGACGTGCTGCGCAAACACCTGCCGATCAAACAGACCCAGGTTGAAGACTGGCTGTCCCTCAGCGCCGAAGAGCGCCGCCAGTGGTTTGACCAGGCCGACCTGCGCACCAGCGCCGCACTGCTGCTGCTGGAACAGGCGAGCTTTCGCAAACAGCTGATGCTGGCCCAGGACGAAGTCAAGCAACGCTACCTCGGTGCACGCGAGCTGAAAAACGGCGGCATGGAGAAAGCTAACGCCACACTGCAGCAGATCCTCGCCAACAGTGGCTTCCTCAGCCGTCCGGCAGAACTGCTGGGCAGCGGTGGCTATGGCCTGCCGCAACCATCGGAAGCCAAGCGCCTGGAATCGGAAAGCGCCGAGCGCCAGAAGCAGCTGCAATCGCTCACCGGCGAGCTGGATAAAGAGGTGAGGGCGCTGCTGGATCCGTCCCGCGCGGCCGAAATTGCCGCGTGTGAAGCCAACCTCAAGCAGGTGGGTGAACACCTGCGCAAACTGCACAAAGCAGCGGGCGGCCTCGAGCTGCCCTGAAGTACACGGAATAAACACATTCCAATGTGGGAGCAAGTCCCCTCCCACATTTGAATTGTGTACACCTGAAGACCGTACATCTTCCCACCACCAACTGTTTTACCAACGAAAGCTGGCTGAAAGCTAACGCGTCTAGGATCGCCCCCAACTGCCGGCAACAGACCGGCTGTACACAACAACAATGGTGATCCCCGATGTCCGTCCGTACCCGCCTGTTCGCCCCAACTCCACCCGTACGCCTCGTGCCCTTCGTTCTGCGCTGACCCCACCCGGTTCGCCAATCCCTAGCCGCGCTACGCCTGGAGTACTCCTATGCTGACTTTCCTTGGCTTTGCCATGGTCATCACGTTCATGTTCCTGATCATGACCAAGCGCCTGTCCGCGCTGATCGCCCTGATCATCGTGCCTATCCTGTTCGCGCTGTTCGGCGGTTTCGCACCGAAGATCGGCCCGATGATGCTCGAAGGCATCACCAAGCTCGCGCCCACCGGCGTGATGCTGATGTTCGCCATCCTCTATTTTGCCCTGATGATCGACTCCGGCCTGTTCGACCCGGCCGTGCGCAAGATCCTCAAGATGGTCAAGGGCGACCCGCTGAAGGTGTCGGTCGGCACCGCCGTGCTGGCCCTGGTGGTGTCCCTCGACGGTGACGGCGCCACCACCTACATGATCTGCGTGGCCGCCATGCTGCCGCTGTACCAGCGCATCGGTATGAGCCCGCGGATCATGGCCGGCCTGATCATCCTCGCCGGTGGCGTGATGAACATGACCCCCTGGGGCGGCCCGACCGCCCGCGCCGCCAGTGCGCTGCACGTGGACCCCTCGGATATTTTCGTCCCGATGATCCCGGCGATGGCCGCCGGTGTGGTGGCGATCCTGGTGATTGCCTACATGTACGGCAAGCGCGAACGGGCGCGCCTGGGTGAACTGCACCTGCAAGGCGACGAGATCGACCACAGCGAGATCAGCGTGTCGCAATACCCGGATGCCCGCCGTCCGAAGCTGATCTGGTTCAACGGTGCCCTGACCCTGGCCCTGATGTGCACCCTGATCGCCGGCCTGTTGCCGCTGCCGGTGCTGTTCATGGTGGCATTCAGTATCGCGATGATCGTCAACTACCCGTGCCTGCAACAGCAGAAAGACCGCGTCGCCGCCCACGCCGGCAGCGTATTGGCGGTGGTAGGGTTGATCTTCGCCGCAGGGATCTTCACCGGCATCCTGTCGGGCACCGGCATGGTCGATGCCATGTCCAAGAGCCTGCTGGCCGTCATTCCGGAAGCCATGGGCCCTTACCTGGCGGTGATCACCGCACTGGTGAGCATGCCGTTCACCTTCTTCATGTCCAACGATGCGTTCTACTACGGCGTACTGCCAGTACTCGCCGAAGCCGCCAGCCACTACGGCATCACCGCGGTGGAAATGGCTCGCGCCTCGATCGTTGGCCAGCCCGTGCACTTGCTCAGCCCGCTGGTACCGTCGACCTACCTGTTGGTGGCCCTGGCCGGTATCGAATTTGGCGATCACCAACGCTTCACCTTGAAGTGGGCAGTACTGGTATGCCTGTGCATAATGTTCGCCGCATTGCTGATGGGGATTTTTCCGCTGTTCAGCACTCTATAATCGTACCGACTCACTCACCGCGCGGCGCTGCAGCTTGCGCGGTTTAACACTTGCTCAAAGGAATACACATGGAATGGCTGACCAATCCGGAAATCTGGATTGCCTTCTTCACCCTGACGGCCCTTGAGATCGTCCTGGGCATCGATAACATCATCATGATTTCGATCCTGGTCAGCCGCATGCCCAAGCATATGCAGGCACGCACCCGGATCTTCGGCCTGGCATTGGCCATGGTCACGCGAATCCTGTTGCTGCTGTCGATCACCTGGGTCATGCGCCTGACCGACGATCTGTTCGTGGTCTTCGGCCAAGGCATTTCCGGCCGCGACCTGATCCTGTTCTTCGGTGGCCTGTTCCTGCTGTGGAAAAGCTCCCAGGAGATGTACCACGCCCTGGAAGGTGAAGACGAAACCCACGACGAACCCAAGGGCGCCGGTGGCAAGTTCATCTACACCATCATCCAGATCGCGATCATCGACATCGTGTTCTCCCTGGACTCGGTGATCACCGCCGTGGGCATGGTCTCCCATGTGCCGGTCATGGTTGCCGCGATCATTGTTGCCGTATTGGTGATGATGCTGGCCGCCGGCACCATCAGCGACTTCATCGACAAGCACCCGTCGCTGAAGATGCTGGCGCTGTCGTTCCTGCTGGTGGTGGGTACCGTGCTGATCGCCGAATCCTTCGACGTGCACGTGCCAAAAGGCTACGTCTACTTCGCCATGGCATTCTCGCTGGCGGTGGAAGCGGTGAACATCAAGATGCGCACCGCCATCGCGAAAAAGAAGAAACAGCAGGACCCTGTGAAACTGCGCAAGGACATTCCGGGTCAATAAACCCGAGCCAGACAAAAAAGGGGCTTTTATAAGCCCCTTTTTTTCATGCATAAAAAGCTGATTTCATGACAGTTTTGTTTCAATCCCCACTTTAGCTATGCGATGCTGGCGCCGAGCCCATTCGCCAACTACAGCTTAACTACAAGACGTAGAACGGCACGCGGCAATTCTCATTTGCGCCAAATGGCGCACACCCACACGGGGGGCCGAGCATGCTGACCTTGCTCAATCTGCTTTCCGCCGTGACCCTGCTTATCTGGGGCACGCACATCGTCCGTACCGGCATCCTGCGGGTCTACGGTTCCAACCTGCGTCAAGTCATCGGGCAGAACATGTCCAAGCGCTGGCTGGCATTTGTCGCCGGCATCCTGGTGACCGCCATGGTGCAGAGCAGCAACGCCACGGCGATGCTGGTGACCTCCTTTGTCGGCCAGGGCCTGATGGGGCTGGTACCCGCCCTGGCGACCATGCTCGGCGCCGACGTCGGCACCGCGCTGATGGCGCGGGTGCTGACCTTCGACCTGTCCTGGCTGTCGCCGCTGCTGATCTTTCTCGGGGTGATTTTCTTCCTGTCGCGCAAACAGACGCGGGCCGGGCAGTTGGGCCGGGTCGGGATCGGCCTCGGCCTGATCATCCTCGCGCTGCAATTGATCGTCGAAGCCGCCGGGCCGATTACCCACGCCCAGGGCGTGAAAGTGCTGTTCGCCTCGCTGACCGGCGATATTTTGCTCGATGCCCTGGTCGGCGCCCTGTTCGCGATGATTTCCTACTCCAGCCTCGCCGCTGTCCTGCTGACCGCCACCCTGGCCGGCGCCGGGGTGATCGGCTTGCACGTGGCCATCGGTCTGGTGATCGGCGCCAACATCGGCAGCGGCGTGCTGGCCTTTCTCAGCACCAGCATGCAGAACGCCGCCGGTCGCCAGGTCGCCTTGGGCAGCCTGCTGTACAAACTGATCGGCCTGCTGCTGATTATCCCGGTGCTCGACCCGCTGGTGCTGTGGATGGACGGGCTGGACTACAGCGCCCAAGGCATGGTCATCACCTTCCACCTGCTCTACAACGTCAGCCGTTGCCTGATCCTGCTGCCCACTATCGGCCCAATGGCCAAGCTGTGCGCCTGGTTACTGCCGGAGCGGGACGAGGTCAACGGCAAGGCCCAACCGCGCCACCTGGACCCCACGGCCCTGACCACACCGAGCCTGGCCCTGGCCAACGCCGCGCGCGAAACCCTGCGCCTGGGTGATCTGATCGACAACATGCTCACCGCCATGCAGGAAGTGCTGCGCGGCAAACAGACAGCCATTACCCAGGAAATACGCAGCCTCAGCGACGACGTCGAGGCACTCTACAGCGCGATCAAACTCTACCTGGCGCAAATGCCCCGCGAAGACCTCAGCGAGCAAGACAGTCGGCGCTGGGCCGAAATCATCGAGCTGTCGATCAACCTGAAACTGGCCGGCGACCTGATCGAACGCATGCTGCGTAAAGTCCAGCAGCAGAAAACCTCCCAACGCCGCCAGTTTTCCGAAGTGGGCCTGGAAGAACTCACAGGCCTGCACAGCCAATTGATCGCCAACCTGCGCCTGGGCTTGTCGGTGTTCCTCAGTGCCGACCCGGAAAGCGCGCGCCAACTGCTGCGCGAAAAACGCCGCTTTCGCGCCCAGGAACGCCGCCTGGCCCACGCCCACGTCAGTCGCCTGCAACGCAAGATCGTGCAGAGCCTGGAGACCAGTTCCCTGCACCTGGAGCTGATTGCCGACATGAAACGCTTGAACTCGTTGTTTTGCAGCAGTGCTTATGTAGTCTTGGAAACGTCCGACACCGGCGCACTCTCCGCCGAAGATATTGCCGACATCACACATTCACCCTGAACGTACGATGGCCCGTGAAGTCAGTTAAAGCTGACCTCACTCGCCAGGAAGCTTGTTATGCGTCGCCTGTTGTTCGCTTGCCTGCTCATGGGTTCTGCCCACGTCTTTGCCTTTGACCGCTTGCAGGTTGAGGGCTACACCTTGCCCAACGGCCTGCAATTGCTGCTTAAACCGGGCACCGAGCGCGGCCATGTGGCGATTCGCCTGGTGGTCGGCGTCGGCCTGGACGACTTCAGTTGCGAAGACAAGGAACTGCCGCACCTCCTTGAGCACTTGCTGTTCAGCGGTATCGACGGCGGCGGCGAAGGCGAGTTGGAAGACCGCATGCAAGCCCTGGGTGGCGAGTGGAACGCCTACACCAGCAACGCCGATACGACCTTTGTGATCGAGGCACCCGCGCAAAACCAGCGCAAGGTGCTCGACCTGCTGCTGGCGATCATCACCCGCACCCAGTTGACCGACGCCAATATCAACGCGGCCAAACAGGTAGTCGAGCGCGAAGACGGCGGTCATTACTCCCACCTGCAACGCCTGCTCGACCGCCAGGACCTGGGTCACACCGCCAGCAATCAACTGGCCATCGAGCTGGGGCTCAAATGCGCCGAGCGTGCCGAGGTCGATCACCTGACCCGCGACCAGCTGGAGACGCTGCGCAAAAATTGGTACGCCCCCAACAACATGACCCTGATCATCGTCGGCGACCTCGACAAACTGCTGCCGGCCTACCTGGAGCGCACCTACGGTCAACTCGACCCGATCGAACCCAGCGAGCACCCGGCGCTGCCGCAGATCCAGCACGCCGCCGCCAGCCACCGCGACCTGATCCACGGCTGGGTGGGTGACAGTGCCAAACTGCACTGGCTGTTCCCCGAGCCGGTGCTGGACGACCAGCATGATGAAACCTACGACCTGCTCAAGGATTACCTGGACTGGGCGCTGTACCGCCAACTGCGCCTCAAGCATGGGTTGTCCTACGGCCCCTGGAGCGAGCGCGAGGTGTTGGGTGGCGTTGGCTTCTTCAGCCTGAATGCCGACCTCGAGCGGGACAACCTCCCCGAAGCCGAGCAGGTGCTGCAAGACCTCAAGGCGCAACTGCTCAAGGACGGCCTGGACCCAACGGTATTCGCGCGCCTCAAACAGGCCGCCATCGCCCGCCAGGCCTGGGCCGTGCAGGGCAACAGCGCGCTGGCCGACTATTATTGGAGCGCCTCGGGCGATTACGACAACGGCCACTTCAGCGACCCGGTCAAACGCATCAAGGCCGTGAGCCTGGAGCAGACCAGCCAGGCCATGCGCGAGTTGCTCAAGCAACCGGGTTACTGGCGCATCGAGAAACCACTGCTGAGCTACGACATGCTCAACTGGATCGGCGCCGGCGTCCTCGCGCTGATCGCCATTGCGTTGATCGGCGTGCGCCGTTATCGCAAACGGATCGCGTAATGAGGCACCGAACCCTGGCCTAAGACGTTATTCTGTCTGGGATTTTTTCCTACAAAGACTGCGAACCGCCGAATGCAAAACCTGACCCGCTTAATCACCCGCGTCCTCGAACTGATGAAGCGCTACCCAGGGGTGATTGCACTCGGCGGTTTTATCTCGGGTGTCTGCAGCTTCATCCTGGTAGATCGCCAGCAGGGCATGGCCAGTTGGATCGCGGTGATCATGCTGGTGAGCTGGCTGTGGCTGATGCTGGAAAACAGCTTTACCCAGCTGTTCACCAAAGTCTTCAAGCGCGAAATACCCGAACCCCTGCTGCGCTACGCGACCCAGATGATCCACCAGGAAAGTCTGTTCTTCGTGCTGCCGTTCTTTTTCGTCACCACCGCCTGGAACAGCGGCCAATCGGTGTTCACCGGCCTGCTCGGCGCGGCCGCGCTGGTTTCGATCATCGACCCGCTGTACTACAAATGGCTGGCGCCCAAGCGCTCGTTGTTCCTCGCGTTGCACACCCTGACCCTGTTCGCCGCGCTGCTCACTGCGCTGCCGATCATCCTGCACCTGACCACCGCCGAAAGTTACAAGCTCGCCCTCGGCGTCGCCATGGCCTTGTCGATTCCAAGCCTGGCGGTGAGCCTGCCGCTGCGCAGCCTCAAGGGCTGGGCGATGCTGCTGGGGGTAACGGCCATCATTGGCTGCGCGGGCTGGTTCCTGCGCAGTTGGGTGCCGCCGGCCACGTTGTGGATGACAGAAGTGGCGATCAGTACCCAACTGCAAGACCGCACGCCGGGTGACGACCTCAAGGAAGTCAGCGCCGCCCAACTGCGCAGCGGCGGGCTCTATGCCTACACCGCAATCAACGCGCCGCGCGGCCTGGATGAGCGGATCTACCACGTGTGGAAACTCAACGGCAAAGAGGTGGACCGCATCGCGTTGGATATCCACGGCGGGCGCAAGGAAGGCTATCGCGCCTGGACCCACAAGCAGAACTTCCCGCCCGATGCGGTCGGCCGCTGGCAGGTGAGGGTGCTGACCGAAGACGGGCAGGTCATCGGTGTGCTGCGCTTCAAAGTGACTGACGCAGCACAAACGGACAACCCAAAGTAGGCAGGATCGTGCTATTACGTAGGAATTGTGGATAGCAAACAAGCTCGGAGCTTATGACCAGTAGCACCACGGCCGGCACAGCCCACCTCGATACGTCCACCGCTCCCCCGTTACTGCGGATTACAGGGGACTGGACGCTTGCCCACTACGCAAACCTGAAGAAGCTTTCAGACAAGCTCGACGGCCAATACGACGCCGGCGCGCGCATCGACCTCAATGGTCTCGGTGCCCTGGATACCGCCGGCGCCTCGCTGCTGGTGGAGCTGCTGGGGCCTGCCCGGATCGAGCAAACCGCCGAGCAGACCGACTGTAGCCTGTCCGCCGCCGACCGCGCGCTGCTCAAGACCGTCTACCGCTCCCTCAACGATTTTTGCGTGCCGGACAAAGCGCCGGAAGAAGCCACTGGCATTCAGGTGCTGGCGCGTATCGGCGCGGCCGTGGACAAGGTCTGGCAAGACAGCAAGCAACTGCTGGGCTTTATCGGCTTGATTCTCGAAACCTTCGCCCGAGGCATTTTCCGGCCCAAGCGCTGGCGCCTGACGCCGATGGTCGCCCATCTTGAGCAGGTCGGCCTCGACGCCGCGCCCATCGTCGCGTTGCTGACCTTTCTGGTCGGTGCCGTCGTGGCGTTCCTCGGCGCTACAGTGCTCAAGAGCTTTGGCGCAACGATCTTTACCGTGGACCTGGTGGCGTTCTCTTTCCTACGGGAATTCGGCGTATTGCTCACCGCCATCCTGATTGCCGGTCGCACCGCCAGCGCCTTTACCGCGCAAATCGGCTCGATGAAGGCCAATGAAGAAATCGACGCCATCCGCACCCTGGGCCTGGACCCGATGGAGTTGCTGGTATTGCCGCGCGTGCTGGCGTTGCTGGTGGCACTGCCGATGCTGACGTTCATGGCGATGCTGGCGGGGATCGTCGGCGGTGGCGTGGTGTGCGCCGTGGCCCTGGACATCTCGCCGGCGATGTTCCTTTCGCTGCTGCAATCGGACATTGGCGTGCAGCACTTCCTGGTGGGCATGGTAAAAGCCCCGTTCTTCGCCTTCCTGATCGCCGCCATCGGCTGCCTGGAAGGCTTCAAGGTCAGCGGCAGCGCCGAATCGGTCGGCGCCCACACCACCTCCAGCGTGGTGCAATCGATCTTTGTGGTGATCGTGCTGGATGCGGTGGCCGCGTTGTTCTTCATGGAGATGGGCTGGTGAGTCGTCTGCACCGTGCGCCCACCGAGGCGGTGATTGAAGTGCGTGGCCTGTGCAATCGCTTTGGCAGCCAGCGCGTGCACGAGCATCTCGACCTGGATCTGTACAAGGGCGAAATCCTTGCGGTGGTCGGCGGCTCCGGCAGCGGTAAATCGGTGCTGCTGCGCAGCATCGTCGGCCTGCGCCGGCCCAGTGAAGGCGAAGTGCGGGTGTTCGGTAAGAACCTGCCGAGCCTGCCGGAACATGAACGCTCGCTGGTGGAACGGCGCTTTGGCGTACTGTTCCAGAAGGGCGCGCTGTTCTCCTCGCTGACGGTGACCGAGAACGTCGCGCTGCCGCTGATCGAACATGCCGGGCTCAGCCGCCGTGATGCCGAGCACCTGGCTGCGGTCAAGCTGGCCTTGGCCGGACTGCCGCTGTCGGCGGCCGACAAATACCCGGCCTCGCTGTCCGGCGGCATGATCAAGCGCGCGGCCCTGGCACGCGCCCTGGCGCTGGACCCGGACATCCTGTTCCTCGACGAACCCACCGCCGGCCTCGACCCGATTGGCGCGGCGCAATTCGACCAACTGATCCTGACCCTGCGTGATGCGCTGGGCCTGAGCGTGTTCCTGGTCACCCATGACCTGGACACGCTCTACACCATCACCGACCGTGTGGCGGTGCTGGCGCAGAAGAAGGTGCTGGTGGCCGATGCCATCGATATCGTCTCGGAAACGGACGACGCCTGGATTCACGAATATTTCCACGGCCCACGTGGCCGCGCGGCATTGGATGCCGCTCAACCGCTCAACGAGGTATGACATGGAAACCCGAGCCCATCATGTGATGATCGGTCTGTTCAGCGTGATCGTGGTGGTCGGCGCGATGCTGTTTGGCCTGTGGCTGGCCAAATCCAGCGTCGACAGCGCCTTCCAGGATTACGAAGTGATCTTCAACGAAGCGGTCAGCGGCCTGTCCCAGGGCAGCTCGGTGCAATACAGCGGGATCAAGGTGGGCGATGTCATCAGCCTGCGCCTGGATCCCAAGGATCCGCGCCGCGTTCTCGCGCGCATTCGCCTGGCCGGCCAGACGCCGATCAAGGAAGACACCCAGGCCAAACTCGCGCTGACCGGCATCACCGGCACCTCGATCATCCAACTCAGCGGCGGCACGCCGCAAAGCCCGGAGCTCAAGGGCAAGGACGGCAACCTGCCGGAAATCATCGCCTCGCCATCGCCGATCGCGCGACTACTCAATAACAGCAACGACCTGATGACCAGCATCAACCTGCTGCTGCACAACGCCAACGACATGTTCTCCGCGCAGAATGTCGAGCGCCTCAGCAACACCCTGGACCATCTGGAACAAACCACCGGCGCGATTGCCGACCAGCGCGGGGATATCAAGGTGGTGATGCAGCAATTGATGCAGGTAAGCAAGCAGGCCGGGGCCGCCCTGGAGCAAACCACGGCGCTGATGCGCAACGCCAATGGCCTGCTCAGTGATCAAGGCAAGCAGGTCTTCGGCAGCGCCGAACAGGCGATGAAATCCCTTGAACAAAGCACCGCCACCATCAATACCTTGCTGACCAACAACAAGGACTCGGTGAACAGCGGCATGCAGGGCCTCAACGAACTGGCGCCGGCCGTGCGCGAACTGCGCGAAACCCTCGGTTCACTGCGCGCCATCTCCCGCCGCCTGGAAGCCAACCCCAGCGGTTACCTGCTGGGCAGCGACAAGAACAAGGAGTTCACGCCATGAAGCGTGCTTACCAAATGATCGTCCCTGTGGCCTTGGCGCTGATCAGCGCGTGCTCGATCCTGCCCAAGGCGGATCCATCGGACGTCTACCGACTGCCTGCGGCCCAGAGCACGACCCAGGGCGCGCCAGTCAATTGGTCGCTGCGCCTGGCCAAGCCGCAGACCAGTGAGTTTCTCGACAGCTCGCGCATCGCCGTGGTGCCCAATGGCGATTTGATCAGCAGCTATGCGAACTCACGCTGGAGCGACCCGGTGCCGGTGCTGTTGCGTAATCGCCTGATGGACGGGTTCCTGCGCGATGGACGCGTGACGCTGTTGAGCACCGACGACACCAACCTGCAGGCCGACTATGAGTTGGGCGGGCAGTTGCAGGCGTTTCAGAGCGAGTACCGGGGCAGTGCGGTGGCGGTGGTGATCCGCCTCGACGCACGCCTGGTGCGTGGGAGTGATCAGCGGATTATTGCCAGCCGGCGGTTTGAAGTGCAGCAGGCGGTGACTGACACCAAAGTACCGGCGGTGGTGGCCGGGTTTGGGTTGGCGGGAGATCAGTTGAACAGGCAGGTGGTGGAGTGGGTTGTTCAGCAGGGCAATGGTGCGGGGAAACGCTGAGGGCCTCATCGGGGGCCCCCTCCCACATTTGGATCTGTGAACACATTCAGAATGTGGGAGGGGGCTTGCTCCCGATAGCTATTTAAGCCTCAGCCAAAGAACCAATAGCACACCGCAATCGCCGCCACCACACCGGCGAACTCAGCCAGCAACGCGCACCCTACGGCATGCCGCGCCCGCTGGATGCCCACCGAACCGAAGTACACCGCCAACACATAAAAGGTGGTTTCCGTACTGCCCTGAATCGTCGCCGCCACCAACGCCGGGAAGCTGTCCACGCCCTGGGTCTGCATGGTCTCGATCAACATCGCCCGGGCCGCGCTGCCGGAGAAGGGCTTGACCATTGCGGTCGGCAAGGCGTCGACAAAGCGCGTGTCCATGCCCGTCCAGGCCACCACATGGCGAATGCCTTCGAGGCCCAGGTCCAGCGCGCCGGAGGCACGCAACACGCCCACTGCACAGAGCATCGCCACCAGGTATGGCAGCAGGTTCTTCGCGACGTCGAAGCCTTCCTTGGCGCCTTCGACGAATGCTTCGTAGACCTTCACCTTGCGCAGCGCGCCGATCAGCAGGAACAGCATGATCAGGCCGAACAACGTGAGGTTGCCGAGGATTGACGACAACCCGGCCAATGCGGTGGCCGAGAGGGTCGCCAGCAGGGCCATGAACCCACCCAGTACCAATGCGCCTGGAACCAGGTAGGCCAGCACCACCGGGTCCCACAGCCGCAGGCGCTGCATCACCGCCACCGACAGCAGGCCCACCAATGTGGATGCGCTGGTGGCCAGCAGGATCGGCAGGAATACCAGGGTCGGATCGGGCGCACCTTGCTGGGCGCGATACATGAAGATCGTCACCGGCAACAGGGTCAGGGAGGATGCATTGAGCACCAGGAACAGGATCTGCGCGTTAGTCGCCGTGTTAGGGATGGGATTGAGCTCTTGCAGCGCCTTCATGGCCTTCAGGCCGATAGGTGTTGCTGCGTTATCCAGGCCCAAGCCGTTAGCGGCAAAGTTGAGGGTGATCAGGCCAATGGCCGGGTGACCGGCCGGCACCTCCGGCATCAAGCGCAGGAACAGCGGACCCAGGGCCTTGGCCAGCCATTCGACAATCCCGGCTTTTTCGGCGATGCGCAAGAAGCCCAGCCATAACGTCAGGGTGCCGAACAACAGCACCATCACTTCCACCGACAATTTGGCCATGGCAAAAATGCTTTCGACCATCGCCGCGAAAATCCCGGCGTTACCGCCCACCAGCCATTGCGCCAGTGCTGACACCATTGCCACGACAAAGAAGCCAAGCCACAGGCCATTGAGCATCAGTTGAATCCCCCGAAAGATGGGGCGAATGATAGCGGGGCTGGCAGAAACGACAAACCCCGGAATTATCCGAGGCTTGTGTCAGCGTAATCGTACGATCAGCCGCGAGTGATCTCGCCGGCCGGCAGCGCTTCCTTGCTGCGCCAGTGCGGCAGGGAGTTCCAGTAGCGCTCGCCCTTGGCGTCGTCGTACATGCCTTCCCAACGGGAGATGACCAGCACGGCCAGGGCGTTGCCGATCACGTTCAGGGCGGTGCGGGCCATGTCCATGATGCGGTCGACACCGGCGATGAACGCCAGGCCTTCCAATGGGATGCCCACGCTCCCCAGGGTGGCCAGCAGCACCACGAAGGATACGCCCGGTACACCCGCGATGCCTTTGGAGGTGACCATCAGGGTCAATACCAGCATCAGTTGCTGGCCGATCGACAAGTCGATGCCATACAACTGGGCGATAAAGATCGCCGCGATGCTCTGGTACAGGGTCGAACCGTCGAGATTGAACGAGTAGCCGGTCGGTACCACGAAGCTGCAGATGGCCTTCGGCGCGCCGTAGGCTTCCATTTTCTCGATCACGCGCGGCAGCACGGTTTCGGAACTGGCGGTGGAGTAGGCCAGCACCAACTCGTCCTTGAAGATGCGAATCAGCTTGAGGATCGAGAAGCCGAACAGGCGAGCGATCAGGCCCAGCACTGCAAAGGCGAAGAACAGGATAGCGACGTAAACCAGGATCACCAGCTTGGCCAGCGGCAGCAGGGAGGCGAAACCGAAGTTGGCCACGGTCACCGCGATCAGCGCGAATACGCCGACGGGGGCGTACTTCATGATCATGTGGGTGACTTTGAACATGCTCTCGGACACGCCCTGGAACATGGTCACCAGCGGCTCGCGCAGATCAGGCTTGAGGCTCGACAGGCCCAGGCCGAACAGCACGGAGAAGAAGATGATCGGCAGCATCTCGCCACGGGCTACAGCGGCGAAGATGTTAGACGGGATCAGGTTGAGGATGGTCTGGATGAACGCATGCTCATGCTGCACCTCGGCGGCGGTCGCCTGGTACTTGGAAATATCGACGGTACCCAAGGTACTCATGTCGATGCCTGCACCCGGGTGGAACAGGTTGGCCAGCAGCAGGCCGACCACGATGGCGATGGTGGTGACCACTTCGAAGTAAAGGATGGTTTTGACGCCGATGCGCCCGAGTTTTTTCGCGTCACCGACACCGGCAATGCCGACGATCAACGAGGAAATCACAATCGGGATCACGATCATCTTGATCAGGCGGATAAAGATATCGCCCGCTGGCTGCAACACATTGCTGATCCACCAGGCCTTTTCAGCACTGAAATGGTTGAGCACTGCGCCGATTGCGATCCCCAATACCAAACCGATGAGGATCTGCCAGGCGAGGCTTAGCTTTGCCTTCTTCATGTCATTACCCTTACTTCAAGTGAACTTAAGGCAAATGCGCCAGCTGCAACGCTCGAGAGCGAAAAAGTGTGTGCATCTGCCTCCATGGAAGGTCACCGCAGCATGGCCGAAATGGCTTACTGGCAGGCGAAAAAAGGCGCAACTATTCCCATGCAAGGGGACGACGTCTAATGCCGTAAACGCCTACCCCATGCCAAATCGGCATGACTTTTTTTCATAATAACTGTCCGAACGGTCAGTTCAAATGTGACATTTTGTCCGGTGAATATGCCGTGAACCGGCCAATTCAGGCTCGCGCAGAGATTCTGGTCGTCTTGAAGAGGTTGGCAGAAATGCCCGAGAACTCTGCGGTCGAGCGTCGGAAACGTCCTATGGCGCGGGCAAAACTTTCTCGATAGATGGTCGCCCCGACACACCCAGAAATGGTTGGTCGAAAGCAAAATCAGGATTTGCGGCTATGGGCGGCATATGAGGCGGGAATAAGAGTCACAAGCCCGCCGCAAGTTCAGCAAGCCGTGGGCTTGTGAACCTGCGTCGCAGCTTTTCGCCTGACCCGGCCCTTGCGCAGGCACTCCCTGTGCCCGTAGGTCACGCCGATCCCGATTGATCAGAGCAACCCGGCCCCCTGGTCATGCATCACCCTTGGCGGGCAATGCAGACAGAAAGAAGCGCGGGGCTTCTTTCCATGGACGCTGATTGCGCAGACGACAGACGCGTCAGACGCAACCTAGTACCAATTCGGATCTTTCTTCAGCTGCTCCATGAGCAGCTTTTGCATGCCTTCGTCCGGCTTACCGATAAACCGATAATCGGCGTGCCGGGTCGGAGACTTGTCCGCCGGCAAACCGGCCGGGACTTCCACCAACATGGCGTAGGCATCTTCCTTGTCGAGGCTGAAGGCGACGATCAGGCGCTTTTGGAGGCATGTATCCGCAGTCTCGCAGAGCGGCCCCACCAGGTACTTGTCGCCATCTTCTTCCACGGCATTCATTTGCTCGGCCGTGCCCGACAGGTTCATCACCCATTCCGGCAGGCGCTCTTCTTTCTTCACCACGCCTTGCCAGGTCTCGCGGTATTGCGGGTCCGCACTGAGCAATTCGTTGGCTCGGGATTGGCCATCATTGGCGGCCATCGCCAAGCCGCTGCCGCCCAAGAGCAGGGCGGCAGCAATGGCTTTGAGGGACAAAGTGGTCATATTCAGCCTCGGCCGCGACGACCAAAGAAGAACGAAGCTATGAACATCACCAGGAAGACGACAAAGAGAATCTTGGCGATACCCGTGGCGGTGCCCGCGATACCACCGAAGCCCAGGACTGCAGCCACAATGGCGATGATCAGAAATGTGATTGCCCAACTCAACATGGTGATTCTCCTTACGCTTCTTTAAGAGGTAACAGCGGTAGTGCCGGACGGGCGCTCGACATCAAGCGACCGACGTTCTTGCTTAAAACACCCAACGCTCTTGAGTCGGCAGCTCGCCCAGGGTGGAATCCTGGTCGGCCACACGCAATTGCGGGGCGGTTACATCGGCGCTACGGGTGCCAATGGAACTGAAATGGGTCTGGGTCGTTACCGGACGGTCGAACGATGGGGCTTGCTGCTGACTCTGCTGCCATTGCTGCAACTGCTGGCCTGCAATCAGCGTGACCATCAGGGCCAAGCTGGCAAACAGCCCTTGTTGCAAGCGCAGTGGCGATACACGCAGTTGGCTGAGGCTTTGGCGAGTCATGCTGCATTTCTCCCACATTCTGATTATTCGTTGGGATAGCTATTGCAGAGCGCATGCCAGCTTTTTTATAAAATAAAAACCAATAAAATCAAGAAGTTAAATATATGCGTTAGGTCAATCGCCCAGCATCCTGCACGATGCCCCCCACTACGCCGTGCGAAATGCACGATGGTCAGTGGTCGGATGAAGGGATAGAAAGCACAGAGGGTGGTGCCGAAGGGGAAGGCAGCATCAAAACGCTATCCGGCGGGACTTCGTAGGAAGCCGCGCAGATAGCTGCACGACATCGCCTTTTATCGATCAGAATAAACCATGCAACTTGCCCGATTATTCCGGGACTAAACACCATCATTTATATAGTTAAGGAGCGCGGGACAGATGGAATCAGCCAAGGAACTTCAAGGCCGCATTCTTTTAGTGGATGACGAGTCCGCGATCCTCCGCACCTTCCGTTATTGCCTGGAAGATGAAGGCTACACCGTCGCCACCGCCAACAGCGCCGCCCAAGCCGATGCCTTGATGCAACGCCAGGTGTTCGACCTGTGCTTCCTGGACCTGCGCCTGGGTGAAGACGATGGCCTGGTGGTATTGGCCCAGATGCGTATCCAGGCGCCGTGGATGCGCGTGGTGATCGTGACCGCCCATTCCGCCGTGGATACCGCCGTGGACGCGATCCAGGCCGGTGCCGCCGACTACCTGGTCAAGCCTTGCAGCCCTGACCAACTTCGCCTGGCCACCGCCAAACAGCTGGAAGTACGCCAACTTTCTGCGCGCCTGGAAGCATTGGAAGGCGCGGTACGCCAGCAGAAAGACGGCCTCGACTCCCACAGCCCGTCAATGATGGTTGTGCTGGAAACCGCACGCCAGGTGGCGGGCACCGATGCCAACATCCTGATCCTCGGCGAGTCCGGCACGGGTAAAGGCGAACTGGCCCGGGCCATTCACGGCTGGAGCAAGCGCGCGAAGAAATCCTGCGTGACCATCAACTGTCCGTCGCTGACGGCAGAACTGATGGAAAGCGAGCTGTTCGGCCATAGCCGTGGCGCCTTTACCGGTGCCAGTGAGAGCACGTTGGGCCGAGTCAACCAGGCGGACGGCGGTACGCTGTTTCTCGACGAGATCGGCGACTTTCCCCTCACTCTGCAACCCAAGTTACTGCGATTTATCCAGGACAAGGAGTATGAGCGCGTGGGCGACCCGGTCACCCGTCGCGCCGATGTGCGTATCCTGGCCGCCACCAACCTGAACCTGGAAGACATGGTGCGCGACGGTCGCTTCCGGGAAGACTTGCTGTATCGCCTCAACGTCATCACCTTGCACCTGCCACCGCTGCGCGAGCGCAGTGAAGACATCCTCACCCTGGCAGACCGCTTCCTGGCGCGCTTCGTCAAGGAATACGCCCGCCCGGCGCGGGGCTTCAGTGATCAGGCGCGCGAAGCACTGCTCAACTATCGCTGGCCAGGCAATATCCGCGAACTGCGCAACGTGGTGGAACGCGCCAGCATCATCTGCCCACAGGAAAAGGTCGAAATCATCCACCTCGGCATGGCCGAACAACCGACCAATAACGCCCCGCGCATTGGCGCGGCGTTGAGCCTGGACGAGCTGGAGAAAGCCCATATCGGCGCCGTATTGGCCACCAGCGATACCCTGGACCAGGCCGCCCGCACCCTCGGCATCGACGCGTCGACCCTGTACCGCAAACGCAAACAGTACAACCTGTGAGCTGCACCCTATGAAGCTCGCGATGAAACTGCGCACTCGGTTGTTCCTGAGTATCTCAGCGCTGATCACCGTCGCCTTGCTGGGTCTGATCCTGGGTCTGGTCAGCGTCATGCAAATGGCCAAGACCCAGGAGTCCCTGATTCGCAGCAACTTCGTCACGCTGGACCTGGGACTCAAGCTGCGCCAAAGCCTGGGCGACCAGCTGATCATGATGCTGGAACATCGCCCCGATCCGCAGGCATTGCAAAGCTCAAAGCAGCATTACTTCGACCTGCTGGACCAAGGCATCGCCCATGAGCAACGCGACGGCCATAGCCACGGCTTCAGCCAGGCGCGAGCCCAATACCAGGACCTGCTGGACGCCTTCGAGCAATCCCAGCAGGCGTCGCCACCACCGGGCAGCAAGGAAAAACTCACCGAAACCTTCAATGTGCTGCGCAACGGGCTGATTGCCGAACATAAGCAGGCCTTGGAAAACATCAGCACCAGCGAACACAAATCCCGCGCACGCGCCTTGCTGATCGCCGGTTTGCTGGGTTTGGTGGGCCTTGCAGTGCTGATCATCGGATTTGTCACGGCCCATGGCATCGCCCGGCGATTTGGCGGCCCGATCGAAGCGCTGGCAAAAGCAGCGGACAAGATCGGCCAGGGCGATTTTGAAGTGACGCTACCGCTCTCTTCGGCAGCGGAAATGAACCTGTTGACCCGTCGCTTCGGCCTTATGGCCGAGGCGGTGCGCCAGCATCAGGCGACTAACGTTGACGAACTGCTGGCCGGCCAGCAACGCCTGCAAGCCGTGCTCGACAGCATCGACGACGGCCTGCTGATGATCGACCGCCAAGGCCGCCTGGAGCATCTCAATCCGGTTGCACAGCGCCAATTGGGCTGGGACGAGGAACGCCTCGGCCAAGGCCTTGGCGAAGCCCTGGTGCGCCCGGAGCTGGATGAACAACTGCAACTGGTGTTGCGCGGCGGCAATCTGGAGCGCGCGCCGGAGGATCTGGAAGTCGAAGTCGAGGGCGAACTGCGTCTGCTGACCTACAGCCTCACCCCCGTCAGCCATACCCAGGGACATATCCTTGGGGCGGTGATGGTGCTGCACGACGTCACCGAACAGCGCGCCTTCGAGCGGGTACGCAGCGAATTCGTCTTGCGCGCCTCCCATGAACTGCGCACGCCGGTGACCGGCATGCATATGGCGTTCGGCCTGTTCCGTGAACGCGCGAAGTTCCCGCCGGACTCCCGTGAAGCGGACCTGCTGGATACGGTCAATGAAGAAATGCAGCGCCTGATGCAGTTGATCAACGACCTGCTCAATTTCTCGCGCTACCAGAATGGCCTGCAGAAACTCACCTTGGGCCCCTGCGACGTGACCGATCTGCTCGAACACGCCCGCGCGCGCTTTGCGGAGCCCGCCAATGCGCAACACATCGAACTGCTGGTAGAAGTGCAATCCGACCTGCCACGGCTGTATGCCGACCAGGCGCAATTGGAACGGGTGCTCGACAACCTGTTGGGCAATGCCCTGCGTCATACCGCCGACGGCGGGCAGATTCGCCTGCAAGCGCGACGTCATGGCGAGCGGGTGATTATCAGCGTCGAAGACAACGGCGAAGGTATCGCTTATGGCCAGCAAGGGCGTATCTTCGAACCCTTTGTCCAGGTTGGGCGCAAGAAGGGCGGCGCCGGCCTGGGGCTGGCGCTGTGCAAGGAGATCGTGCAATTGCACGGCGGCCGCATGGGGGTGTATTCGCGGCCGGGTCAGGGCACCCAGTTCTATATGGCGCTGCCCTTGTAGGCGCCAGCTAGCGCCGGTTCAGGGCACGCAGGATGGCAGCACTTTCGGCATCCGGCACGCCATCGAACCGGGATGGCCGGAAGCGCATCTGGAACGCCGCGATCACATGGCGCGTGGCGACATCCAACTCACCCGTCTGGGGTGTCGGGTAACCGAGGAGCGCCAATTCTTCCTGGAACCAGGTAATGCTCGGCAATTCAGCGGCGTACTGCACCTGGAAACGGGCGACGGCCTGGGCATCCGGCCACACACTCAGGCCTTCATCGGCCAGGCGCTTCCAGGGGAACAGCGGCCCCGGATCGAGCTTGCGCAGGGGTGCGATATCGCTATGGCCGATGATGTTCCTGGGATCGATGCCATTGCGCTTGCTGATGTCCTTGAGCAACACCACCAATGATTTCACTTGGGCCTCCGAGTACGGGTACCACAAGCGGCCTGTGGGGGTGTCCTTGTAGCCAGGGTTTACGATCTCGATGCCGATGGAGCTGGAGTTGAGCCAGGTACGCCCCATCCACTCGCTTTCTCCCGCATGCCAGGCACGTTGGCTCTCATCCACCAGCTTGTAGATGGTGGCGCCGGCATCGTCACCGATCAGGTAGTGAGCGCTGACCTGGCCGTGGGTCAGCAGGGCGAGGGAACGCTCAAGGTTAGTGGAGGTGTAGTGCACGACCACGAACTGCACGCGGTTGTCGTGATTCGCCGAAGGGTGGCGGGTGTCCAGGCGCGGACCACTGGCGCAGCCGGCGAGCAGAAGAAATACACAGGCGAAGTACAAGGATTTCATGGCGGAAGAGAGTACGCTGAAGACGATAATGCAACAGTGTAACGTACCGTTTGTGGCCAGCGGTCAAATTACACGATGGAACGCCTTTTACGCGGCCTGCACCTGATTACGCCCAGCCGCCTTGGCCCGATACAACGCCTCGTCGGCTCGCTTGAGCGCCAGCTCACTGCGCTCACCCGGCTGCAGTTGCGCCACGCCCATGGACACGGTAATCGTCACCGGCTCGCCCTTGAAGTGGAACGGGCAGGCCGCAATCGCAGCACGCAGTACTTCACCCACTGCCAGGGCGTCCGAGAGGGACGAGTCAGGCATCAGCAACACAAACTCCTCACCGCCAAAACGCGCGATAAAGTCATTGGGGCGCAGGCGCTTGCGCAGGACGTTGGCGATGATTTTCAGCACCTTGTCACCCGCCAGATGGCCGTAGCCATCGTTGATGCGCTTGAAGTGATCCAGGTCCAACATCGCCAGCGACAGGCTATTGCCACGCTGGTGCCAGGCATTGACCTCATGGTCCAGACGCTCGCTCCAGGCCGCACGGTTAGGCAAACCGGTGAGCGGATCGACCAGGGCCTTCTGGCGTTGCACCTCCAGGTGCTCACGGTAACCCTGGGCTTCCTGCTCCATATTGGCGACCCGCTCGGCCAGACCTTTCAGACGCGCCGCCACTTCCTGCTCGCGCTGGTCACGTTGTTGCTGGTGCTCGTCCATGGTCCCGAGCAAACCCTCCAGATGGCTTTCGAGCACCTGCTTGAGGCTGTCCAGGTCCGCGGCTTCCTGGACACTGCTTTGCAGGCCGTCGACCTGTTCGCGAATCTGCGTGTCCAACTCCCTGGCAGCGGAGCGGCTGTCGGCATGGCCGTCGCTGGCCACCTGCAGATGGCCCTGGAAGGCTTCAAGGCGTTCGTTGAGCTGTTTGAGGTAAGCCTCAAACTCGTGCTGGCCGCTGTCGGTGATCGCCAGCATCAGCACCGCCAGGTCATCGAGAATCGGCAGCAATTCGTACCAATTCAAGCCGTGGGCCAAGCGCTCACGCATGGCTTCGGCCTGGGGCCGATGGCGCTCGGGCAGGGCCAGCTCCTCAAGCAGGCCGATCAGGGTGTCTTCGATGTGCTTGGACACGGAGCTATACGATGGCTCCGGTGAATCCGGCAGGGAGTAGAGGCCATCCGATTGAAGTTCATCGGGGTCCGGTTCTTCGACGTCAAGAACCGGAGGGAACGAGAGGCTGCCGATCACCGTCTCCTGCGGCGCCTCGACAGCAACCTGCGGCGTTTCGATAAAGGCGGCGAGCGCGCTTTCAGAGGCGGGCTCTTCCACCTGCGGCTCAGGCTCCCAGGGCTCGACAGGTGCTGGAGATAGGTCGGCAGGCGCAGCTACTGCGGCCCTTTGGGCAGGCGCCTCGTACACAAACTTTTCACTGGCGACATCGGCAGCCTTGGCGGGCGCTGCGGCTTCGGGCTGCGCGGCAAGCGGCGCCTGAGGCGGCGGCGCAAAGGCCCGCAACGCTTGCGTCAACTCGTCGGACTGCTCGGGCTCCTGGGGCTCGGCGGCGGGCTTGGGGGCAACAGGGGCCGGCGGCGGACTGGGGATGGGCTCGCTGGCCGGCGCCTCGCTCGAAGCGTCCTTGGCCCCAAACAGGCGTTGCAACAAACCCGGCCCGGGACGCACGGTTTCACCGTCCGGCTCCAGGTTATTCAGCGCCTGCCCTTGCAGGCTGCTCAACTCGCTGAGCAACAAGGGAATCTCACGCGCCTGGCTGACGCGGCCATCCAACTGCTTGGCAAAGGCTTTCAGCGGACGGGCGACCTCACGGGGCAGCGGCAGCTTTTGCAACTGCGTGACCAGGGAGGTCAGTGCGGTGCTCATCTGGTCGATCCGGGTTTCGCGGCGCTGCTCCGAATCCAGTACCGCCTTCTCCAGGCGCGGCAGCAAAGCGGCGAGGGCGGCATCCATGTCGTCGGTACGCACGACGTCGCGCATTTCCTTCATGCATTGGTCAACCGCACGGTCGGTGCCTTCCGCCGCCAGTGTGCTGCGCACCAGCCCACGACGCAGCAGGTCGAGGCGAGCAGCCCAACGGCGTTCGAGCTTTTCTTGTTGCTCGATGCTTAACAGGTATTTCTCTTTCCAGCGCTGGGCGTCGTCGCTCATGCAAGGGGTCCGCGAGGGCCAGGGCTCAACGCGGGCAATGCATCAGCCGTGAGCGAACCCGGCAGACGAATCTCTACCGCGACTGGCAGGTGATCGGAGATGGGCTGCGCCAGTACCTGCACACTCTCGAGTGTGAGGCTCGGGCTGAGCAGGATATGGTCAAGACAGCGTTGCGGGCGCCAGCTGGGGAACGTGGCTTCGACTTGCGGCGCCAGTAGCCCGAGGTCACGCAACGGGGAATTCAGCAGGAGGTCGTTCGCATGGGTGTTCATGTCACCCATCAACACCTGATGCTTGTAATTGCCAATCAGGTCGCGCACGTAGGCCAACTGCAGGTTGCGCGTACGCCCCCCGAGCGCCAGGTGCATCATCACCACCACCAAGGCCTCAGGGCCTTCGCCAAAACGCACGAGAATCGCCCCGCGCCCCTTGGGGCCCGGCAATGGGTGATCTTCGATGGAGGTGGGCTTCAAACGGCTGAGCACACCATTACTGTGCTGCGCCAGGCGCCCGAGGTTGCGATTGAGCTGCTGATACCAGTAGGGGAAGGCCCCGAGGTGCGCCAGGTGTTCGACCTGATTGATATAGCCGGAACGCATGCTGCCGCCGTCGGCTTCCTGCAGGGCGACCAGGTCGAAATCATTCAAGAGGTCGCCGATCTTCTGCAGGTTACCGGCCCGGCCGTTGTGGGGCAGCAAATGCTGCCAGCCACGGGTGAGGTAGTGCCGGTACTTCTCGGTGCTGTTGCCCACCTGGATATTGAAGCTGAGCAGGCGCAGGCGGTTGTCTGCCGGCAAACCTGTGGACTCCAGGTGATGTTCGTTGACCTGCGGTTCACGCAGGCCAACCACACGTTCAGTACCCCAGCGGCGCATGAGGAGCCCCTTACTTGGCTGCGCGTTCTTTGGCGATCAACTGGTCGGCAACGTTGAGGGTCGCTTCAGGACCACCGGTGGTGCCCAGGTCGAAACGGTACTTGCCGTTGACAATCATGGTCGGTACGCCTTGCACGCCGTACTTCTGCGCCAGCTCCTTGGCCTGTTTGATCTGGCCCTGGATGGCGAAGGAGTTGAAGGTGGCCAGGAACTTGTCCTTGTCGACGCCTTGGGTAGCAACGAAGTCAGCCATTTCGTCCGGCTTGGTCAGGCGCTTGCCTTGTTTCTGGATGGCGTCGAATACCGCGTTGTGGACCTTGTGCTCCACACCCATGGCTTCCAGGGTCAGGAACAGTTGGCCGTGGGCATCCCATGGGCCGCCGAACATGGCGGGGATGCGCTTGAAGTTCACGTCCTTGGGCAGCTTCTCGACCCATGGGTTGATGACCGGCTCAAAAGCGTAGCAATGCGGGCAGCCGTACCAGAACAGCTCCACCACTTCGATCTTGCCCGGTACCGAAACCGGCACTGGGTTGGCCAATTCAACGTAGGTTTTACCGGCTTCAAGCGGCACATCGGCAGCTTGCGCGGTCATGCCGAAGAGGCTGGCAGTGACGAGAGCGGCGCTGAGGATCAGATTACGCATGCTTTACTCCTGGACAAATAAAGTCGCCTCACGCGACCTTTGTTGTGACAGGTCTACGCGGGCATGAGTTCGTTAGTGTAACGGCAGCGGCCACAAAAAAGGGCGGCCTAAGCCACCCTTTTTATGCTTGCATCGATGGATTAATCGAGCGTTAACGTTGCGTGCACCTTAGTGCAGGCCCTGGATGTAGCTGGAGACCGCCGCAATGTCTTCATCACTCAGCTTGCGAGCGATGGTGCGCATGATTGCCGCGTCGCCATCATTAACTCGCCCGGCCTCTTCCTTACGGAAATCGGTCAGCTGCTTGGCAATGTAGGTAGCGTGCTGGCCGCTCAGGTGCGGGAAGCCGGCGGCGGCTATGCCCGCGCCATTGGGCGAGTGGCAACCGGTGCAGGCAGGCAGGCCTTTATCCAGGTCACCGCCGCGGAACAGTTTCTCACCACGGGCCACCAGTTTCGGATCAGCAGCTCCCACACTGCCTTTCTGGCTGGCAAAATAAGCCGCGAGGTCTGCCAGGTCCTGGTCACTGAGGTTGGTCAGCAGGCCGGTCATTTCCAGGACCGTGCGCTTGCCATCCTTGATGTCGTGCATCTGCTTGGTCAGGTAACGCTCACCCTGGCCGGCCAATTTGGGGAAGTTCGGCGCCGGGCTGTTACCATCCGGCCCATGGCAGGCACCACATACGGCGGCTTTCGCTTGACCGGCAGTGGCATCACCTTTAAGGGGGCCCTCTGCGGCGACGGCAACACCGGTGATGCCCAAGGTCAACAGCAGACTCACGATCAGTTTGTTCATCAGCTAATCCAACTACGGCTAAGGGTTTAAGAGTTATCTACCGGGTTTACTCACCATCAACTCAATGATGGCCTGGTAATCCTCGGTACTGCAGTCCATGCACAAACCACGCGGCGGCATTGCCTTGAAACCCTGGGTCACGTGTTGCACCAGCGTGTCCATGCCCTGCGCCAGTCTTGGCGCCCAGGCTGCCTGGTCACCCCGTTTCGGGGCGTTCGGCAGTTGGCCGGCATGGCAAGCCACGCAAACTCGGTTGTACACCGCTTCCGGATCCTGTGTAGCCTGAGCGCCATACAGCGGAACCAGGGCACCGAAAGCGAGCAACCATCGGGTCATACATCGACCTGTTCAGGGTTTGAGAGCGTTTTGCGTTCTAATGCGCAATAAAGGTCTATCGCTCCCGTGAACTTCATCCTTCGCTGGGACAAAGCACACACAAAATCTGCGGCATTATATACTGGCGCTACTGAAACGGAAACGACACCGCTTGCCGCACCCTTTTTCGGCACCGCCCACATCGGAAATCTCATGCAACTCAAGAACCCCATCCTCGGCCTGTGCCAACAGTCCACCTTCATGCTCAGCGCCGCCAAAGTTGACCAATGCCCCGATGACGAAGGCTTTGAAGTCGCCTTTGCCGGTCGCTCCAACGCCGGTAAATCCAGCGCACTGAACACCCTGACCCACGCCAGCCTCGCGCGCACCTCGAAAACCCCGGGCCGCACGCAGTTACTCAACTTCTTCAAGCTAGACGATGATCGGCGTCTGGTCGACCTGCCGGGCTACGGTTATGCAAAAGTACCTATCCCGCTGAAGCTGCACTGGCAGCGTCACCTGGAGGCTTACCTGGGTGGCCGTGAGAGTTTGAAGGGGTTGATCCTGATGATGGACATCCGTCATCCAATGACCGACTTCGACCTGCTGATGCTGGATTGGGCGGTTGCCAGCGGCATGCCGATGCATATCCTGCTGACCAAGGCCGACAAGCTCACCTACGGCGCCGCCAAGAACACCCTACTTAAAGTGCAGTCCGAAATCCGCAAGGGTTGGGGTGACACAATCACCATCCAGCTGTTCTCGGCCCCCAAGCGCATGGGCCTGGAAGATGCCTATACCGTGCTGGCCGGCTGGATGGAATTGGCTGACAAAGGCGCGGAACTCGCCGAGTAACTTTTCTGCGGGCAAAAAAAACCCCGGACTTCGTATGGGGAGGGGAAGTTCGGGGTTCAAGTACCGGACCGCTAGGGCGGGGTCCGGATATCTGCCAACACTTAACACAACATAGGAGCATTGAAGGGCTTCACCACCCATTCAGTAACTCTGAGTAGCAGTTCACAGGTTAAGTTCCGGCAGGTTCAAAAAACTATTGGAAATAACTGCAGCGGATTTCCGATCTAAAGCACTGCGCCACCACGCTCGGTGGTGGCGCCGCCGCGAAATCAGTGCGCTTCGTCCCAGTTGTCGCCTACGCCAACGTCCACCACCAACGGCACATCCAACTGCGCGGCCGCACTCATGTGCTCGCGAATCTTCTCGCTGACCTCGGCCACCAGATCCTCACGCACCTCCAGCACCAGTTCATCGTGTACCTGCAGGATCACCTTGGCATCCAGGCCCGACGCGGTCAGCCAGTTATCCACAAGCACCATGGCTTTCTTGATGATATCCGCCGCCGTGCCCTGCATCGGCGCGTTGATCGCCGTGCGTTCTGCGGCCGCGCGCTCCTGGGGCTTGTTGGAGTTGATATCCGGCAAATACAGACGACGTCCGAAGAAGGTTTCCACGTAGCCTTGATCGGCAGCCTGGGCGCGGGTGCGCTCCATGTACTCGCGAACCCCTGGGTAGCGGGCGAAGTACACATCGATGTAAGCCTTTGCGGTCTTGGTATCGACACCGATGTCCTTGCCGAGCTTCTGTGCCCCCATGCCGTAGATCAGGCCAAAGTTGATCGCCTTGGCACTGCGACGCTGATTGGAGGTGACCTCAGCCAATTCGACCTTGAACACCTCGGCCGCGGTGGCGGTATGCACGTCCAGGTCGTTGCGGAACGCATTCATCAGCCCCTCGTCCTTGGACAGGTGCGCCATGATCCGCAGCTCGATCTGCGAATAGTCCGCCGCCAGCAGTTTGTAGCCCTTGGGCGCGACAAATGCCTGGCGGATGCGTCGCCCTTCGGCGGTGCGCACCGGGATGTTCTGCAGGTTCGGGTCGCTGGAAGACAGCCGCCCGGTCGCCGCCACCGCCTGATGGTAAGAGGTGTGAACACGCCCGGTCCGCGGGTTGATCTGCTCCGGCAAGCGGTCGGTGTAAGTGCTTTTCAGCTTGCTCATGCTGCGGTACTGCATCAGTACCTTGGGCAGCGGATAGTCATCTTCGGCCAGCTTGGCCAGCACTTCCTCTGCCGTGGATGCCTGGCCCTTGCCCGTCTTTTTCAGCACCGGCAGGCCGAGTTTCTCGTAGAGAATCGCGCCGAGCTGCTTGGGCGAACCCAGGTTGAACTCTTCGCCAGCGATCTCGAACGCCTGGCGCTCCAGCTCAACCATCTTGTTGCCCAACTCGATGCTCTGGACACCGAGCAACTGCGCATCCACCAGGGCGCCCTGGCGTTCGATACGCGCCAGCACCGGTACCAGGGGGATTTCGATGTCCGTCAGCACACTTGCCAGGCTCGGGATGGCGGTGAGCTGTGCGTGCAATGCCTGATGCAGGCGCAGCGTCACGTCCGCATCTTCGGCAGCATAAGGGCCAGCCTGCTCGAGCGGGATCTGGTCGAAGGTCAGCTGCTTGGCGCCTTTGCCGGCGATGTCCTGGAAACTGACGGTGTGGTAGTCCAGGTACTTCTTGGCCAGGCTGTCCATGTCATGGCGGGTCGCAGTGGAATTCAACACGTAGGATTCAAGCATGGTGTCGAACGCGATACCGCGCACGCTGATGCCATTCGCTGGGTCGCCGCCGATGGCACAGTTGGCCAGGATATTCATGTCGAACTTGGCGTGCTGGCCGACCTTGAGCTTGCTCGGGTCTTCCAATAATGGCTTCAAGGCCAGCAGCACGGTGTCGCGATCCAGCTGCTGCGGCGCACCAATGTAGGAATGGGTCAGCGGGATGTAGGCGGCTTCATGGGGCTGCACGGCGAAGGAAACCCCCACCAGTTGCGCCTGCTGAGCGTCGATCCCGGTGGTTTCGGTGTCGAAAGCGAACAACGTCGCGCCGTTGAGCTTCTTCAGCCAGGCATCGAATGTGGCTTGGTCGAGGATCGTGGTGTAGGTCGTTTCTGCAGGTGCCGCAGGCGTAGCTTCAATAACCTCTTCGGCAACAGGCGCGGCCTTGAGCTCCACTCGCTTGGCATCGCGCTGAATCTCATCGAACCAGCTCTTGAACTCCAGCAGGGTGTAAAGCTCCAGCAACTTTTCGCGATCCGGTTCAATCAGGTGCAAATCGTCCAGACCCACGTCCAGCGGCACATCGATCTTGATCGTCGCCAACTGATAGGAGAGGAATGCCATCTCCTTATGCTCTTCCAGCTTCGCCGGCAGCGTCTTGGCACCCCGGATCGGCAGGCTCGGCACAATGTCCAGCTGTTCATAAAGCTCTTTGAGGCCGCCGTTCACGCCTACCAGCAGGCCGGAAGCGGTCTTCGGACCAATGCCCGGAACGCCCGGGATGTTGTCGGACGAATCGCCCATCAACGCCAGATAGTCGATGATCTGCTCCGGAGCGACGCCAAATTTCTCCTTTACGCCCTCGATGTCCATCGAGCTACCGGTCATGGTGTTGACCAGGGTAATGTGCCCGTCGACCAACTGCGCCATGTCCTTATCTCCGGTGGAGATCACCACCGGACGGTCAGCGGCGGCACTGCTGCGGGCCAGGGTGCCGATCACGTCATCGGCCTCGACGCCTTCGACACACAGCAAAGGGAAGCCCAGGGCGATCACGCTCTGGTGCAGGGGCTCGATTTGCACGCGCATGTCATCGGGCATGCTTGGGCGGTTGGCCTTGTATTCGGCGTACATGTCATCGCGAAACGTCCCACCCTTGGCGTCGAACACTACCGCGAACGGGCTGTCCGGGTACTGCTTGCGCAGGCTTTTGAGCATGTTCAACACGCCCTTGACCGCACCGGTCGGCAGGCCTTTGGAGGTGGTCAGCGGTGGCAGCGCGTGGAACGCGCGGTACAGGTAAGACGAACCGTCCACCAGGACGAGGGGGGCTTGGCTCATGAGCAGGATCAACCTTTTCGGCGGGTCAGGCGCTAGAATAGCCGGACCAATGAAAACAAAGGGACAAGGTTATCATGCGTACATTCAATCGCCTGCTGTTGACCGGCCTGATTGCACTCGCTCCGATGGCTGCCATGGCGGCAGACAGCGCGCCTTCGGGTGATCCGGAAGTGACCATTCGCACGGAAGGCGACCGGACTATCCAGGAGTACCGTCAGAACGGTTTCCTGTATGCAATCAAGGTGACCGTAAAAGGCGCGCCTCCGTATTTCCTGGTACGCGCGGATGGAACCGACGCGAACTTCATCCGCTCTGACCAGCCGGATATGCTGATCCCGTCATGGAAGATCTTCGAATGGAAATGATTTCTTAACTTCAATTGGCGCCGCCCACTGCGGCGCCCGTACTGGCAGTTTTAACCATGTCTGTGTTCACCCCCCTGGCTCGGCCCGAGCTGGAAACCTTTCTCGCCCCCTACGGGCTCGGCCGCCTGCTTGACTTCCAGGGGATTGCCGCTGGTAGCGAAAACACCAATTTCTTTATCAGCCTGGAACAGGGCGAGTACGTCCTGACCCTGGTTGAGCGCGGCCCCGTGCAGGAAATGCCGTTCTTCATCGAACTGCTCGACGTGCTCCACGACGCCGACCTGCCGGTGCCCTACGCCCTGCGCACCACCGATGGCGTGGCCCTGCGCGAATTGGCCGGCAAACCGGCACTGCTGCAGCCGCGCCTGGCCGGCAAGCACATCAAGGACGCCAACCCACAGCATTGCGCCCAGGTCGGCGACCTGCTCGGCCATCTGCACTTGGCGACACAAGGCGAGAAGGTACTGGAGCGCAAGACCGATCGCGGTCTGGACTGGATGCTCAGCGAAGGTGCGCAGCTGATTTCGCACCTGGACGATGCGCAGCAAAGCCTGCTGCAAGCAGCATTGACTGAAATCGAAGCCCATAAGGCCCAGATCCTCGCCCTGCCGCGGGCCAACGTGCACGCCGATCTGTTCCGTGACAACGCAATGTTCGAAGGCACGCACCTGACGGGCTTGATCGACTTCTACAACGCTTGCTCCGGGCCGATGCTGTACGACGTGGCGATCGCCCTGAATGACTGGTGCTCACACGCCGATGGCGTGATTGATGGCCCGCGCGCCCGAGCGCTGCTGGGTGCCTACGCCGGCCTGCGGCCGTTCACGGCCAAGGAGGCCGAGCTATGGCCGACCATGCTGCGGGTGGCGTGCGTGCGGTTCTGGCTGTCGCGCCTGATCGCCGCTGAGTCCTTTGCCGGGCAGGATGTGTTGATCCACGATCCCGCCGAGTTCGAGCATCGGCTGGCGCAACGCCAAGACGTCACTGTCCACCTGCCGTTCGCCCTTTAACGGTTCAGGCGGGCAAAAAAATGTGGGAGGGGGCTTGCTCCCGATAGCGGTAGATCAGTCAACTTATGCACTGACTGACACTCTGCTATCGGGAGCAAGCCCCCTCCCACATTTGATCTGCGCTGCGGCTTATAACGACTCCAGGCACCCTGCCAAGTCGTTCCCCAACTTCTCCAGCACCTGCTCATAACCCTGGGCCGTGGCGGGGGTGTAGCCGCCCAGCGCATCCAATTCAGCCAACTTCACCGGCAAACCTGCCACCAAAGTTTCGGCCAAACGCGGACGCAACGGCGGCTCACTGAACACACAGGTCTTGCCCACTTCCTGCAAACGCGTACGCATCGCCGCCACATGCTGGGCGCCAGGCTGCACTTCGGCAGCAACGCTGAACACGCCAGTGTGCTTGAGCCCGTAGGCGTCTTCGAAGTAATCAAAGGCTTCGTGGAACACGAAGTAAGGTTTGTCACCGATGCTCGCCAGGCGTTTTTTCAGGCGCGCATCCAGTGCATCAAGGCGCTCGTCGAAAGCCTTGGCATTGCTCTGATAACGCGCGGCGTTCACGGGGTCGGCTGCACTGAGGTCAGCGGCCATACGCGCTGCGATCACCCGAGCGTTCACCGTGGACAGCCACAGGTGCGCATCCAGGCTCCCCGGGCGGTGATCATGGTCATGTTCGTCGGCATCGTCGGCGTGAGAATAGCTATCTTCGGCGAACCTACGCAATTTCATCCCCGGCAGGTCTTGAACCGCTACGGTCGGCGCGGTACGCCCCTTGAGCACGCGAGGCAGGAAGCCCTCCATGTCCGGCCCGATCCAATACAGCAGATCGACCGACTGCACACGCCGTACGTCGGATGGGCGCAAGGCAAAGTTATGGGGCGATGCACCCGGCGGCAGCAATACCTCCGGAACCGCCACACCGTCCTGCACGGCAGCGGCAATCAACTGCAATGGCTTGATGCTCGTGAGCACCTTGACCTCGGCCTGAGCGGCGCCAGCGAGGAACAAACTGGTGACAAATACGACAAAAACGGGAAAAAGTCGGGACACGATGACCACTCAATGACGTAGGAACGGGTAACATAATAACGTCTCTATCAAATATCTGTCGCCGCTCATGCCTAAAACACCGCTTGCCAGCCGTCCACACGACCACTCTCACTGCGTGCATACCGCGCTGTCGGAGGCCGACACCCTGTGCGCACAGAAAGGCTTGCGCCTGACCGCCCTGCGTCGCCGGGTGCTGGAACTCGTCTGGCAGAGCCACAAGCCCCTGGGTGCCTACGACATCCTGGGCGTGCTCAGCGAGCAGGACGGCCGCCGCGCCGCTCCGCCGACCGTGTACCGCGCGCTGGATTTCCTGCTGGAAAACGGCCTGGTGCACCGCATTGCCTCGCTCAACGCCTTTGTCGGCTGCAACCACCCGGAACACGCGCATCAGGGCCAGTTCCTGATCTGCCGCGAGTGCCACGCCGCCATCGAGCTTGAACAAAAGAGCATCAGCGACGCCATCATCAAGAGCTCCGCCGACGTAGGTTTCCGGGTCGAAGGGCAGACGGTCGAAGTGGTCGGCCTGTGCTCGGGCTGCCAGGGGGCTTGATGAGCAATGCGTTAATTCGCCTGGAGCAGGTCGGCGTCACGTTTGCCGGGCAAAACGTGCTAGATAACATCGCGTTGAGCGTCGAACCGGGGCAGATCGTCACCCTGATCGGCCCCAATGGCGCCGGCAAGACCACCCTGGTGCGCGCCGTACTCGGCCTGCTCAAGCCCGACACCGGCAGCGTGTGGCGCAAGCCCAGGCTGCGCGTGGGCTACATGCCGCAAAAGCTGCACGTTGATCCGACCTTGCCCTTGTCCGTACTGCGGTTTTTGCGCCTGGTGCCCGGTGTGGACCGCGCCCGCGCGCAGGCCGCCCTCAAGGAGGTCGGCGCCGAGCAGGTCATCGACAGCCCGGTGCAAAGCATCTCCGGCGGCGAAATGCAGCGTGTGCTGCTGGCCCGCGCCCTGTTGCGCGAGCCCGAGTTGCTGGTGCTGGATGAACCCGTGCAGGGCGTCGACGTCGCCGGCCAGGCCGAGCTGTACAGCCTGATTACCCGCCTGCGCGACCGCCATGGCTGCGGCGTGCTGATGGTCTCCCATGACTTGCACCTGGTGATGAGCACCACCGACCAGGTGGTATGCCTCAACCGCCACGTGTGCTGCTCCGGCCACCCGGAACAAGTCAGCAGCGACCCGGCGTTCGTCGAACTGTTCGGCAAAAACGCCCAGAGCCTGGCGATCTATCACCACCATCACGATCACGCCCATGACCTGCATGGCGCTGTCGTTGACGATCCCGCGACGCCCCACACCCACGTTCATGGAGATAGCTGCAAGCATGGCTGATTTTCTGCTTTACGCCCTGCTGGCAGGCTTGGCTCTGGCGCTGGTGGCGGGCCCGCTGGGCTCGTTCGTGGTCTGGCGGCGCATGGCGTATTTTGGCGACACCTTGTCCCACGCCGCGCTGCTGGGCGTGGCCATGGGCTTCCTGCTGGATGTGAGCCCGACCATCGCCGTGACCGTGGGCTGCCTGCTGCTGGCGGTGCTGCTGGTGACCCTGCAACAGCGCCAGCCCCTGGCCTCGGACACCCTGCTGGGCATCCTGGCGCCGAGCACGCTGTCCCTGGGCCTGGTGGTGCTGAGCTTTATGCATGAAGTGCGCATCGACCTGATGGCCTATCTGTTCGGCGACCTGCTGGCGATCAGCCCCACCGATCTTGCCTGGATTCTCGGCGGCAGCGCCTCCGTATTGGTGCTGTTGGTCACTCTGTGGCGCCCACTGCTGGCCATCACGGTGCATGAAGAACTGGCCAGGGTCGAAGGCTTGCCCGTATCCGCGTTGCGCATGGCCCTGATGCTGCTGATTGCCGTGGTGATCGCTGTCGCGATGAAGATTGTCGGCGTATTGTTGATCACATCGCTGTTGATCATTCCGGCCGCCGCCGCCCAGCGCCACGCCCGCTCGCCGGAGCAGATGGCGATCGGTGCCAGCCTGTTGGGGATGCTGGCAGTGTGCGGGGGCCTGGCGTTGTCATGGTTCAAGGACACGCCGGCCGGACCGTCGATCGTAGTCACGGCGGCCGCCCTGTTTCTGCTGAGTTTTGTCCTGCCCCGTCGAGGGGTGTAGACTTGCTCGCTTTTTGCGCAAATAGAGAGTCGCAGGAATGAAGCTGTTCACCTCCCGTTATCTGCTCCTTGCCGCGTTTTCCCTGCTGCTGGGCGCCTGTCAAAGCACACCGCCCGCCGCCCCAGAGGCCCCGGATCCGCGTGCTGCGGCCATCGCGCAGCTGGAGCAAAACCTGGCCAGCAGTGAGCTGGCCACCGCCGAAGACCAACTGGCCGCACTGCAGGCCCAGTCGCCCAATGACCCGGCGCTGGAACCCTACCAACGTCAATTGGCCGAGGCTTACCTGCAGCGCAGCCAGATCGTGCTGCAAAAAGGCGACGTAAACGCCGCCGCCACCGCCCTGAGCCGTGCCCGCGCGCTGATGCCCAAGGCGCCGGCGCTGACCGGTGGCGTCAACAGCGCGATCACCCACGCCCGTAAAGTCGAGCTGGATAAAGCCGAAGAGGCCCTCAAGGCCGCCGAAGCCAAGCCCGCGGCCAAGGTCATCGACCCGGCCGCGCCAAGCACCACCGTGGCGCTGAACCTTACTGATATTGAAGCGCTGCGCCATCAACTGGATGCGATTGCCACCGACGTGGTGAATTACCAGTGCGATGTGACGATCCAGGCGCCGCGCACCCAGGACTACCCGTGGCTGGCCACGTTGCTGGCCAAACGGGTGAAGCGCATTGATTCAGGGTATGACCTGAAGATTCACCGGCAGATTCTTAAGCATATTCCGGCGCAGGTTGTGCTGACTCCGCGCAAGGCGGAATAACGCATCGGGGGCAAGCCCCTCTCACGTTTGAATTGTGAGAGGGGCTTGCCCCCGATAGCGATCTAACAAGCAACCAATAACTTAAGCCGGAATCGCCTTAGCCTTCGGCTCACGATCCCAAACCCGATGCTGTGCAATCGCGGCAAAAAACGCCTTGAACGCTTTCGCATCCGAACCCACGATCAACCCCGCATCCGTCTCCAGCTTCAGCAGATCCAGCAGTGGCTTCACGTCACTGGCAACCGCAATCGCCTTCAGGTGTTTGTAGGCTTCCAGAACGTAATGCAATGCCACACCATCACCGCTCAGTGCTTTCACCGACTCTTTTCCGCCCGGGATAAACACGGCGTCAAACGCAATCGACGGCATGCCTTCCATCGACGCATCCACCGGCAGGCTCTTGCCATCGGCCGTCTTCACCGGCGCCGAGGTCGGCCCCAGCAACTTGGCATGGGCACCTTCTGCCGCCAGTGCTTTTTTAAGCGCATCGATTGCCGCGCCATCCACACCGTCAGCCGCAAGAATCGCGACTTTGCGCGTCTTGATATCGCCGGACAGCAGGTTCACCTGGCTCAATGCCGGCGACTCTTTCAGCGAAGACTCACGCGGCGCTACCGTGCCTTTGGTCGGCGCCGGCAGACCAAGGTTCTGCGCCACGCGCTTGGCCAGTTCCAGATCGATATTGGCCAGAATTTCGTTGACCTGACGCGCGCGGATAAACTCGCGCTCCACCTTGCCCAACTCGAAGCTGTAGGCCGCGATGATGTGCTCTTTCTCGTGGTGGCTCATGCTGTGGAAAAACAGCGCAGCCTGGGAGAAGTGGTCGCCAAACGACTCACTGCGCTCACGCACCTTATTGGCGTCTACACGCTCGTAATAAGTTTCGAAACCACCATCCTGGGCAGCCGGCGGCGTTTCTTTCGGCCAGCCGCCATCGATCGAGTTCGGCTCGTAAGCAGCACGGCCCTTGTCGATCACGGTCCGATGCTGGGCGTCGCGCTGGCCATTGTGGAAAGGTACTACCGGCCGGTTGATCGGCAGCTCATGGAAGTTCGGCCCACCGAGACGGCTGATCTGCGTATCCGTGTAGGAAAACAGACGACCTTGCAACAACGGGTCGTTGGTGAAGTCGATACCCGGCACGATGTGGCCTGGGCAAAACGCGACCTGCTCGACTTCGGCAAAGAAGTTATCCGGGTTACGGTTCAGCACCATCTTGCCCAGCGGCGTGATCGGCACCAGTTCCTCGGGGATGATCTTGGTCGGATCGAGCAGGTCAAAGTCGAACTTATGCTCGTCTTCTTCCGCAACGATCTGCACACCCAACTCCCACTCAGGGTAGTCGCCGCTTTCAATCGCCTCCCACAGGTCACGACGGTGGTAATCGGTATCTTTACCGGCAAGCTTTTGCGCTTCGTCCCACACCAGGGAGCAGGTGCCGACCTTCGGGTGCCAGTGGAACTTCACAAAGCTCGACTTACCTTCGGTATTGATCAAGCGGAAGGTGTGAATGCCAAACCCCTGCATGGCACGCAGGCTTTTTGGAATGGCGCGGTCAGACATCGCCCAGATCACCATGTGCGCCGACTCCGGCTGCAACGAAACAAAATCCCAGAACGTATCGTGAGCCGAGCCGCCGGTAGGAATTTCGTTGTGTGGCTCAGGTTTTACCGCATGCACGAAGTCGGGAAACTTGATCGCATCCTGAATGAAAAACACCGGCATGTTGTTGCCGACCAGGTCGAAGTTGCCCTCGTCGGTGAAGAACTTCACCGCGAAACCGCGCACGTCACGCACCGTATCGCCCGAGCCACGCGGGCCCTGCACGGTGGAGAAACGCACGAACACCGGGGTTTTATGCTCGGGGTTACGCAGGAAACCCGCCTTGCTCAGCGCGGAATGGTTTTCATAGGTCTGGAAATAGCCATGGGCGCCGGTGCCCCGGGCATGCACGATGCGCTCGGGGATACGCTCATGGTCAAAGTGCGTGATTTTTTCACGCATGATGAAGTCTTCCAGCAGCGAGGGGCCGCGGGCACCGACTTTCAAGGTGTTCTGGTTGTCGGAAATCTTCACGCCTTGGTTGGTACGCAGGGCCTGGCCGGTCGCATCGGAACGGAATTCCTCCAGGGCTTGCAGCTTGGCGTTGGTGTTGCCACGGTCCAGGGTGTCGGTGCCTGCAAGTTCACTCTTCGACGGGGTGGCTGGCTTCTTGGTACTCATCAGTCAAAACTCCTTATTCAAAGTGGCCAGAGCGGTCCCCGGCTCGTTTGAGCAAAACCCCAGGCACGGCACCTGGGAAATCGAGTTGCTTAAGTAGTGACTGACACGGTTTTCTGCCGTTCCTTTTTTATGACCTTTGATCGCGTTATTGCCAAATCACTGGTTGAATGCGAAATAAATGCTAAGAAACGCTATACGGACAGGCTAAAATGCGCGCCCGGCTAACCGCTGATCCCTTTTCAATGCGCCCCACAAGGTTCGCTACGTGATCGAGTTTCAAAACGTCCATAAAACCTACCGCGTCGCCGGTAAGGATATTCCCGCGCTGTACCCCACCAGCCTGCGCGTCGAAAACGGCCAGGTGTTTGGCCTTATCGGCCACTCGGGTGCAGGTAAAAGCACGCTGCTGCGCCTGATCAACCGCCTGGAAGAGCCCAGCGGCGGCCAGATCACGGTGGACGGCGAAGAAGTCACCGCCCTGGACGCCAACGGCCTGCGCCGTTTCCGCCAGCAGGTCGGGATGATCTTCCAGCACTTCAACCTGCTGGCGTCCAAGACCGTTGCCGACAACGTGGCCCTGCCACTGACCCTGGCCGGCGAATTGTCGCGCAAGGACATCGACCAACGCGTCGCCGAGCTACTCGCCCGCGTCGGCCTGTCGGACCACGCCAGGAAGTACCCGGCGCAGTTGTCCGGTGGCCAGAAGCAGCGCGTCGGCATTGCCCGCGCCCTGGCGACCAAGCCGAAAATCCTGCTGTGCGACGAGGCAACCAGCGCCCTCGACCCGCAAACCACCGCCTCGGTCCTGCAACTGCTGGCCGAGATCAATCGCGAGTTGAAACTGACCATCGTGCTGATCACCCATGAAATGGATGTGATCCGCCGCGTATGCGACCAAGTCGCCGTGATGGACGCCGGCGTGATCGTCGAGCAAGGCTCGGTGGCCGACGTGTTCCTGCACCCCAAGCACCCGACCACCAAGCGCTTCGTGCAGGAAGCCGAGCAGGTCGATGAAGGCGAGCAGCGCGATGACTTCGCCCATGTACCGGGTCGCATCGTACGGCTGACATTCCAGGGTGAAGCGACCTACGCGCCATTGCTGGGCACCGTCGCCCGCGAAACGGGAGTGGACTACAGCATCCTCGCCGGCCGCATCGACCGCATCAAAGACATCCCCTACGGGCAACTGACCCTTGCGGTCACCGGCGGTGACATGGAAGCGGCCTTTGCCCGCTTTACCGCCGCAGACGTCCACATGGAGGTGCTGCGCTGATGGACGTTTTCTTGAGTTTCTTCGCCAATATCGACTGGTCCGAAATCTGGCTCGCCACCGGCGACACCATGATCATGCTGTTCGGTTCGCTGTTCTTCACCGTGGTATTGGGCCTGCCTTTGGGCGTGCTGTTGTTCCTGACCAGCCCACGCCAGCTGTTCGAGCAAAAAGGCCTGTACGCACTGCTGTCGCTGGTCGTGAACATCCTGCGCTCGCTGCCGTTCATTATCCTGCTGATCGTGATGATCCCGTTCACTGTGCTGATCACCGGTACCTCCCTGGGCGTAGCGGGCGCGATCCCGCCGCTGGTCGTAGGAGCCACGCCATTCTTCGCCCGCCTGGTGGAAACCGCCTTGCGTGAAGTGGACCGCGGCATCATCGAGGCCACCCAGTCCATGGGCGCCAGCACCCGTCAGATCATCATCAACGCGCTGCTGCCCGAGGCACGCCCCGGCATCTTCGCGGCGATAACGGTGACGGCGATTACCCTGGTGTCCTACACGGCCATGGCCGGTGTCGTCGGTGCCGGCGGCCTGGGTGACCTGGCGATCCGTTTCGGTTACCAGCGCTTCCAGACCGATGTGATGGTGGTCACCGTGGTAATGCTGTTGATCCTGGTGCAAATTCTGCAAACCGTCGGCGACAAGCTGGTGGTGCACTTTTCTCGAAAATAACGGCCATTGCCGGTCAAAAGCCGGCACATGCCCGAACAAGGAGCTTGTTGGATGAAAAAACTACTGGTTGCTTTCGCCGCCGTTGCCGCGTTTTCCGCCCATGCCGCCGAGACCCTGAAAGTCGCTGCCTCGCCGGTGCCCCACGCGGAAATCCTGGAATTCGTGAAGCCTGCCCTCGCCAAAGAAGGCGTGGATCTGCAAGTCAAAGTCTTCACCGATTACGTACAGCCCAACGTCCAGGTAGCGGAAAAGCGCCTGGACGCGAACTTCTTCCAGCACCAGCCATACCTGGATGAATTCAACAAAGCCAAAGGCACTCACCTGGTGAGCGTCGGCGCTGTGCACTTGGAGCCTCTGGGCGCTTACTCCAGCAAGTACAAAAAACTGGAAGACCTGCCTGACGGCGCCAACGTGGTGATCCCGAACGACGCCACCAACGGTGGCCGCGCGCTGTTGCTGCTGGCTAAAGCCGGTTTGATCAAATTGAAGGACTCGACCAACATCCTGTCGACCATCAAGGACATCACCGCAAACCCGAAAAACCTGAAATTCCGCGAACTGGAAGCCGCCACCCTGCCGCGCGTGCTGACCCAGGTCGACCTGGCGCTGATCAACACCAACTATGCGCTGGAAGCCAAGCTGGACCCGTCCAAGGACGCCCTGGTGATCGAAGGCAATGACTCGCCTTACGTGAACATCCTCGTGAGCCGCGAAGACAACCAGGATTCGGACGCGATGAAGAAGCTGATTGCAGCCCTGCACACCCCTGAGGTGAAGCAATTCATCCAAGAGAAGTACAAAGGCGCGATCCTGCCGGCGTTCTGATCAGACTCGGTCTCCAACACGCTGGAGATCAAAAAATGTGGGAGGGGGCTTGCCCCCGATTGCGGAGTATCAGTCGCTGCATGAGCTGACTGATCTGCCGCCATCGGGGCAAGCCCCCTCCCACATGTGTTGTGCATTGCCTGTTACTTGCGCTGCAACAGCCCCGGCAGTTGCGCCACCAGCTTCTGGTTGTTCAACGGCGCACGGATAAAGCCGCGCTGGGTACCATCCGGACCGATCAGCGCGAGGTTGCCGCTGTGGTCGACGGTGTAGTTGGGCTTGCTGGTGTCTGCCGGGATGAACGGGATGCTCACGGCATTCGAGACCTTCTGCACATCCTCCACGTTCGCGCCGGTGAGGCCTTGAAATTGTGGGTCGAAGTAGCCCAAGTACTGCTTGAGCTGGGTCGGGGTGTCGCGGTTCGGGTCGACGCTGACCAGGATTACCTGCAACTTATCCACAGCCTCCTTAGGCAACTCGCTCTTGATCTGGCGCAGTTGGGCGAGGGTGGTCGGGCAGATGTCGGGGCAGAAGGTGTAGCCGAAGAACAGCAGGCTCCACTTGCCTTTCAACTCGTTGACCAGCACCGGCTGGCCTTCCTGGTTGGTCATGCTCACCGGCGGCAGCTGGCGGCTTTGCGGCAGCAGGATGATACCGGCATCAATCAATGCCGTAGGGTCGCCCTGGCCCTTGCCCGAGAGCACTTTGTTAACGGTCAGGCCCATGATCAACGCGACGATGGCCACCAGGATAAAGACGGTTTTTTGAGTTCGAGTCATAGGTTCAACAGTAAGTAGTGGTCTACGAGCAGGGCGATAAACAGCAGGAACAGGTACCAGATAGAGTACTTGAAGGTGTTGATCGCCGCGTGCGGCTGAGCGCCACGGTACAGCACCCAAGCCCATTGCAGAAAGCGTCCGCCCAAAACCAGCGCACAGGCCAGGTAGAGCGGGCCGCTCATGTGGATCACATAGGGCATCAGGCTCACCGCCAACAGGGCGAAGGTATAGAGCAGGATATGCACCTTGGTGTAGTGCTCGCCGTGGGTGACAGGCAGCATCGGGATATCGGCCTTGGCGTATTCCTCCTTGCGGTGAATGGCCAGGGCCCAGAAGTGCGGCGGCGTCCAGGCGAAGATGATCAGCACCAGCAACAAGGGCTCGGCGCTGACATGGCCGGTAACGGCGACCCAGCCCAACAGCGGTGGCGCGGCACCGGCCAGGCCTCCGATGACAATATTTTGTGGCGTCGCACGCTTGAGAAAACCGGTGTAGACCACCGCATAACCGAGCAGCGAAGCCAGCGTCAGCCATGCCGCCAGGGGGTTGGTAAACGCCAGCAACAAGGCCAATCCTGCAACGGCTAGAAACAAAGCAAAGGCCAGCGCCGCCACCGGCGACACACGCCCCTCCGCCAACGGCCGCTTATGGGTGCGAGCCATCACTGCATCAATCCGCCGGTCCACCACATGGTTCACCGCCGCCGCGCCACCGGCACACAGGGCTATCCCCAGGTTGCCGAAAATCAGCACCGCCCACGGCACGCCGGCGCGGGTCGCGAGGAACATGCCGACCAGGGAGGTGATGAGCATCAGCACCACCACTTTCGGCTTGGTCAGCTCCAGGTAATCGCGCCAGATCGCCTGGCTGTGGCGCGCGCCGATCAAGGTCGCCATGGCATCTCTCCTTTAAGGGTGATGAGGCCCGATACGCGTTTGCGCGGGCTGAAGCGCCAGCCGAACGGCAACTGGTGACGCACCCGGACCAGACTGGTGCGGGCGTGGTAATTGACCAGCACCAGGGTCAATAACAGCGCCGCACCGCCGGCGTTATGGCCGACCGCAACCGGCAGCGGCAGGTGGAAATACACGTTGCTCAGGCCCAGGCTGATTTGTGCCGCCAGGGCAATCAACAGCAGGCCCGCGAGCCGCGTCATACCCACCGCACGCAGCTGCCAGGCCAGCCCCGCAAGCACCAGGGTGACCAGCACCGCACCGATGCGGTGGGTCAGGTGGATGGCGGTGCGCGCGTCGCTGTCGAGCTGGCCGCCAAGGTAATTGGGGCCGATGTGCTGGGTCAGGTGAAAGCCGTTGGCGAAGTCCGCCGCAGGCCACCACTGACCATGGCAGGTGGGCAAATCGATACAGGCCACCGCTGCGTAGTTGGAACTGACCCAGCCGCCCAAGGCGATCTGACCGATCACCAGCACCAGGCCGGCCGTGGCCCAATATTGCAGGCGCCTGGGCACGATCAACGCGGGCAACACCCCAGACAAGCGCAGGGTCAGCAGAAACAGCAGGCTCAAGGTCGCAAAGCCGCCCAACAAATGCCCCGTCACCACCTGGGGCCACAGCTTCAAGGTCACCGTCCACATGCCAAACGCGGCCTGGGCGAACACCACCATCAACAGAAACAACGGCAGTTTCACTGGCTGGCCCGGATCACGCCGATGGCTCCACGAACGCGCCGCCAACAGCACAATCAACAGGCCCAGGGTGCCGGCGAAATAGCGATGGGTCATCTCCGCCCAGCCCTTGTCAGCCTCCACCGGCGTATCGGGAAAATGCAATTCGGCATGGGCCAGCTGGGCCTCGCTTTGCGGCACGCTGATAAAGCCGTAGCAGCCCGGCCAGTCCGGGCAACCGAGGCCGGCGTGGGTCAGGCGGGTGTAGGCGCCAAGCAGCACGACGATCAACGCCAGCAGAGAGGCAAACAACGCGAGGCGAAATCCAGGTTTGGCCATGACGATGCCCTTATCCGATGTTCGACAGTTTCAACAGGTGGCGCAGGTCATTGAGCAAGTCCTTGCCCTTGACCTTGGCGTCGTAGCGCAGCACCAGGTTGCCGTGGGGGTCGACGATCCACAGTTGCGCAGCGCCCGGCGCGGCGGCGTTTTTGGTGAAGGTCGAGAGGTCCAGCGAGTAGCGCTGCAATTGCGGGTATTCGGCCTTGAGCTTGGCGTCATAGTCGGCAGCGACCGGTTGTGCACTGGCCAAGGCATGGCTGGCGCGTGAAGCGTCGCGCCCCAGGCCGATCTGCAACTGGCGCGCGAGGTACACCAGTTGCCGGCAATCGGCGGCGCAGGCGGCAGGCGCGGTGACCAGCAACTGCCAGCGCTGTTCATCGGCCTGCACGCCAATATCGGCGCGGGTCTGACCGTTACCGATCATTTCTCCGTGGTAGCTGCGACTGTCCGGCACCCAGAACTGCAGTTTGTACATGAAGGTGGCCAGCACCATCGGACCGATCACCATCAGCAGGATCAGCATCAACTGCCAGCGACCTTTGCGCCGATCAGGTACCTCAGACATGTTGAGTGGATTCGTGGCCGTTCCCATGGGGCTTCTCCTTTGTGGTGTGCCATCCGAGGTAGAGGTAAAGAGCCAGTAGCGCCAGGGACATGGCGAACCACTGCACCGCGTAGGCCAAGTGTTTTTCCGGACCCATCGCAACGATGGGCCAGGTGGTTTCGTACGTGCCGGGGCCGGCTTCGGCGCGCAGTTCATAGGCAAAACCGTTGCGGCCCAGCTCAGCCCACAACGCGGCGGGGTGCAGCGCGGTCAACAGGCGCGGCCATTGCACGGTCGTGGGGTCCGCATGCAGCTGGAAGGTTTCGCCGGGCGCGACATACACCCAGGCGTCGAGATTCAAAGGCTGAGCCGGAGTAGTGAAGACGGGCGGGGTGCGCCGATCCGGCCACGGCAACCAGCCCCGATTGAGCAATAGCCACAGGCCGCTCGCCTGGTCATGAAAGGGTTGCAGCAGCTCGACACCCGCCTTGCCGTCGCGCATGCGGTTATCCAGCAATACGCTGTGCTCGGCATCGAACTGGCCGCGCAGATGCACGCGGCGAAAGGCCGGGTCCGCCATATCCCCGAGTTGCACACTGCTGATCGGCTCAGCGGCGCGGCGTTCGGCATAGCTGTCCACCAGCAACTGCTTCTCATGACCGCGCGACAGCTGCCAGACGCCCAGGCCCACCATCAAAGGCAGCAGAATCATCACCACCACGGTTGGTGCGATACCTGGACGAAAGCGTTTCATGGCGCTGGCTATACTTGTTTTCATTGCCCGCCCATCCCCTTGATGCCCACCAACGCCAGGAACCAGACCATGCTCAAAGCAGCCATTGCCCTGATGCTGATCGCGACCGTCGTGAGCCTGTTCAGTGGCCTGTTCTTCCTGGTCAAGGACGAGGGCAACTCCAACCGCCTCGTCACGGCCTTGACCGTGCGTGTGGTACTGGCCGTGATCACCGTGGCATTGATCGCCTGGGGATTTTTCAGCGGCCAGCTGGTATCTCATGCGCCCTGGTAAGTCGCCTCACAGCACATAGACGAAGAAAAACAGCCCGATCCACACCACATCCACGAAGTGCCAATACCAACTGGCCGCCTCGAAACCGAACTGATGCTCGGCATTGAAATGCCCGCGCAGGATGCGCATCAGCATCACAAACAAAATGATGGTGCCGATGGTCACGTGAGCACCGTGGAAGCCCGTGAGCATAAAGAACGTCGCGCCGTACACCCCCGAACCCAAGGTCAGGCCCAGCTCTTTATAGGCGTGGATGTATTCCTCGGCCTGGAACCCGAGGAATGCCAGGCCCAGCAAGACGGTGATCGCCAGCCAGATCTTCAGCGCGCCGCGATGTCCCTTGCGCAAGGCGTGGTGGGCAATGGTGATGGTCACGCTGGAACTCACCAGCAGGATGGTGTTCACCAACGGCAAGCCCCACGGGCTGATGGTGCCCTCCGGCGCGGGATAGAGCTTCGGGTCCGGGTTGTTGAGCAACGGCCAGGCAAACTCGAAGTTCGGCCACAGCATGTGCGCAATGCCTTTGGGGCCTTCGCCGGCCAATGCGGGACCGGACAAATGGCGCACGTAGAACAGCGCTCCGAAAAACGCGATGAAGAACATCACCTCGGAAAAAATAAACCAGGTCATGCCCCAGCGAAACGAGCGGTCCATCTGGGCGCTGTACAAACCGGCGCGGCTTTCCTTGATCACTGCACCGAACCAGCCAAACAGCATGTAGGCCAGCAACAGCCCTCCGACGAAAAAGATCCACGGCCCGTGGGATTCCGGGCGTGCCGCCTTCAGGTCGTTGAACCACACGGCCAGGCCATACACGGTGACCAGCATGCCAATCGTGGCAATTATCGGCCATTTGCTTTGCGCTGGTACGTAGTACGTATCATGAGTCGACATGTATTCGCTCTCCTGATTGAGCGGGCAAACAGTAGCTAGCCGCCGGTACGGACAGCCACGGGCGGTTGGCGCGCAGTGATATCAAACAGCGTGTACGCCAGGGTCAAATGCTTCACATCCTTGGGCATGTCACGGTCGACAATAAAACGCACCGGCATCTCGATGCGCTGGCCTGGCTGCAGCACTTGCTGGGTGAAGCAAAAGCATTCGGTCTTGTGGAAATACATCGCCGCTTCGGCAGGGGAAATGCTCGGCACCGCCTGGGCGGTCATCGGCTTGTCAGTAGGGTTGTAGGCCACGAACAGCATCTCGGTGACTGCGCCGGGGTTGACCACCACCTCGTCAGCCTTGGAATGAAACTCCCAGACCATGTCGATGGCATTGGTGGACAGGAACTGCACCCGTACCTGGCGCGTGAGGTCGACGACCTGTTCGCCTTCGTACTGCCCGGCCGTCTTGCCGTTGATGCCGAATGCCTTGCACATCACGTCGTAGATCGGCACCAGGGCAAAGCCGAAGGCGAACATCGCTAGCACCAGGATCAGCAGGCGGGTAACCAGGCGCTTGAGGGGCACGGAGTCAGCCATGGCCACCTCCGCTCACCCTGTTCATTTGACCTCCGGTGGTGTGGTGAAGGTGTGGTACGGCGCGGGCGAGGGCACGCTCCACTCCAGGCCTTCGGCACCATCCCACGGCTTGGCCGGCGCGGGCGGGCCGCCACGGATGCACTTGATCACTATAAACAGGAAGAAGATCTGCGTGGCGCCAAACATGAACGCGCCAATCGACGAGACCATATTGAAGTCGGCGAACTGCAGGTTGTAGTCCGGCACGCGACGCGGCATGCCGGCCAGTCCCACGAAGTGCATCGGGAAGAACGCCATGTTCATGCCCACGAAAGACAGCCAGAAATGCAGCTTGCCCAGGGTTTCGTCGTACATGTGGCCGGTCCATTTCGGCAGCCAGTAGTAGGCCGAGGCGAAGATGCCGAAGATCGCACCAGGCACCAGTACGTAATGGAAGTGCGCCACCACAAAATAGGTGTCGTGGTACTGGAAGTCCGCCGGGGCAATCGCCAGCATCAATCCGGAGAAGCCGCCGATGGTGAACAGGATCACGAACGCCACGGCAAACAGCATCGGCGTCTCGAAGGTCAGCGAGCCTTGCCACATGGTGCTGACCCAGTTGAACACCTTCACACCGGTGGGCACCGCAATCAGCAACGTGGCGTACATGAAGAACAACTCGCCGACCAATGGAATGCCCACCACGAACATATGGTGCGCCCACACGATAAACGAGAGGAACGCGATGCTCGCCGTGGCGTAGACCATCGACGTGTAGCCGAACAATGGCTTGCGCGAGAAGGTCGGGATAATCGAACTGACGGCGCCAAACGCCGGCAGGATCATGATGTACACCTCGGGGTGGCCGAAGAACCAGAACACATGCTGGAACAGCACCGGATCACCGCCACCGGCCGCACTGAAGAAGCTGGTGCCGAAGTGGATGTCCATCAGCATCATGGTCACGCAGCCGGCCAGCACCGGCATCACCGCGATCAGCAGGAAGGCGGTGATCAGCCAGGTCCAGACGAACAGCGGCATTTTCATCAAGGTCATGCCGGGCGCACGCAGGTTGAGGATGGTGGCAACCACGTTGATCGCACCCATGATCGAGCTGATGCCCATCAAGTGGATGGCGAAGATGAAGAACGTCACGCTTTCCGGCGCGTAGGTGGTGGAGAGCGGGGCGTAGAACGTCCAGCCGAAATTCGGCCCGCCACCGGGCGTGAACAGGGTCGAAACCAGCAGCAGGAACGCCGCCGGCAGCAGCCAGAAGCTGAAGTTGTTCATGCGCGGCAAGGCCATGTCCGGCGCGCCGATCATCAGCGGAATCATCCAGTTGGCCAGGCCGACAAACGCCGGCATTACCGCACCAAACACCATGATCAGGCCGTGCATGGTGGTCATCTGGTTGAAAAAAGCCGGCTCGACGATCTGCAGGCCAGGCTGGAACAGCTCGGCACGGATCACCATGGCGAACGAGCCGCCGAGCAGGAACATGGTGAACGCGAACCACAGGTACATCGTGCCGATGTCCTTATGGTTGGTGGTCAGTACCCAGCGCATCAAGCCTTTGGCGGGGCCGTGGGCATGGTCACCGGCGTGGCCATGGTCATCGATCACAGCGCTCATGGCCGTTCTCCTGCAAGCGAGTGGGCGGGGCGGTTCGGGGTATACGCAATGAATGAAGTCATTTGCTTTCCGCCTGCTTGATGGCCAGCACGTCTTTAGGCGTGACCATGTCGCCCTTGTTGTTACCCCAGGCGTTGCGCTCGTAGGTCACCACGGCGGCGATATCCACTTCCGAGAGCTGTTTGCCGAATGCGGCCATCGCCGTACCGGGCTTGCCGTGGTAGACGAGGCTCAGGTGACCTTCCTTGGGCCCGGTGGCGATTTTCGAACCCTTGAGGGCCGGGAACATCGGCGGCAGGCCCTGGCCTTCGGCCTGGTGACAGGCCACGCAGGTGGTGTGATAGACCTTGTCACCACGTGCCACCAGCTCTTCCAGCGTCCACTCCTTGGAGGTCAGCTCCTTGAGCTTGGCGGCCTCCGCCTTGCGCTCGCCGAGCCAGGTGTCGTAGTCGGCCTTGGACTTGACCTCGACCACGATGGGCATGAAACCGTGGTCCTTGCCACACAGTTCGGCGCATTGGCCACGGTAGATGCCGGGCTTCTCGACGCGGGTCCAGGCTTCGTTGACGAACCCCGGGATGGCGTCACGCTTGACCGCAAAGGCCGGCACCCACCAGGAGTGGATCACGTCGGCGGCGGTCACCAGGAAACGCACCTTGGCGCCCACCGGCAGCACCAGCGGCTGGTCGACTTCCAGCAGGTAATGTTCGCCCTTGGTGGCCTGGTTATGGATCTGCTCGGCGGGCGTGGCCAGGTTGCTGAAGAACTCCACGTCCTGGCCCAGGTATTTGTAGTGCCACTTCCACTGATAGCCGGTGACCTGGATATCGATATCCGACTCGGTACTGTCGTAGATATTGATCAAGGTCTTGGTCGCCGGAATGGCCATCGCGACCAGGATCAGCAAGGGCACCACGGTCCAGAGGATTTCCACGGTGGTGCTTTCGTGGAATTTGGCCGCGACCTGGCCCGTAGAGCGGCGATGAAGGATCATCGACCAGAACATCGCGCCAAAAACGACAATGCCGATCACTACACAGATCCAGAAAATGGTCATGTGCAGGTCGAACACAGCGTGACTGACTTCAGTTGCCCCTGGTGCCATATTCGTTGTCCAGGCGGCGTGCGCCTGGCCGAATACCGACCACAACAGGAGGCCCATCCAAACATGTGGATGTCGCGTCATTGCGGGTTCCCCTTATCGTTCTTGTTATCCCGCCGGTTTGCACCTGCGTCGAAGGGAGCGGCTTCCATACTGCTTACAACCGCTTAGCCTTACCTGCTTATGCAGTCTGGCGTCATCAGCTAATCGCGTACAAACCCGAGTATAGACACGCTCTGCAACCCCGCAATGTGTAGGGGCAAATGAGCAAAAATGAGTGGCCAGGCCTAATAAAACCGGGTGCGGAATCGTTTATCCGACCAACGATGGCAATTCGATATAACGCCTGTGCATAACCATGAAATAATTATGACAAATGCGTCTTAGGCGCTCGTATAAACGAGCTACCTTATGCTGTCCCTATTCCTACACCTGCTTCACTGGAGCCTTCATGAACACCGCCGCATTGCGCGAGCAGATTTCCCGTGCCCATCAACACGAATCCAGCACTGGCCAGTTGGCCAAGCAGCTGGAAGAGCAATTGCCGCACCTGCATTCGGCCATTTCCCTGGCTGATGGTGATCGCAACATTGTCATGACCCGTTTCGTCACGGCCTACATCGATCTCGTGCCGGACCTGCTGGACGCCGCCAACGACGTGGCCCGCGAGGCCGGCATCGAAAGCCAGATCAAGCCAGTGCTGAAAATCGCCGAGCATTTCTTCCTGCAACCCCCCGCCATCCTGGCCGGCCATGAAGGGCTCGACGGTCTGCTGGACGAGGCTTACCTGGCCCATCGCCTGGTGGAAGAGGTCAACGATTTGTACATCAAACACTTTGGCCAGCCACTGATTCCGGCAGATACCACCGTGGCCAACGTGATTGCCCATCAATTGATCGGCGAAGCATTCGCCAACCAGCTGGATGAAGCCGTTCATCATGCGGTGGATGAAATGCTCAACGAAGACAGCTTTGCACTGGAGTCTGTCGAAGCGTATCGCGAACAGCTGAAAAGCCCGGCAACGGAAGCCGCGTGGAAGCGCTGGCCATGCCTGTCCCGCCAGCTGGGGGTTGAGTTGGCGTTGGACCAGCCGGCTTAAATCCTGAATTCGACACAGAACGAATGTGGGAGGGGACTTGCCCCCTCCCACATGTTGCTCCGGTTCCGTCAGCCGACTGAGGGCGCCGAGCCGATCCCTGTCGTCGTCCTGACCCGGCCTTCGAGTCTGCGCTTCAAACCACGCGCCTCGATCACCAGCCTCGAACCCTTGGCCGCATTCGCCCGGCCCCATTCTTCCAGCAACTCCAGGCAGGAATGGTCGATATAACTCAGGTTACTCAGCGGTACGTGCACAGTCGTGCCCGGAGGCACCGTCGCCAACACCTGGGTCAACGCCGGCACTTTCAGGAAAGTCGCCGCACCGGTCAAACGCAGCTCCATTTCCCCCTCCGGGGGCAGGTCGATCAGACTGACTTTCAGGCGTGAGGCCTTGAGCGCCAGCTTGACCAGTGTGAGCCCGAAGCCCACCAGCACACCGGTCAGCAGGTCGGTGAAAATGATCGCCAACGCCGTGGCCGCGTAGGTAAACATCGGCATACGCCCATAACGACCGAGGGCCTTGAAGGCCTTGATGTCCACCAGCTTGATCCCGGTGTACACCAGCACACCCGCCAGGCTTGCCACAGGAATGCTTTGCAGCACGCTCGACAGCAACAGTACGAACCCCAACAGCCATACGCCATGGAACATCGCTGACAACCGCGTGGTGGCACCGGCCTGCACGTTGGCCGAGCTGCGGACGATCACACCGGTCATCGGCAGGGCACCCACCAGGCCGCACAGCATGTTGCCCACACCCTGGGCGGACAATTCCTTATCGAAATCGGAACGCTGGCCGCTGTGCATGCGGTCGACCGCTGCCGCAGAGAGCAGGGTTTCGGCACTGGCGATAAACGCCACCGCAAACGCAGCGATCAACAACTGAGGGTCAGCCAGGTTCAACAGGTCGCTGGGACGCAGCCAATCGATGGCGTCGGCGAGGTTCTCCGGGACTTCCACACGCTTGACCTGCAGCGCCAGCACCAGGCTGGTCACCGTTGCCAGGCCCACGCCCAACAGGGCTCCGGGCACGAAACGCAGGGTTTGCGGGCGGAATTTATCCCACAGGTACATCACCAGCATCGTCGACAAACCGAGCAAGCCGGCCTGCCAACCCAGGCCGCCGCCCAAGGTAGGAATCGCCTCCGCCAGCGCGGCGGGGAAGCCCGTCAGGTTATCCAGCCCCGAGGGCTTGGGCGCACCGTCGAGCATCACATGGATCTGCGATAGCACAATCAATACGCCGATCCCCGCCAGCATCCCGTACACCACCGCCGGCGCCGTGACGCGGAACCAGCAACCCAGGCGCAAGCGCCCGGCCACCAGCTGCAGGAAGCCGGCCAGCAGCAGGATCGGTCCGAGCATCAGCATCCCATGCTGGCGCACCAGCTCGAACACCAAGACCGCCAGACCCGCTGCCGGGCCGCTGACCTGCAGCGGCGAGCCCGCCAACCAGCCCACCACCAGGCCACCGATAATCCCGGTGATCAGGCCCTTGGCCGGCGGCATGCCGGACGCGATGGCGATCCCCATGCACAGGGGCAGGGCGACCAGAAACACAACCACGGAGGCGAGCAGCTCCCGTGGCAATACAGCTTTCAATTGAGCAGCACGCATGATGGCTCTCCCGAGGTATTCGCCGGGCGCGGCAAAGCCTGGCTGCATCCATGGCAGCCACCGCTTTACCCGGCAGGGAAGTGTTTAGAAGCGCGCTTTAGGCGTCGCGGAAGGAATCGGCCCTTCGCCGCTTAACGGTCGGAATGCCGACTGATCAGCATCGTAGGCTCGAATTTCACTGGTCTCGATGTTGTAGATCCAGCCGTGAATAAACAGCTGACCGTTGGCCATGCGCGACGCCACCGAAGGATGGGTACGCAAATGCTGCAGTTGGGCGATGACGTTTTCTTCGGTGAGCACTTTCATGCTCTCGCCTTCGTTGGCACAGTCGCAATTGTCCTCGACCATGGACTTGGCGACTTCAGCGTGCCGCAGCCAGGCCCTTACCGTTGGCATCTTCTCCAGGCTGGCGGGGTTGAGGACCGCGCGCATGGCGCCACAATCGGAGTGCCCGCACACGATGATGTGCTGCACGCCCAGGGCCAGTACCGCGTACTCGATGGCAGTGGAAACACCGCCGTTCATCTGCCCATAAGGCGGCACGACGTTACCGACGTTGCGGGTCACGAACAGGTCGCCGGGAGAGCTTTGGGTAATCAGCTCAGGCACGATGCGCGAGTCGGCGCAGGTAATGAACATCGCCCGTGGGCTCTGGGCCGTGGCGAGTTTCTTGAAGAGTTCTTCCTGCTGAGGGAAGACGTCGTGATGGAAATGCAAAAAGCCGTCAACGATATGTTTTAGCGCTGCATCGGCAGACTCTGCCACCTGAGGGGCTGAAGCCGACGCAGCCAACGGCTGTTTATCCTTGTCACTCATGATTCATCCTCTTGATTAATGCAGGGGAGTTTTCAGGTCAGTTCGACGCCAGGCCAGTGAAATAGTTGTAAAAGCCACAAACCAGGCTGCCGACTCATCAGTCACTCGCTGAACAAGGTAACCACCGAAACTTAACTCAAACTGAATGAACCGCTCTAGATCGCGGGTTTCAGTGATGTCAAAACGCGACTATTCCTACAGGAACGGTGCATTCTGCCTTTTCAGTCTACAACAATGCCATCTGTCTGCCCGGTGGACAGAACGCTGTGCAATCCAGATTGAAGCCTTCTCTGCGATCGAGCCCCAGGCGTTTGATCGCCTTGCTGAAACGCTGGGCCAGCAGGTCGGCAAACGGCCCCTCGCCCCGCATGCGGACACCGAACCGGCTGTCGTAGACCTCCCCACCGCGCACCTGGCGCACCAGGCTCATCACATGGGCCGCACGCTGCGGGTAATGCGCCGCCAGCCACTCCTCGAACAGCGGCGCCACCTCCAGCGGCAGGCGCAACATCATGTACGCCGCACTCTGCGCACCGGCGGCATGGGCTTCGGTAAGCAGGCTTTCCAACTCGCTGTCGTTGATCATCGGGATCATCGGCGAGCACAGCACACCCACCGGGATGCCCGCCTCGCGCATCACCCGTATGGCCCGCAACCGTGCCTTGGGCGCGGCGGTGCGCGGCTCCAGGATGCGCTTGAGCTCATCATCCAGGCTGGTGAGGCTGATCATCACCGCCACAAGGCGTTGCCTGGCCAGCTCCGCCAGCAGGTCCAGGTCGCGCAGGATCAACGAGCCCTTGGTAATGATGGTGACGGGGTGCCGATAGCGCAGCAGCACTTCGAGGGTTTGCCGGGTGATCCTGTACTCACGCTCGATAGGCTGGTACGGGTCGGTGTTGGAACCCAGGTTGATCGGCGCACACACATAGCCCGGCTTCGACAGCTGCTGTTCCAGCACGTCGGCCGCATTGCTCTTGGCGATCAGCCTGGTTTCAAAATCCAGCCCCGGCGACATGTCCCAATAGGCGTGGCTGGGCCGTGCATAGCAGTAAATGCAGCCATGTTCGCAGCCACGATAGGGATTGATGGAGCGGTCGAACGGCAGGTCCGGCGAGTTGTTGCGGGTGATGATGGTCTTGGCCGTTTCGATGCGCACTTCGGTGCCCTGGGTCGGCGGCACTTCCTGGTACCAGCCGTCGTCCTCGGCCACGCTGACGGTGGGCGCAAAGCGGTTGTGCAGGTTGGTGGCCGTGCCCCGACCACGGGGCGGCAGCGGAGTAGACATGAAAGCGCCTCGATACTGTTTTTATATACAGTATCGAGGCGCGAGGTTCCTGACCAGTGCCGTCTGGCGGTCAGTGCTTTTGGGTGACCTGCCCCAGATCATCCCCCGAGGTGGTGCGCATGTCGTTCTTGCGCAGGTCGGCCACGTCACTGGCTTTCACCGCGGCCCCCTGGTTACCCCAACTGCCACGGATGAAACTGACCACATCCGCCACTTCCTGGTCCGACAGGCGCCAGGCGAACGCCGGCATGGTAAAGGTCGACGGTGCCGTGTGAGTGGCCGGCAACGTGCCGCCGTTCAACACGATGTTGATCAACGACGTGGCGTCCGCCGTCTGCACCACCGGGTTGCCCGCCAACGCCGGGAACACCCGCGTGTAACCATGGCCGTCGGTGCGGTGGCAGGCCGCGCAGTTGTCGATATACACCGAGGCACCGGGCTTGCTGTCATCGCCCTTCCACAGCGCCTCGGCCACCTGCTTGTCATATTGGTGCGGCTGGTCCTGCGGATCCACCGCCGGCAGGCTCTTGAGGTAACGGGCGATAGCGGTCAGGTCGTCCTGGGACATGTACTGCATGCTATGCACGACCACGTCGCTCATACCGCCAAACACCGCACTGCGATCACTGCGACCGGTCTTGAGGAATTGCACCAGCTGCGCCTCGCTCCAACTGCCGAGGCCGTCCTTGTGGTCACCGCGCAGGCTCTTGGCGATCCAGCCTTCCAGTGGCGCGCTGCCGGACAGGAAGGCCTTGCCGTCAGTCGCGCTCAGGGCTTTTTCCTGCATGGTCAGGGCGCGTGGTGTATGGCACGCGCCACAGTGGCCAAGGCCTTCCACCAGATAGGCGCCACGGCTGATCACCGGGTCTGCGTCGGCCACGACAGGCTTATCCACCACCTCAGGGGCAAACATCCAGCGCCACGCCGCCAGCGGCCAACGCATGCTCAACGGCCACGGAATGTCGCTGTCCTTGTTCACCTGGGCGACCGGTTCCACGCCCTTCATGAAGTACGCATACAACGCCTGCATGTCGCTTTCGCTGACGCGCGCATAAGACGGGTAGGGCATCGCCGGGTAAAGCGTACTACCACTCTTGGCGACACCGTGACGTACGGCCTTGTCGAAGTCCTCGAAGCTGTAGTCGCCCAGGCCGGTCTTGTCCGGGGTGATGTTGGTGGAATAGATCACACCGATGGGGGTTTCCATCGGCAGGCCACCGGCGAACGGTTTACCGCCCTTGGCGGTGTGGCAGGCCACGCAGTCGCCGGCGCGGGCCAGGTATTCGCCCTGCTTGATCAGGTCGGTTTCGGCGGCACTGATCGAGCAGCTGCTGAGCAGGGCAAACGTCGCGATAACAAATGTTTTCATGGTCATCGCTCCTTATGCCTGAACCAGCGGGCCGGGGTTTTTCAGGTACTGCTCGCGGATCGCCCGGGCCGACCAGTAGGTCAATGCCGCCACCAGGCCGGTAGGGTTGTAGCCCAAGCCCTGTGGGAAAGCGGATGCGCCGGGGACAAACACGTTGTGCACATCCCAGCACTGCAAGTAGCGGTTCAGCGCACTGGTCTTCGGGTCGGTCCCCATGATCGCGCCACCGTTGAGGTGGGTGGTCTGGTAGGACGCGGTGTTGAAGTGCTCACCGACTTTTTTGCCCAGCACGGCTATCGCCTTGGGGTTCATCGCTTCGGCGACCTTGCCCATTTTCTCGACCATGAAGCGGTTCATCTTGATGTCGTTTTCCTGCCAGTCGAACGTCATGCGCAGCAACGGCAGGCCATAGGCATCGCGGTAGACCGGGTCCAGATCCAGGTAGTTACCCCGGTAGGATTGATGGGCACCGTGTGCATCCATCGACACCTGGTGGGTGTAGTAATCGGCGGTGGCGCGCTTCCAGGCACTGCCCCAGGCCGGCGTGCCGGGCGGGTTGGACGTACCGGCAATCGGCCGGCTGCCGGCCTGGTTGACCCACATCGGCGAACCGCCCACAAAGCCATGGGGCCCGTGATCGAAGTTGTCGGCGTTGAAGTCATCGATGGCCACGCCATTGCCGCCGGCACCGATAAAGTTGTTGGTATGGGTGTCCTTGTCGAAGAACGCCTTGATGGTGGCCATGTTCTGGTAGGCAAAGTTCCTGCCCACCACACCCTCATTGGTTATCGGGTCGTAAGGCTTGCCGATGCCCGACAGCAGCATCAGCCGCACGTTGTGGAACTGGAACGCGCCGAGGATCACCAGGTCTGCCGGTTGTTCGCACTCTCGGCCCTGGGCGTCGATGTAGGTCACGCCGGTGGCCTTGCTCTTGGTGCTGTCCAGATTGACCTTGAGCACGTGGGAGTTGGGCCGCAGCTCGAAATTCGGCACCTGGCGCAGCGCCGGCAGGATGTTCACGTTCGGCGAGGCCTTGGAGTACATGTAGCACACGTAGCCGCTGCAAAAACCGCAGAAGTTGCACGGGCCCATCTGCGCGCCGTAGGGGTTGGTGTAAGGCCCCGAGGTATTGGCTGAGGGCAGGTTGTAGGGCTTGTACCCGACGCTGGCGGCGGCTTTCTGAAACAGCTGTGCGGAGACTGTGTTCTTTTGCGCTTCCAACGGAAACGGGTTGGAACGGTCCGGCGCATAGGGGTTGCCGCCACGACCTTCGCCCACCACCTGGCCTTTCACGGTCCAGGCCTGGCCTGAGGTGCCGAAGACTTTTTCCGCATAGTCGAAAAACGGCTCCAGCTCTTCGTAACTCACGCCGAAGTCCTGGATGGTCATGTCCTTGGGAATGAAATGCTTGCCGTAACGCTCTTCGTAATGGCTGCGCATGCGCAGTTCAATCGGATCGACACGGAAATGCACGCCCGACCAGTGCAAGCCCGCACCGCCCACGCCGTTACCCGGCAAAAACGCGCCGAGCTGACGGTTAGGCAAGGCAACGTCATTCACACTATGGCGAATCGTCACCGTCTCCTTGGAGATGTCCTGGAAGAGTTTTTTACGCACGCTGTAGGTCAGTTCGTCGATGACCTGGGGATAGTTGCCGTCCGGGTAAGTGTCCTGCATCGGGCCGCGCTCCAGCGCCAGCACGTTCAGTCCGGCTTCCGTCAGCTCCTTGGCCATGATCGCGCCGGTCCAGCCGAAGCCGACAATCACCGCATCCACTTTCTTCATGATGGTCGCCACGTTTATGCCCTCTCGCCGCGGATGGATACTGCCGGGAAGGGGTACTGCTCGTTGCGTTCCACCCAGTCCATGAAATCGGCGCGGGCGCCGGGGAAACCAATCATGGTCCAGCCGACCATGCCTTTGTTGCCACCATGGATCGGGTCGCAGAAGAAGCCTTCCTTGGTGTTTTGCAGCAGCAGGTTGAAGAACATCTTCGGCGGCACCGCGTCAAAATGTGCCGTGACTTCACTGCCGCCCGCCTCCAGGCGCCGCAACATATCGTCTCGGGTAGCGCTGTCTTGCGCAGCAAAAACTTTGCCGTTGAACGCCTTCGACCAGGTATCCGTCGCGGCAATACCCAGGCGATAGATGTCCTTGGGCACCAACTTGCTCTGCCAACCCATCTCCGGCGGCGCATCGGCATTAAACGGGCCTTGCATGAACCACAGGGCACCGCTGGCGTAAGGCGTGTTCATCTGCCGGTCGATGTACTCCGGCGCGCCAGCTTCCAGGGCGCCGGGGCCTTGGGCATCGGCCGGGATCAGACGCTCGACGGCAGCATTGATAAACGCCCATTCCTCCGCAGTGAAATAGCTTGGCTCGTAGGCGTTCTCGCTGGCTACAGGCTTGGCTGGCGCGGCCTCGACCGGCGCAGGCGTCGCCATCAGCATCGAACCGCCAAGGCCGGTGCTGGCAACCGTGACCACCGGGATCAAGGTCAAGGATTTGCGTAGAAAGTCACGCCGGGGGTTGTCTTGATCTTGATCAGACATGGTGGCACCTCATCATGTGGTCACGGGTTATCAGCCGCTTCTAGGGAGTGGCTTGGCGTTGTCGGGCGGCGAACTGGATCCAGGCAATCCAGGGAGATAGAGCGCAGCGCGCAAACAATAGTTACAAATGATAGCAGCCTAAGCATCGAGAGAATCGCTTCAGCGACTAAAGATTGAGGATTCACGATTCTTTGACGCACACCTCACACCTCCTTGACCCGCCGTGACTGACTCTGGGCGCCATCAACCACTCCCTGTAGGGTGACGTCGCCCATGTACAAGCATCATTGGTTGCCGGCCCTGGGCCTGGCGTTCATGGCACTGTTCACCACAGCTTTTGCGCGGGCCGATGACACTACGTCCCTGCGTTCTCCAGAATGGGCCCAGCCAGTGGGCGACCGCTACAACCTGCATCAAATGACGCCCACGCTCTATCGCAGCGCATTGCCGGATAGCAATGCAGCACCGTTGCTGGAACAGCTCAAGATCGGCACCGTGATCAACTTCCTGCCCGAGTCCGATAGCAACTGGCTGAAGGCGCCAGGCATCCGTCAGGTTCAGTTGAGTTATCGCACCAACCATGTGGATGACTCTGACGTGCTGGCAGCACTCAGGGCGATCAAGGAAGCGGAAGCTGACGGCCCGGTGCTGATGCACTGCATGCACGGCTCTGACCGCACCGGCCTGATGGCGGCGATGTATCGCGTGGTGATCCAGGGATGGAGCAAGGAGGATGCGCTGAACGAGATGACCCTGGGCGGTTTCGGCACCAGTAACGGCTTCAAGGACGGCGTTCGCTACATGATGAGGGCCGATATCGACAAGTTGCGCACAGCCTTGGCGAATGGCGATTGCAGCACCAGCGCGTTTGCCTTGTGCTCAATGAACAGCTGGCTGAACCCGGCGAGCAAGGATCACGACCCCGCCGAGGAAAAAACCGCACTGCTGGTTACCCCCTGAGACGCACTCCCAGGGGGTAGACGAGTCAGTCTTTCTTCAGCTTCGGGTTAGGGAAAAACTGCACCGCCTGCACCTTCGGATCCGGCGCTTTCAACGCCGATGTATTGACCCGCGTGCCCAATTCCTTGGGCACCGACAGGCCTTGATCATTCAGCGTATCGGTATACCCGCAGGCCACGCACTCACGATGCGGCACGCTGTCCTCGGTCCACATCTTCAACTTGTCCGGCTCGCTGCACGCCGGGCAGACCGCCCCGGCGATAAATTGCTTTTTGGTAATCACAGGCCCTTCACTCATGCTGCTGCGTCCTCACTCAGGCCGCTGTGGCGCAAGAGTGCGTCAATCGACGGGGCACGTCCGCGGAAGTCGACGAACAGCACCATCGGTGCCTGGGAACCGCCGCGCGCCAGGATCGCCTCGCGGAAGGCACGGCCGGTCTCGGCATTGAGCACACCGTCTTCTTCGAATTTGGAGAAGGCATCCGCCGACAGCACTTCGGCCCATTTGTAGCTGTAGTAGCCCGCGGCATAACCGCCGGCGAAGATGTGCGCAAAGCTGTTGGGGAAACGGTTGTAGGCCGGAGGACGCATCACCGACACCTCATCGCGCACGCCTTCGAGCACCTGCGCCACGCTGCGGCCATCGCCATGGGTGGCATGCAACTCGAAGTCGAACAGCGAGAACTCCAACTGGCGCACCATCATCAGGCCGGACTGGAAGTTCTTCGCCGCGAGCATTTTTTCCAGCAGGTCCTGGGGCAGTGGCTCGCCGCTTTCATAGTGGCCGGAGATCAGCGCCAGGCCTTCCGGCTCCCAGCACCAGTTCTCCATGAACTGGCTCGGCAACTCCACCGCATCCCACGCCACGCCATTGATACCGGACACGCCGGCATGCTCTACGCGGGTCAGCAGGTGATGCAGGCCATGGCCGAATTCGTGGAACAGAGTGGTCACTTCATCGTGGGTCAGCAGGGCAGGTTTGCCGCTGTCGGCCGGGGTGAAGTTGCACACCAGATTCGCCACCGGGCTTTGCAGCACACCGTCGATGGTGCGACGACGGTCGCGCGCGCCGTCCATCCAGGCACCGCCACGCTTGTTGGCGCGGGCGTAGAGGTCGAAGAAGAAGCGCCCGACGTGCTGGCCGTTTTCCTTGATTTCAAACAGGCGAACATCCGGGTGCCAGGTGTCGAAGCCTTTTTGCTCGGCAATCTCGATGCCGTACAAACGCTGCACAATGGCGAACAGGCCGCCCAGCACCTTGTCGATCGGGAAGTAGGCGCGCAGGGCTTCCTGGGACACGCTATAGCGCTGCTCACGCAGCTTTTCGCCGTAGAAACCGCTGTCCCAGCTTTGCAGGTCGGCGCAGCCTTGTTCGGCGGCGTAGGCCTTGAGCTGTTGCAGGTCCTGGGCAGCGAACGGCTTGCTGCGCTTGGCCAGGTCCCGCAGAAAGCTCAGCACCTGGTCGCTGGACTCGGCCATCTTGGTAGCCAGGCTCAGCTCGGAGAACGAGGCGTAACCCAAAAGCTTGGCCAGTTCCTGACGCAGGTCGAGGATCTGTTCCATCACCGGGCCGTTATCGTTCTGACCGGCATTCGGGCCTTGGTCTGACGCACGGGTGCAGTAGGCCGCGTAGATTTCTTCGCGCAGGGCGCGGTCCTGGGCGTAGGTCATGACCGCGTAGTAGCTTGGAAACTCCAGGGTGATCAGCCAACCGTCGAGGCCTTTGGCCTGCGCGGCAGCAGCCATCTGCGCCTTGGCCGAATCGGTCAGGCCGGCAAGGGTGGCTTCCTCGGTGACGTGCTTGGTCCAAGCCTGGGTGGCGTCCAGCAGTTGGTTGGAGAATTTGCTGCCCAGCTCGGAAAGCTTGCTCTGCACCTCGGCATAACGTTTTTGCTGCTCAGGCGGCAAATCGATACCCGAGAGGCGGAAGTCGCGCAGGGAATGTTCGAGGATGGTTTTTTGCGCCACATCGAAACCGGCGGCTTCCGGGCTGTTGGCCAGGGCTTCGAAGGCCTGGAACAGCGCGCGGTTCTGGCCCATCTCGGTGGAGTAGGCGCTCAATGCCGGCAGGCACGCCTCGTAGGCTTCGCGCAGCTCGGCGCTGTTGCACACGGCGTTGAGGTGGCTGACCGGGCTCCAGGCGGCGCCCAGGCGATCATTCAATTCGTCCATGGCCAGCACCAGGCCGGCCCATGTCGGATTTTTACCCTGGCTTTGCAGGATGCCTTCGATGGCAACACGGTTATCGGCGAGGATCTGTTCGATGGCCGGTTGCACGTGCTCGGCACGGATCGCCGAGAACGGCGGCAGGTCGTAGGACTGCAGAAGAGGGTTGTTCGCGCTCACGGTTGGCACCTTGGCTGAAGAAACATGTAAGAACAAAGATGGGGCCATCTTAATTACAATCAACGCCCACCGCAGCTATCAGCACATAAGAGAGAGGCTATCGTGACCCTTCGCACCTATCAGAACCACACGCCAACCCTGGGCACCGGGGCTTTTGTCGATATTTCGGCGGTGGTGATCGGCGATGTCGAAATCGGCACCGACAGCTCGGTCTGGCCGCTGACCGTGATTCGCGGCGACATGCACCGCATCCGTATCGGCGCGCGCACCAGCGTGCAGGACGGCTGCGTGCTGCACATTACCCATGCCGGACCGTTCAATCCTGACGGTTTCCCGCTGCTGATCGGCGATGACGTGACCATCGCCCACAAGGTCATGCTGCATGGCTGCACGGTGGGCAACCGGATTTTGATCGGCATGGGCAGCATCGTGATGGACGGCGCCGTGGTGGAAGACGACGTCATCATCGGCGCCGGCAGCCTGGTGCCACCGGGCAAGAAACTCGACAGTGGTTTTTTGTATGTGGGCAGCCCGGTTAAACAAATCCGCCCGCTGACTGACAAGGAACGCGCCTTTTTCACCTACAGCGCCGCCAACTACGTGAAGCTCAAAGACCTGCACCTGGCTGAAGGATTCGACCAATGACCCTCCCTTACCAAACCGTCCTGTTCGACCTGGATGGCACCCTCACCGACCCACGGGAGGGCATCACCCGCTCGATCCAGTACGCCCTTGGCAAACTGGGCATCGACGAACCCGACCTGACCCAGCTCGAACACTTCATCGGCCCGCCGTTGCTGCAAGCCTTCATGCAGTTCTACGACTTCGATGAGGCCAAGGCCTGGGAGGCGGTGAATTTCTACCGCGAGCGCTTCAAGGTCACCGGGCTGTATGAAAACCGCGTATTCGACGGCGTGATGCCGCTGCTCGAAGACCTGGGCAAGCAGGGCCGCCAGTTGTACGTCGCCACGTCCAAGCCCTGGGTGTTTGCCCGCGAGATCGCGCGGCATTTCGATTTTGCCAGGCACTTCAAGGTGATCTACGGCAGCGAACTGGACGGGACACGCACCAACAAGGTCGAGTTGATTGCGCATCTGATCAGCGAAGAAGGCCTGGACCCGGCGACCACCTTGATGATCGGTGATCGTAAGCACGACCTGATCGGGGCGCGCAGCAATGGTGTGGATTCGGCGGCCGTCGGTTATGGGTTTGGCAGTTTCGAAGAGTTGAACGCCGAGGCGCCGACCTGGCATTTCGAGACGTTGGCGCAGATGCATCAGGCGTTTTTGCAACGGCCCTGAGGCCGCCATCGGGAGCAAGCCTCCTCCCACATTGGGAGCGGCTTGCCCCCGATGAGGCTCTACAGATCAGGACCTTCCAACCGCCTCAACGCAGCCTTGCGCTGCGCCACCGGCAACTCGCCCATCTTCTCCACTGCGGCGTAAAACTTGCGCCAATCCCCGCCTTCCTGCCTGAACAACGCCGCAAACGCCGGCACCCACCGGTCATACAGCCCGAACGGCAACAACCGCGCATTGTTCATCGGCAGGTTCATCCAGGCGTCATAACGCTTGTCCCCGCCCCATTGGCTATCGCGCATCTGCCGGTACTCACGGCGCAACGCCTCGAATTCGGCCGCCTTGGCCTGGCGCATCGCCTCGACGGACAGCGGTTGCACGTAGAGTTTTTCCAGGCGCTTACGGGTATCGAGGATCAGTTGGGTAAATTGGTCCCGCTGCTGCGTCGAATTGCCAAGCGGCGCCAGGCCCTGGGCCGCGCGCCACTGGCGGGTACCTTCCTGCTCGACGAAGCTGGCAAACGACTCGTTGAATTCGGTGTCATCCTTCACGTAGAACCGCTGGTGCGCCAGCTCATGGAAGATCAGTGTGGCCAAGCGTTCGTCGCCCCAGTTCATCATCGAATTCATGATCGGGTCGTTGAACCAACCCAGGGTGGAATAGGCCTCGACGCCACCCATCGATACGTCCATGCCTTGCTGGCGCAACAACGCCGCCTCACCCCGTGCCGCGCCCTGGCTGTAATAGCCGCGATAGGCCACGCAACCGGCAATGGGGAAGCAATGGGTTTGAGGCGCCAAGGAAAACTCCTGCGTGGCGAAGACATTCCAGACCACATAGGGTCGACCAATATCCGCATACAACCGGTAACTTTGGTTGTCCGGCAGATGCAGGTGTTCGCTGGCGAAGGTTCGGGCTTTCTGTGCTTGAGCCAGATGATCACGCAGCCCCTGCGGCCGCGACGGATCGGCGATGACCTCGGCAACCGGTTCACGGGCTCGCAACAGCTGCCACTGGCCGCCCGCCAATTGGCTGTAGTAACTGACGCTGGAACAGCCACTGAGCAGCACGACTATCAACCCTGGAAGAAAACGCCTGACCATGCCCCGACCGCTCCTGGGTGATGTGTTCGCCAGACTATCGCGCCTGAAGGGGATTTTTCCACGGCGTGGCGTGTTTATACTCAAACCTCTCCTTGCGTTGAGTACCTGCCATGCGCCAGCTCCTGCTTCCCACCGTCGCCCTGTTGCTCAGCGCCTGCGCTTCGACCCCCCTGCCGCCGGTCGACCCGCATCAGGCCTGGGTCGATTTCGCTACGCCAACGCCGGGTGCCAAGCTGGTGATGGCGCAGCGCCTGGATGGTAAGAACCTGCCGGACGGACGCTACTTCCAGGTGCCACCGGGCAGTCACGAGTTGATGGTGCGCTTCGATTTCGAGGTGCCGACCGGCGGCAGCCTCAATGGCTTTGGGCAAACGGCCGACCGCACCTGTTTCATCACGCTGCAGTACGACCATTTCGAGGCAGGCCAACGCTATCGCCTGGAAGGGCGCTCATTGGCCTTCACGCCGAATATCCGGCTGTATAACGCCGCTCGCCAATTGCTGGCGGAAGAGCGCAGCGTCAACTGTCTCTGATCAATCGTTGTTCTTCTGATAGATGATGGCTTTGGTACCGTTCTCACAGCTGCCGACGACCATGGCGACGTCGTGCTTGTCAGCCTCTTCCTTGCTGACAATTTCCAAGGTGTAGGACGGAACCGCGTTCGCCTGGATCTTGACCTCAATCTCTTTCCTGAGCTCTTCGCAGTCTTTTGGTGCGGCCACAGCCGATGTGGCCAACACACCGCAAATGATCGCCAAAGCAAAACGTTTCATGTGTGAAGCTCCCTGAATGCATGCGCACGGGTGTGCGCCTAAGGCTGCATAGGCTATAGGACCACATTCGGGAAACACGAGTTCTGATTTAACGCAGAACAAAATGTGGGAGGAGGCTGGCCCCCTCCCACAGTGGGCCTGCAATATCAGCTGACCAGCGTGGCATCCAGGCTGATCTTCGCATTCAGTACCTTGGACACCGGGCACCCTTCCTTGGCTTTCTTGCTCAATTCATCGAACTGCGCCTGGCTGGCACCTGGAATCTTGGCCTTGAGCACCAAGTGCACGGCGGTGATCGCGAAGCCGCCATCGACCTGGTCCAGGGTCACTTCGGCCTGGGTGTCGATGCTGTCAGCCTTGAGCCCGGCGTCGCCAAGAATCATGGAAAAGGCCATGGAGAAACAGCCGGCGTGGGCCGCGCCAATCAGTTCTTCAGGATTGGTACCCTTGCCGCCTTCGAAACGGGCCTTGAAGCCGTAGGGCGCTTCGCGCAGCACGCCGGTTTCGGTGGAAATGGAGCCCAGGCCAGTCTTCAGATCACCTTCCCAATGCGCGGATGCCTTTTTAACGATACTCATAGCTTTCTCCTCGAACGGTGGTTTTGCGTCGGTAAGGTTCTGAGGATAGACGCGCCGGCAAAGTTCACTTGTAAGAGAAACCTAGCGATTAAGTAGGAAATTTAACCTTCCCTATTGAATCTCGGGTATATGCCCTCATTGCATAGGATATGCACATTGAAGCGGCAGGTTCTGGTTCGTCTAAGAAGCCTGCGCCCCCATTGGAGAAGCAGGCTTATGAAATCGCTGTCCGACGTAAAGTTCTCGACCCTCGACCTGGTGCCGGTGCGCGCCAACGGCAGCCCGGCGCAGTCGCTGCGCAATTCCCTGGATTTGGCCCAGCATGTGGAAAAGTTCGGCTACAACCGTTTCTGGGTGGCGGAACACCACAATATGGATGGCATCGCCAGCTCGGCCACCTCGGTATTGCTGGGTTACCTGGCCGGCGGTACCTCGACGATTCGTGTCGGCTCCGGCGGCGTGATGCTGCCCAACCATGCACCGCTGGTGATCGCCGAGCAGTTCGGCACCCTGGAAAGTCTCTACCCCGGCCGTATCGACCTGGGCCTGGGCCGCGCACCCGGCTCCGACCAGATGACCGCTCGCGCCCTGCGCCGTGAACGCTCCGGCAGCGCGGATGACTTCCCGGAAGACGTGGCCGAGCTGATGGCCTACCTCGGCCCACGCACACCGGACCAACGGGTGATTGCGGTGCCCGGCACCGGCACCAACGTACCGGTATGGTTGCTGGGTTCCAGCCTGTTCAGCGCGCAACTGGCGGGCGAACGCGGTTTGCCCTACGCCTTCGCCTCCCATTTCGCACCGCGTTTGATGCACGAGGCGATTCGCGTGTACCGCAACCACTTCAAGCCCTCGGCCGTGCTGGACAAGCCTTACGTGATGCTCGGCATTCCCTTGGTTGCCGCCGACACCGATGAACAGGCCGACTACCTGGCCACCTCGGTGTACCAGCGCATCCTTGCCTTGATGCGTGGGCAAAGCCTGGTGCAGCGCCCACCCGTGAAAACCATGGACGGCCTGTGGCTGTCCCATGAAAAAGACGCCGTCGGCAGTTTCCTCGGACTGGCAATGGTGGGCAGCCCGGCGAAGATCCGCGCCAAACTGGAAGTGCTGATCGAACAGACCGGCGCCGACGAATTGATCTTCACCTGCGACCTGTACGAGCACGCCGATCGGATTCATTCCTACGAGCTGCTGGCGCAGTTGATGAAGGGCTAAATCCCCAGGCGAAAAAATACCGACGCACCTGTGGCTAGGGAGCTTGCTCCCTAGCCACAGGTGCGTCGGCTTCAAGCCTGCCACACGGAATTAACCGCGCTTGTAGACGATTTCCTTGGTACCACCTTCACAGGTGCCAACCACTTTAGCGTCGGTCGAGGCGCCTTTATCCACGACTTCCAGCGAATAACCCGAAGCGCCCTTGGCGTCGATTTTCGCTGCAATTTCACTTTTCAGCTCTTCACAAGGCTTGCCCGCCGCCAGGGCCGTGCCCGCAATGCTCAACAAACCTACCGCTAACAGGAACTTCTTCATCCGTCACTTTCCTTGCGCTGATTGAAACGAGCGTGCCGACGCTGCAGGCATCGGCACCCATTGTTTGTAGCGCAGGTTATGGCAATCGGCCAGCCGGCAAGTTCAACCAGTGCGATCAACTACTGGCAATTCGAAACCCCACCTTGAGCGTGACCTGGTAGTGGGCGACCTTGCCGTCCTTGATATGACCACGGGTCTCCGTCACCTCAAACCACTCCAAGTGCTTGATGCTCTTGTTGGCTTCGGCCAGGGCATTGTTGATTGCGTCTTCGATGCTGGTGGTGGAAGAACCTACCAATTCGACTTTCTTGTAGGTGTGATGATCAGACATGGTGTTTCTCCTGAGGGTCGTCAATAAAGCCTAGCAGTCATTGTTCATACTGCTTCTGGCGACCGTTCCTACCCGAAAGTTCAGATTTACTGCACTTTCTGAAAACGCTGGAGTCGGTATCTACACACGCCACTCAATCACTTCAGGAGAATTCACATGGCCAACACTTCTTTACGCAAAGCGTCGCTGGAAAGCATGGAAGCCGAGATTTCAAGCCTGCTCAAGTCCCTTGAGAGCCTCAAGGACGATGCGTCGGATGAGTCGCGCAAAACCCTGAAGGCCCTGAAAAGCAATGCCGAGAATGCCCTCAAGCACTCCCGTCACCTGATCAGCGATGCCTACGAAGAAAGCAAAGTCAAAATCCGCGAAACCGGTGTTGCTACCCGGGACTACGCACAAGAGCACCCATGGACCACCGCCGGCGTCGCCGTTGGCGCACTGGGCCTGCTGGCAGCTTACCTGCTGTGCAAACGCGGTGACTGATTGACCGGCTACACCGGCTGGCGCGCCAGCTCAGCCTTGAGCCAGTGCGCCAACTGACCCGCACGCCCGTCTGCGGCACGCTTGGGTAGCCACAACGCCAGGTGCGCCGGGGTTTCACTGAAACCCCATGGCGCCACCAGGCGACCCGCACGCAAATCCTCTGCTACCAGCGGTTCTGGCGCAATCGCCACACCCAACCCTGCCACCGCCGCCTCCAGCAAATAATACAAATGCTCAAAACCCTGGCCGTGTTTCAACGCGCCGGGCTCGATGCCGTGCCGTTGCGCCCAACTGGGCCAGGCTTGCGGGCGTGAAGTAGTGTGCAATAAAGCTTCGCCACACAAGGCGTGCGGCGGCGCCTGGCGCAGGCGCTCGTAGCCAGCAAAACGCGGGCTCATCACCGGGCCGATACGCTCGCTCGCCAGTTCATATACCTGCATATCCGCCGGCCACGGCGGTTCGGCGAAGACCAGCAGGGCATCGAGACCGGGGCGTCGAGGGTCGAGGTCGCCGTCGCCCGCCGACAGGTGCAGGCGCAGGTTCGGCAGGTCGGCATTCAAGCGCCCCAGGCGCGGGATCAACCAACGCGCCAGAAGACTGCCTGAGCAGCCGAGCACGAAAGGTGCGTCGGCGCTGGCCTGGGTGAGTTCGGCGCACACGTCCCGCAAGCGCTCGAACGCCTCGGCGCTGGCATCTCGCAACCGCACACCTGCATCTGTGAGTTTAAGGCCGCGCCCGTCCTTGATGAACAGGCTGACACCCAAATGCTCCTCCAGCACTTTCAACTGGCGGCTGACCGCACCGTGTGTCACGTGCAATTGCTCGGCAGCCTGGCTGACGCTGTTGAGGCGGGCAGTGGCTTCAAATGCGCGCAGGGCATTGAGGGGCGGGAGGTCGCGGCTCATCTGTGAGTTTTCCTGACAGGTTGCAGCGATCTTATCGGTTTTCAGCGCCGGATGTGAGGGGTAGAGTGGCCGTCATTGCTTCCCATACAGAATTCCTACCTGGAGCGTCCCATGACTCAGTCCCAGACCGATCTGCGCAACGGCCCTGACGCCAACGGCCTGTTTGGCGCGTTTGGCGGCCGCTACGTCGCCGAAACCCTGATGCCGTTGATCCTCGACCTGGCCCGCGAATACGAAGCGGCCAAGATCGATCCGGCGTTCAACGAAGAATTGGCCTACTTCCAGCGCGACTACGTCGGCCGCCCCAGCCCGCTGTATTTCGCCGAGCGCCTGACCGAGTTCTGCGGCGGCGCCAAGATCTACCTCAAGCGCGAAGAGCTGAACCACACCGGCGCGCACAAGATCAACAACTGCATCGGCCAGATCCTGCTGGCGCGGCGCATGGGCAAGAAACGCATCATCGCCGAGACCGGCGCCGGTATGCACGGCGTAGCCACGGCCACCGTGGCCGCGCGTTTCGGCCTGCAGTGCGTGATCTACATGGGCACCACCGACATCGAGCGCCAACAGGCCAACGTGTTCCGCATGAAGCTTTTGGGCGCTGAAGTGATCCCGGTGGTCGCCGGCACCGGCACCCTCAAGGACGCCATGAACGAAGCCCTGCGCGACTGGGTGACTAACGTCGACGACACCTTCTACCTGATCGGCACCGTGGCCGGCCCGCACCCGTACCCGGCGATGGTGCGCGACTTCCAGGCCGTGATCGGCAAGGAAACCCGCACCCAGCTGCAAGCCCAGGAAGGCCGCCTGCCGGACAGCCTGGTGGCATGCATCGGCGGTGGCTCCAACGCCATGGGCCTGTTCCACCCGTTCCTGGACGACACCAGCGTCGAGATCATCGGCGTTGAAGCCGCCGGCCACGGCATCGAGACCGGCAAGCACGCCGCCAGCCTCAACGGTGGCGTACCGGGTGTGCTGCACGGCAACCGTACCTTCCTGCTGCAGGACGACGACGGCCAGATCATCGACGCCCACTCGATTTCCGCCGGCCTCGACTACCCAGGCATCGGCCCGGAACACGCCTGGTTGCACGATATCGGCCGTGTCCAGTACACCTCGGTGACTGACGATGAAGCCTTGGACGCGTTCCACAAATGCTGCCGCCTGGAAGGGATCATTCCTGCCCTGGAAAGCGCCCACGCCCTGGCCGAAGTGTTCAAGCGCGCACCGACCCTGCCGAAGGATCACCTGATGGTGGTCAACCTGTCCGGCCGTGGCGATAAAGACATGCAGACCGTGATGCACCACATGGAACAGTCTCAGCAGGAGAAACACTAAATGAGCCGCCTGCAAACCCGCTTTGCGCAACTCAAGGAACAAAACCGCGCCGCCCTGGTGACCTTCGTCACGGCCGGCGACCCGGGTTATGACACCTCGCTCGCGATCCTCAAGGGCTTGCCCGCTGCGGGCGCCGATGTGATCGAGTTGGGCATGCCCTTCACCGACCCGATGGCCGACGGCCCGGCCATCCAACTGGCCAACATCCGCGCGCTGGAAGCCAAACAGAACCTGCTGAAAACCCTGCAGATGGTGCGTGAGTTCCGCAGGGACAACAACGACACCCCGCTGGTGTTGATGGGTTACTTCAACCCGATCCACAAATACGGTGTGCCTAAGTTCATCGCTGACGCCAAAGAGGCCGGCGTCGACGGCCTGATCGTGGTCGACATGCCGCCAGAACATAACGGCGAGCTGTGCGACCCGGCCCAGGCCGCAGGTATCGACTTTATCCGCCTGACCACGCCGACCACCGATGACGTGCGCCTGCCGACCGTGCTCAACGGCAGTTCCGGGTTCGTGTACTACGTATCCGTGGCCGGTGTGACCGGTGCTGGCGCCGCGACCCTGGAACACGTCGAGGAAGCCGTGACCCGCCTGCGTCGGCATACCGACCTGCCGATCAGCATCGGTTTTGGTATACGCACACCGGAACAGGCGGCCGCCATCGCGCGCCTGGCCGATGGCGTGGTGGTGGGCTCGGCCCTGATCGATCACATCGCCAATGCCAGTAACGATCAACAAGCAATCGATGGCGTATTGAGCCTGTGCGCGGCGCTGTCGGAAGGTGTGCGCAACGCCCGTAAGTAAGCGCCATGTAGCGAGAGGTAAAGTTCCTGATACAGAGGAATCAACGCGCGCAATCACGGCCTAAACAGCAAGACCAAGGGATTTCGAGCCGCGTTCGAGATCCCTTTTTTGTATGTGTGCCCTGAGGAATACCCGATGAAAATGCCTAAATCCGTGATTGCAGGCCTTGGTGCGCTGGTGCTTGGCGCCAGCGCCCTGGTGCAAGCCGCGCCGCCTGACCAGCGGGGTGACGACCGTGGCGGCCCGCAAGGCCAGCACGAGCAACGGGGCGACGAGCATCGCGGCCCGCAGGACAACCGTCGCGGAGGCCCACCCCAGGACTTCGGCCCGGTACGCCAGATCATTCACGACAACCACGGCCAGTTCTCCCGTGGCGCACCGCCGCCGCCGAATGTGCGCCTGGTGCGCGGCCAACCCCTGCCGCGCGGCTACTACGGCGAGCGCCTGGACAACCGTGCGCTGGCGCGCCTGCCGGTTTACCCGGGTTATGAGTGGCGCCGTTCGGGGCCGGATGTGGTGTTGATCGCGGTGGGTACCGGTATCGTCTATGAAATTCTGGACGGCGTGCTGAACTGATCCGGGCTTTTTCCATATAGGCTAGGCTTGAGGGGGAACACACTCCCTCAACACACTTCGTGCCTATTGCCGTCTAACCACCTCTGCAAGTCACGCCTTCTTGCGTTGCCGGTCGTTAAGTTAGCTGCATCAGAAGTCATTATCGTCTCCCAGGAGTCCATCATGGCATTTGATCTCATCACCCCCTCGGACCGTCGTCATTCCACGTTGCAAAAGGGTTTCAACCTGCGCTGGCCATTGGGTAACGTCCAGGGCGAGTCTTCACCCAACGGCGCCAACCTCATCTACCTCTGCCGCAACCCACAAGACATCCTCGACGCAGCCGCCCAGGCCCTGGCTATGCCCAACGGCCGCATCACGGTGCGCAGCGGCGGGCATTGCTATGAAGGATTCGTCTCTAACAAGATGCCGGATGCGCCAGGCGAGGTGTTGTCGATCCTGGACATCGGCCAGATGAACCAATTGGCCTACGACCCCAACGGGCAAATCGGCTCCGTGCTGGTACCCGCGTCGCCCCATCGCTATGCATTCCGGCTGGAGCCCGGCTGCCAGAACTGGGATACCAGCGTCGCGCTGTACAAATTGGCAGGTAAGGCGCTGCCCAGTGGATCCTGCTATTCGGTGGGACTGGGCGGGCATATCTGCGGTGGTGGCTATGGGCTGCTGTCGCGTAAATACGGGCTGGTCTGCGACTGGCTGGACGGCGTCGACCTGCTGGTCGCCAATGCTTCCGGCTCAGGTCTTGAACCTGTCCATGTGTCCCGTAACAGCCTCGACACCGATGAGCTGGACCTGTTCGCCGCCTGTTGCGGCGCCGGTGGCGGGCAGTTCGGCATCATCACCAGTTACTATTTCAAGACGCTGCCGCAAGCCCCGGAGGAAGTGCTCTGGCTGCCATTGGAATGGGACTGGTCAAACCTCACACGCGCCGCCCTCGAACGTTTGCTGCACGCCTATCAAAACTGGTTCGTGGATCATCAGGCCGACCCGAAAACCTGGGGCCTGGCCACCAAACTGGAGATGCGCCACCTCAATACTGGCAACGTGACCCTCGGCATTCACTACGTCGACAAGGACGGGAAGCTCGATGACCTGGCGCCTTTCAACGACTTTGTCAGCAGCATGCAGGCCGCGGTGGGCGTCAGTGCGACAGAGTCGCTCCTGCCGTTCCACGTCGTGCATCAGCCACGTGGTCGGCAAAAGGGTCGCCGGATCGATTCACTGCGGAGCGCCCACAAAAGCGCCAGGCGCCTGGACTGGTTGTACGCCACCCAATCACTCAACGGCTCCGGCGACAATCAGCGCGGCCGGTATAAATCGGCGTATCAGAAAGGCGGATTTACACAGCGCGTGCTGGATGCGATCTGGACGACGCTGAACTTGCCGGACGATCAGCAATACCTGACCCAAAGCCTGATCCAGATCCAGTCATTTGGCGGGCGCATCAACCAGATGGACGGCCCGATCCTGGCCCAGACGTCAGCCGCGCAACGCTCCTCGTACCTCAAATGGCAACCGCAGTGTTACTGGCACGCCGACGATGACGCCATCGACCGCGCCCATGCCGACTGGATCCGCGGCCTCTATTACGCTGCATTCACCAACGGCGTTCCCAATGACCCGGAGTTCGAGGGCTGCTACATCAACTACCCCGACCTGGACATGACCCACCTCGGTGGCAATCCCGCGAACCCCAGGAACCCTCTGTGGTATGGAATTTTCTTCCCCAACACGATCATCGAGAGCCGCCTGCGCCGAACCAAGCAACGCTGGGATCCGTTGAATGTGTTCCGTAACGAAATGTCGGTGCCCTGAGCCCGGCCAACGGGCGGCCCGCAGGCCGCCCACTGTTTACAGCTCGATCCGCTCGACCTTGCCCACCAGCAGCACATAGGAGAGTGCGCCCAACAGCGCCAGCACGGCGATGTAAGTGATCGCCGGGGCAAACGAATCGCCGCTGGCCAGGAAACCGATGACGATCGGCGTGGCAATCGCCGCCAGGTTGCCGATGAAGTTGAACACCCCGCCGGTCAGTCCCAGCAGACGTGCCGGGGCAAGGGTCGAGACCAGCGACCAGGTGATCGAGGCCAGGCCATTACCGAAGAACGCCAGGGCCAGGAAAGCGATGACCAACGGTGTCGATTCGACGAAGTTGGCGCCAATGATCGCCGTCGAGATCAACAGGCCGCTGATGATCGGCAACTTGCGGGCAAACCCCACCGAAGCGCCACGGCGGATCAGCCAGTCGGAAAACAACCCCGAACACAACACGCCGACGAAAGCCGCGAGGAAGGGCAGTGACGCGAGCATGCCGGACTTGATGAAGTCCATGCCGCGGTATTTCACCAGGTAGGTCGGGAACCAGGTCAGGAAGAACCACAACGTGGAGTTCAGGCAGAACTGCCCCAGGTAGATACCCCACAACTTGCGCTTGCTCAGGACAATGCCCAGGTCGACCCAACTGAAGGGCGCCTTGCTCTTGCTCGCTTGGGCGCTCAAGTCCACCAGCCCGCCGCCTTCGCGGATCAACTCGATTTCAGCGGCGTTGACGCCTTTGAAGTCCCGAGGCTCGCGATACAGGGCATACCAGATCGCCGCCCACAGAATGCCCACGCCACCGGTCACGACAAATACCATGTGCCAGCCGTAATGGTGCTGCAACCAGGCCAGGACCGGCGTCAGGAACGCCAGCCCGACAAACTGCCCGGAGGTGTAGAAACCAATGGCCGTGGCGCGCTCACGCTCGGGGAACCAACTGGTGACCACGCGACTGTTGATGGGGTAAGCCGGTGCTTCCAGGGCACCCACCGCCATGCGCAGCACAAACAGCGCGATGAAGCTGGCGGCAAAACCGAGCATCACGGTGGCGATGGACCACAGCAACAGGGCGGCGGTGTAGAGGATACGCGGCGGCACCCGGTCCACCAGCCAGCCGCCGGGGATCTGCATGGCGGCGTACGTCCAGCCGAACGCGGAGAAAATCAGCCCGACATGTACCGGGTCGATGCCCAGCTCACTGGTCAGCGCCGGAGCGGCAATCGACAGGTTGCTGCGGTCGAGGTAGTTGATCACCACGGTGATAAACAGCAGCACCATGATGAAGTAGCGCTTTCGGGTAGGCGTGACTAAAGAAGCCTGCCCGCTCAAGGATTCAGGTTGCATGGTAGGTGCCTCTTCTTATATTTGTTGAGGAAGGGACTTCGGCAGAAACCGGATCAACATGTGGGAGGAGGCAAGCCCTCTCCCACATGTTTGACCGCGTTCTTTCAGGCAGACATCACCACTCGGCAAAGCTGCCGTCGGCGTGGCGCCAGATCGGGTTGCGCCAGCGGTGGCCGATGGCTGCGCGTTCGATCACGTATTCCTCGTTGATCTCGATACCCAGGCCCGGCCCGTTGGGGATCTTCACAAAGCCCTGGTCATAGTCGAACACGCCCGGGTCGCGCACGTAGTCGAGCAGGTCGTTGCTCTCGTTGTAGTGAATGCCCAGGCTTTGCTCCTGGATAAACGCGTTGTAGCAAACCGCATCCAGTTGCAGGCACGCCGCCAAGGCAATCGGGCCCAGCGGGCAGTGCAGGGCCAGGGCCACGTCGTAGGCTTCGGCCATGTTGGCGATCTTGCGGGTTTCGGTGATACCGCCCGCGTGGGAAGCGTCCGGCTGGATGATGTCGACGTAGCCTTCGCTGAGCACGCGCTTGAAGTCCCAGCGCGAGAACAGGCGCTCGCCCAGGGCAATCGGGGTGCTGGTCAGCGGCGCCAGTTCCTTGAGGGCTTCGTAGTTTTCGCTGAGCACCGGCTCTTCGATAAACATCAGTTTGTACGGGTCCAGTTCTTTCATCAGCACCTTGGCCATGGGCTTGTGCACACGGCCATGGAAGTCGACGCCGATGCCGACGTTAGGGCCGACCGCATCGCGCACGGCCGCGACGTTGGCCAGGGCCAGGTCGACTTTTTCGAAGCTGTCGACGAACTGTAACTCTTCGGTGCCGTTCATTTTCACCGCAGTAAAGCCACGGGCTACAGCCTCTTTGGCGGCGCGGGCGGTGTCGGCCGGGCGGTCGCCACCGATCCACGAGTACACGCGAATCTTGTCGCGTACCTGGCCACCCAACAGGTCGCTGACCGATACGCCCAGGGCCTTGCCCTTGATGTCCCACAGCGCCTGGTCGATACCGGCGAGGGCGCTCATGTGCACGGCGCCGCCACGGTAGAATCCGCCGCGGTAGAGCACGGTCCAGATATCTTCGATATTGCGTGGGTCCTTGCCGATCAGGTAATCGGACAGTTCCTCGACCGCCGCAGCCACGGTGTGAGCGCGGCCTTCGACTACGGGCTCACCCCAGCCGGTCACGCCCTGGTCGGTCTCGACCTTGAGGAAGCACCAGCGCGGCGGGACGATAAAGGTCGTCAGTTTGGTGATTTTCATCTGTTATCTCTCTTATAGATGCAGCGCCAGGGGCGCGGAACTTGATCTCAGCTCAGGGCTTTCCAGGCGGCGACATAAGCCTGGGCGCGGCTCGCTACCTGATCCACTGTCATACCCGGTTTGAACAACCCGGAACCCAGCCCGAACCCCTTGGCGCCGGCGTCGATAAACACCTGCATGTTGTCCGGGGTAATGCCGCCCACCGGCAGCAGCAACGTGCCTGCCGGCAATACCGCCAGCCACGCCTTGATCACAGAAGGGCCCATTTGCTCGGCCGGGAACAGCTTCAACACGTCGGCGCCTTCGTCCAGCGCGGCGAACGCTTCGGTGGGCGTGGCCACACCCGGCGACAGGTAGAGGCCAGCGGCCTTGGCGGCGCGCAGGACCTTGGCATCGCTGTGGGGCATGACGATCACTTGGCCACTAGCGGCCTTCACCTGCTCGACCTGCGCAGGCGTCAACACCGTACCGGCGCCGATCAGGCAATCGGCGGGCAGGCTGTCGCGCAGGGTGCGGATGCTGGTGTAAGGGTCCGGCGAGTTGAGCGGGACTTCGATCACGCGAAAACCGGCGTCGTACAGCACCTGGCCGACCGCCAGGGCTTCGTCCGGGCGCACACCGCGCAGGATCGCGATCAAACCGTTTTGTGCCAGTGCTTGCTTGAGCATGTCAGGCCTCCGTTGCAGGTTGAGTGAGCCCGGCGGCCACTGCCAGTTGCCACAGGCCGCGCTCGGTCGCTTCCTGCGCCAGGCTGACGTGGGCGAAACCGCAGAGGGCGAGGGCGCGTTGGTAGCGCACGCAAAGCGGGCCGGCGCCCACCAGGATGATGGGGACGAGCCGTGCACTGGCTGGCAAACCGGCCAGTTCATGGCCGATCAGCAGGCCGGACAGGTAATCGGGCTGCTGCTCAGGGGTAAGTTCGGCAGTCAGCCCAAGGGTGCGCGCACTGAACAAGGTCGACAGCACGCCGCGCTGGCCATCGTTCGACAGCGCCACTTGAACGCCGCGATCAAAAGCCTCGGCCTGGAACTGCGCGGATACCTTTTGCGTACGCCCCAGCAGGCTGTGCTTGCTCAGCACCGCGAACAGTTCACCGGTCATGAAAGTGTCGAAGTGGGTGATGCAACCTTCCACCACCTCGACCCATTTGGAATGGCTGCCGGGTAGGCCGATCAACATTTCACCGTTGGCCGACAGGCTTTGCAGCACACCCAGCACCTGGGTTTCTTCACCGCGCATCACATTGGGCAAACCGACCTGCTCGATCACGCCGGGCACGATATGCACATCGACGCCGCGCAGGCTGCGCACCGTGTGCAACGCCTGGCCCAGGCTGGCGACGTCGACCGGCGTATTGCGATATGCCGCCTCGCTCCAGCCCTGGGCGCTGCCGACCATGCCGCAGGCGATCACCGGAAGATGGGGTTGGGCGTCGAGCCAGTCGCCGCATGCCGCATCGAACGCCAACTCGAAGCCATCGCTGCAGTGCACACCGCCGATGTCCCGGGGCTCACTGGGCAAATGCATGATGCCCGACGCCAGCGAGCGCTGTTCCAGCACGACGCCTGCGGGCCCGAGTTTATAAGCACGAAGGGAGCTGGTCCCCCAATCGAGCGCGATCAATTGCGCCTGCATCGCTTCACCTGAAATGAGTGGGTGCTGAAAAAAGCAGATGGGCGAATATAAACCTATGGCCGGCAATATCTCAATATATAAATAACAGTCCCATATAGTGAGACGAAACAAGATAAATCCTACAACTTCCTCGCCTTTTACTGCGGGAAGAAGCAGGTTTTATCTGATAAAGAGAGGTTAAAAAACCGACAGATCCAGCTCGCGCATCGCACCCATCCAGATCGCGTGATCGGTGTGATCCTTCAGCTCATCGCCGGTTTCAGGGTGCAGGAACACCACCAGCCCATTGCGATGCAGCGCCAGCCACGGCAGCACCACGCCAATGTATTCGGCATCGAACGCCAGCTGGCAGCTCCAGTCCGGGTGCGGGCCTACGGGCCGTTCATGCACACGGCCCATGCGCAGCGGGAACAATTTCGCGCCGTCTTCACATAGGGTGCGCGCCTGGTCGATGGTGCTGGCGTCAAAGTAGATATGGGCGTGGTAACCCTTGATACGTTGCATGACGGACTCCGGATCCAATGTGCGGCAAATCCTAGACCGCAATCGACGGCAGGGCCAGTCCGGTCAGGGACTGCGCGCTGCTGGCCTGTTCTGCCTGCAACCAGTCGACGAAACGTTCGACCAACTGCCCACGTCGCTTGCGCTGGGGCTGCACCACGTAATAGCCAAAGCGCGAAATCACCGTGTCGCTGATCGGTCGGCACAACCAGTTCTGTTCCAGCAGGTTATCCACCAAATGGCGCCAGCCGATCGCCACCCCTTGGCCGGCAATCGCTGCCTGGATCAATAAGGTGTAGTTGTCGAATCGCAGCTGGCCGGGCGTGGGCGTAGCGGTGATGCCCAGCTCGCGGAATACGCCACTCCAGTCGAACCACTGGCTGTTGTTTTCCTGGCGCAGGTGCAGCAACGGGTAGTCGGGCAAGGTGTGCACAGTCAAAGGCCTGGCCTGCTCCTTGAGCCATTGCGGGCTGCACACCGGGAATACCTCCTCGTTGAACAACCACAGGCTGTCGCCCTGCTTGAAACGGCCATCGCCAAACAGCACCGCCACGTCGATGTCGCTGCGCAGTGTCGCGTGGTTGCGCTCGCTGGTTACCAGGCTCACGTCCACCTGGGGGTTGGCGGCGTGGAAGCGATGCAGGCGCGGCATCAGCCAGTAGGCGGCGAACGCGAAGTCTGTGGCCACTTGCAGCACTTCGTGCTGGTCCTGCTGGGTGATCACACTGAGGCCCTGGTTGATGCTCTGCAAACCGCCTTGCACATGCTCGAACAGCAGGGCGCCGGCGTCGGTCAGTTCGATGCCCCGATAGATGCGGTCAAACAGGCGGATCGTCAGTTGTTCTTCAAGGCGCTTGATCTGCTGGCTGATCGCCGGCTGAGTGGTGCCCAGCTCCATCGCAGCGGCGGTAAAGCTGCGATGGCGCGCGGCCGCCTCGAATGCGCGTAGCAGGTCGAGGGACAGGTCTCCAAGGGCTTCATACATAAGCTGTGCTTATCCTAGACATTGCTCGTCATGGGCTTTACCCCATTTTTCATGGGCTGCATGCTCATTCGCATAAACACCGCCTATGGAATGCCGAAGACCCATGAAGCGCAAGAACATTCTTTTCATCATGGCCGATCAAATGGCCGCGCCGCTGCTTCCGTTCTACGGACCTTCTCCGATCAAGTTGCCGAATTTGAGCCGCCTCGCCGCACAGGGCGTGGTGTTCGACGCGGCCTATTGCAACAGCCCGCTGTGCGCGCCCTCACGCTTCACCCTGGTCAGCGGCCAATTGCCGAGCAAGATCGGCGCCTACGACAACGCGGCGGATTTTCCCGCCGATGTGCCGACCTATGCCCACTACCTGCGGCGCCTGGGTTATCGAACCGCGCTGTCGGGCAAGATGCACTTCTGCGGCCCCGACCAATTGCACGGCTATGAAGAACGCCTGACCAGCGACATCTACCCCGCCGACTATGGCTGGGCGGTGAACTGGGATGAGCCGGACGTACGCCCCACCTGGTACCACAACATGTCCTCGGTGCTGCAAGCCGGCCCGTGCGTGCGCACCAACCAACTGGACTTCGACGAAGAGGTGGTGTTCAAGGCCCAGCAGTACCTGTTCGACCACATCCGCGAAGACGGTAACCAGCCGTTCTGCCTGACCGTGTCGATGACCCATCCCCACGACCCGTACACCATTCCCAAGCCGTTCTGGGACCTGTACGACGACAACGACATCCCCTTGCCCGCAACGCCGAACCAGGAAGATCTCGACCCGCATTCCCAGCGTCTGCTCAAGGTCTATGACCTATGGGACAAGCCGCTGCCTGTGGATAAAATTCGCGACGCTCGCCGCGCCTACTTCGGCGCATGCAGCTACATCGACAGCAATGTCGGCAAGCTGCTGCAGACCCTGGAAGACACCGGCCTGGCCGACGACACGATCATCGTTTTCTCCGGCGACCACGGCGACATGCTCGGTGAGCGCGGCCTCTGGTACAAAATGCACTGGTTTGAAATGGCCGCCCGCGTGCCGCTGCTGGTCAGTGCGCCGGGGCAATTTGCGCCGGGCCGGGTGACCCAGGCCGTGTCCACCGCCGACCTGCTGCCCACCCTGGTGGAGCTGGCCGGCGGCGAGCTGGACCCGCGCCTGCCACTGGACGGTCGCTCGCTGGTCCCGCACTTGCAGGGGCAGGGCGGGCATGACGAAGTCTTTGGCGAATACATGGCCGAAGGCACCATCAGCCCATTGATGATGATTCGCCGTGGTGCCTGCAAATTCATCTACAGCGAAGACGACCCTTGTCTACTGTTCGATGTGCACAACGACCCGCACGAGCGGGAAGACCTCAGCCAGTCACCGGAACACCGGCCACTGTTCGAGGCGTTTTTGAATGAAGCGCGGGCCAAATGGGACATCCCGGCGATCCACCAGCAGGTACTCGCCAGCCAACGCCGTCGTCGCCTGGTGTTCGAGGCGCTGACCCAGGGCAAGCTGAAGAGCTGGGATCACCAGCCACTGGTGGACGCCAGTCAGCAATACATGCGCAACCATATCGACCTCGACGACCTGGAGCGCAAGGCACGTTATCCACAACCCTGCCAAAACCAATAAGTACAGAGGGAAGGCCATGCAAAAGTTAACTGCAGTAGTGGGCATGTTGGTGCTAAGTAGCGCCAATGCGTATGCGGACACCCGCTGTGAGACCGTGAAGATGGCCGATCCAGGCTGGAGCGACATTGCCGCGACCAACGCCATTACCGGTTTCCTGCTGAACGGCATGGGCTACAAGGCCAAGGTCGACACCCTGGCGGTGCCGATCACCTTCGGCGGGCTCAAGGACGGCCAGGTGGATGTATTCCTGGGCAACTGGATGCCGGCGCAGCAGGGCTTCTACGACAAATTCGTGGCCAACGGCGATGTGGTGCAGTTGGCGAAGAACCTCGACGGCACCGAGTTCACCCTCGCCGTGCCGGATTATGTGTGGGATGCCGGGGTGCATGACTTTGCCGACTTGAACAAATTCGCCGACAAGTTCGACAAGAAGATCTATGGCATCGGTTCCGGCGCGCCGGCAAATATCTCGCTGCAGGAGATCATCAAGAAGAATGACTTCGACCTGGGCCAGTGGAAGCTGATCGAGTCCAGCGAACAGGCGATGCTCGCCGAAGTCTCACGGGCGGTGAAGAAACAGCGTTTCGTCACCTTCCTCGGCTGGACGCCACACCCGATGAACGTGCAACTGAAAATGCACTATCTCAAAGGCGGCGAGAAATACTTCGGTGATACCGGCAGTGTGTATACCTTGACCCGCAAAGGGTATGCGCAGGCCTGCCCTAACGTCGGCAAACTGCTGACCAACCTGAGCTTCACCCAGGAGATGGAGAACAGCATCATGGCTGAGGTGGCCAACAACAAGGTCAGCAATGCCGACGCGGCGAAGGCGTGGATCAAGGCGAACCCGGCTGTATTGGACAAATGGCTCGACGGCGTGAAAACAGTGGATGGCCAGGATGCGTTGCCGGCAGTAAAAGCCAAACTCTAGGGCCTTGCGCTATTCCAATGTGGGAGGGGGCTTGCTCCCGATAGCGGAGTGCCAGTCAGAGAGATTTAGACGGGTCCACCTATATCGGGAGCAAGCCCCCTCCCACAAGGACCAGTGTGTACTGATACCCTGAGTCAAACCTTTTCAGCCGAGTTATAAATGCCCCGGCCCAACCGCCATACACTCTTCCCCTTCCTCAGCTGGCTCCCGCGTCAAACCCGAGCCACTGTGGGCCGGGACGCGCTGGTCGGCCTCAGCGGCGCCGTGCTCGCGCTGCCCCAGTCGATTGCCTACGCGCTGATCGCCGGTCTCCCACCGGAGTACGGTCTGTATGCCGCCATCATCCCGGTGCTGATCGCCTGCCTGTGGGGTTCATCCTGGCACCTGATCTGTGGCCCCACGGCAGCGATTTCCATCGTGCTGTACGCCAGCGTCAGTCCGCTGGCCGTGCCGGGGTCTCAGGACTACATCACCCTGATCCTGTTGCTGACATTCCTCGCCGGGGTATTCCAGTGGCTGCTGGGCATGCTGCGCTTTGGCGCGCTGGTGAACTTCGTCTCGCATTCGGTGGTGCTGGGTTTTACCCTCGGTGCCGCCGTGGTGATTGCCCTCGGGCAGTTGCCCAATCTGCTGGGCCTGGATTTACCGAGCCAGGCTACAGCGATCAATAGCCTGCTGGCGCTGATCGACCACGCTGGCGAGTGGGACCACGCCTCCCTTGCCCTTGGGCTCGGTACTTTGCTGTTGGGCGCGTTGCTCAAATACCTTGTGCCTCGCTGGCCAACGCTACTGATCGCACTGACCCTGGGTAGCCTGGCAACGTGGCTATGGCCGACGATGTTCGGACATGTGGCGCTGGTCAGTTCGTTTATCGGCAAGCTGCCACCGTTCAGCCCGTTGCCGCTGGATCCGGACATGATCCTGCGCCTGCTGCCCAGCGCCGTTGCGGTGGGCATGCTGGGGCTGGTGACCAGCCTGTCGATTGCCCGTTCGCTGTCGGCCCGTTCGCAACAATTGCTCGATGCCAACCAGGAAGTTCGCGCCCAGGGTTTATCCAATATCGTTGGCGGATTTTTCTCCGGGTATCTGTCGGCAGGGTCGTTCACCCGCTCCGGCCTCAGCTATGAGGCGGATGCCTGTTCGCCGTTGGCCGGGGTGTTTTCCGCAGTATGGGTGGCCTTGTTTGCGCTGTTTGGCGCCGCATTGATCGCACATATTCCGATCCCGAGCATGGCCGCCAGCATCTTGCTGATTTCCTGGGGCCTGGTGGATCGTCGGGGTATTCGTGCGTTGTTCCGCGTGAGCCGCGCAGAGTTCGTAGTGATGAGCCTGACCTGTGTCGCCACCTTGTTGCTGGAGTTGCAAACGGCGATTTATGCGGGGGTGTTGGCCTCGTTGTTTTTCTACCTTAAGCGCACGTCGCAGCCACGGGTTCAACAATGGCGTGATGGGGGAGAGGATGTGTTGCGCGTCGGAGGGTCGATCTTCTTTGGCGCCAGCCATTACCTGCAAGTGCGCCTGCAAAGCTTGCAGGGTGAGCGGGTGGTGATCGAGGCGCAGCAGATCAACTTTATCGACTATTCCGGGGTGGAGATGCTGCACCAGGAGGCGCGTCGTTTAAGCGGGCTGGGCCGTAGCCTGACATTGCGCCGCGCCAGGCCGCAGGTAGTGGAAGAGTTGAAAAAACTGGAGGGGGCCGATAAATGCCCCATCCAGTTTGAAGATTGATTACTGCGCCAACTGTCGGCGCAGTTCAGCCAACACCGGCGCCGAATCCGGGCGCACACCGCGCCACAGGAAGAACGCTTCGGCCGCCTGCTCCACCAGCATGCCCAGGCCATCCATCGCCACGGCTGCGCCTTGCTCACTGGCCCAACGGCAGAACGCGGTGGGTTCCTTGGCGTACATCATGTCGTAGCAAAATGTCTTGCCCGGTTCGATCAGGCTGCCGGCAATCGGCGGTACATCGCCTGACAGGCTGGCGGACGTGGCATTGATGATCACGTCCACCGGCTCACGCAGCCAGTCGAAACCACTGGCGGACACCGGGCCCAGGTCGTCGAACAGCTCGGCGAGCAATTCGGCTTTTTCCACGGTGCGGTTGGCGATGATCAACGAAGCGGGCCGTTCAGCCAGCAACGGCTCCAACGCACCCCTTACCGCGCCACCCGCGCCCAGCAACAGGATGCGTCTGCCTTGCAGATTCAAGCCGGCATTTACCGTCAGGTCGCGCACCAGGCCGGCGCCGTCGGTATTGTCGCCGAGCAACGTACCGTCAGCGAGTTTGCTCAAGGTGTTCACCGCCCCGGCGCGCTGGCCCCGCTCGGTGAGGCTGTTGGCCAGGCGGTAGGCGTCTTCCTTGAACGGCACGGTGACGTTGGCACCTCGGCCCTGTTGGAAAAACTCACGGGCACAGCCGATGAAATCCTCCAAGGGCGCGAGCAAGGTGCTGTAGTCCAGTTGTTCGCCAGTCTGCTCGGCGAACATACGGTGAATCAGCGGCGATTTGCTGTGGCCGATGGGGTTGCCGAACACCACATAACGATCCATCAGACAGCCGCCTTGGGCGCCGCGACGCCCAGCCAATCGCGGTCTTGCAGGAAGTAGTCGGTGAGGCGTGCTTCTTCGCTGCCGGCCTCGGCTTTCCAGTCGTAGCTCCAGCGCACTTGGGGCGGCAGCGACATCAGGATCGACTCGGTACGCCCGCCCGACTGCAGGCCGAAGAGGGTGCCACGGTCATACACCAGGTTGAACTCAACGTAGCGACCGCGACGGAACTCCTGGAACTGGCGTTGCTGTTCGGTATAAGCGCTGGCTTTGCGGCGCTGCACAATCGGCAGGTAGGCGTCGATGTAGGCATCGCCGATGGCGCGGATAAACGCGAAGCAGGTGTCGAAGTCCCACTCGTTCAAGTCATCGAAAAACAGGCCGCCAATACCACGGGGCTCGTTGCGGTGCTTGATGTGGAAGTAGGTATCGCACCAGGCCTTGTAGCGCGAGTAAACGTCCGGGCCAAACGGCGCGCAGGCCTGCTCGGCCACGCGGTGCCAGTGAATGCAGTCTTCTTCGTTGCCGTAGTAGGGCGTGAGGTCGAAGCCGCCACCGAACCACCACACCGGCTCTTCGCCGTCTTTTTCGGCGATGAAAAAACGCACGTTGGCGTGGGACGTCGGCACGTGTGGGTTGTGCGGATGAATCACCAGCGACACGCCCAGGGCTTCAAAGCCGCGACCGGCCAGCTCGGGGCGATGCGCACTGGCTGACGGTGGGAGGCCGCTGCCGAACACGTGGGAAAAGTTAACGCCGCCCTTTTCGATGACCGAGCCGTTCTCGATCACACGGGTGCGACCGCCGCCGCCGGCAGGCCGGGTCCAGGCATCTTCGATAAAGCGAGTGTCCGTCTCGAAGGTTTCCAGGGCGCTGCAAATGCGGTCTTGCAGGTCGAGCAGGTAGGCTTTGACAGCCTCGGTGCGAGTAGTCATGACATCACCTTGAATCGGGCAAAGCTACGCGAAGCCGTGGGGCGTCGGCGGCAAATGGGCGCACAGGATACCACTGCACTTGGATAGCACTGCACTTAGGAGCGCCGCAGTTGACGAAGATCAAGCTTAGGAGTCCGATAGGGGGCTACGCGAATTCGACCTCAGGAGAAGTGCAGATGGCCAAACGTATCCAGTTCAGCGCCCATGGCGGCCCCGACGTACTTGAATATGTGGACTACACACCGGCAGAGCCCGGCCCGCAGCAGGTTCGAGTGCGTAACGAGGCGATTGGCCTGAATTTCATCGATACCTATTTCCGCAGTGGCCTTTACGCGCCGCCGGCCCTGCCATCGGGGCTGGGCGCAGAAGGCGCCGGTGTGGTTGATGCGGTGGGCAGCGAAGTCACGCAATTTAAAGTCGGCGACCGCGTGGCCTACGGCAGCGGCCCACTCGGGGCCTACAGCGAATTGCACGTGCTGCCCGCCGCCAACCTGGTGCACCTGCCGGACGACATCAGCTTCGAACAAGCCGCCGGGGCCATGCTCAAGGGCCTGACCGTGCAATACCTGCTGCGCCAGACCTATGAGCTCAAAGGTGGCGAGACCATCCTGTTCCACGCCGCCGCCGGTGGCGTGGGCTCCCTGGCCTGCCAATGGGCCAAGGCACTGGGCGTGAAGCTGATCGGTACCGTGAGCTCGCCAGAAAAAGCCGCCCTGGCCAAATCCCTCGGCGCATGGGAAACCATCGACTACAGCAAGGAAAATGTCGCACAGCGCGTGCTGGAGTTGACTGACGGCAAAAAGGTGCCCGTGGTCTACGACGGGGTCGGCAAGGACACCTGGCTGACCTCATTGGACAGCGTGGCGCCACGTGGCCTGGTGGTGAGCTTTGGCAATGCGTCGGGCGCGGTGGATGGGGTGAACCTGGGGATACTCGCGGCCAAAGGCTCGCTGTACGTGACACGGCCGACCCTGGCGACCTACGCCAACAATCCGGCGAACCTGCAGGTGATGGCGGATGATCTGTTTTCGATGATCAAGAGCGGCAAGGTGCGCATTGATATCAACCAGCGGTATTCGCTGGCGGAAGCGGCGAAGGCACAGACAGAGTTGTCGGGGCGACGTACCACTGGCTCGACCATTCTGTTGCCTTGAGGGTTTCTTAGGGGGCAACCGCTGCTCCCACATTTGACTGGGTTGCCATGACGGACACAGTTCAAATGTGGGAGGGGCGGTGGGACGCGGTCTCAGGAAGGCCGCACCACCTCACCCGTTGCCAAATCGCGAATCAGGCTCGGGTTCTTGCGCCCACCCAGGGCACCACCCAGCACCAGATCCACCTGCCCGCGAAAGTACTGCTCCACGCGAATCCGCGTGCGCGCCGCCGGGCGGCCCTGGGGGTTGGCTGAGGTGGAGATCAACGGCCCCACCAGCGCGCACAAGTCCCGTACCAGCGGATGATCGCTCACTCGCAGCGCCACCGTGTCGTGGACACCGGTGACCCATTCCGGTAACAAATCCTGATGCGGCACCAACCACGTATTCGGTCCGGGCCAGGTGCTGGCCATACGTTCGATCCAGGTATCCGGGAAGTCTTCGAACAGAAAGTCGAACTGGCGAATATTGTCTGCCACCAGGATCAGGCCCTTGTCCACCGAACGGTTCTTGATCGCCAGCAGCCGATCCACCGCTTCTTCGTTCCAGGGATCGCAACCCAAGCCCCAGACCGCTTCGGTTGGATAGGCAATCACCGCGCCTGCGCGAATTTCTCGTGCGGCTTCCAGCACACGCCACCTGTTGACCATTGTTTACTCTCCGGACTAAAGCTCTGGGCAGTTTACCGATCTTCTTTACAAAACCTAGTTCCAAAAAACTGGCCGCTACAAAAGCTGCCCACGCGCAAGCCAGCGCCCGCTTTCGCAGATCACCAGGCCTTCAAGTTCCAACTCCGTGAGGGTCGCCAACACCTGGGCCAACGGCCGCCCACTGGCCAGCGCGAGGGCTTCGCTGGTATGGGGCGCCGCGTGCAACAGCGCCACCAACGGATGTATCACAGGCATCGGCGCCGGGCGCGACAATGCCTGCCAGCCACGCAAGCCTTCGAGGATGTGTTCAATGGTTTCCACCAGCATCGCCCCATCACGGATCAACTGGTGACACCCCTTGGCCCCGGGATGATGGATGGAGCCCGGGATTGCATACACCTCGCGCCCTTGCTCGGCCGCGAGCTTGGCAGTGATCAGCGAGCCGCTGGCCATGCTGGCCTCCACCACCAGCACGCCCAGGGACAGGCCGCTGATGATGCGGTTGCGCCGGGGAAAGTTACCGGCCTGGGGCGCGGCGTCCAGCGGAAACTCGGAAACCACGGCGCTGCCTTGGGCAATCATCGCCGCCGCAAGCCGTCGATGGCGCTGTGGATAAAGATTTTCCAGGCCCGTGCCGAGTACGCCGATTGTATGCCCCCCCACATCCAAAGCGGCTTGATGGGCCGCACCGTCGATACCCAGCGCAAGGCCACTGGTGATGACAAAACCGGCGCTCGCCAGGCTGCGGGAAAATGCAGCGGCCGTGTCCATGCCGGGGCGGGACGCACGGCGGCTGCCAACCATCGCCAGTTGCGGTTTTTCCAGGATCCCGGGGTCGCCGGCGACGAATAAAAGCGGTGGGGCGTCATCTATCTGGGCGAGCAGTGCCGGGTACTCAGGTTGGTCCCACATCAGCAAATGCTGGTCCGGACGTTCCAACCAGGCCAACGCCTCACTGGCACCGTCGCGGATCTCATGGCTACGGCGGGCATCGGCGCTGATGGGTGACAACCCCAAGGAGCGCCACGCGCTGGCCGGGGCACCGATGGCCTTTGAAGCGCTGCCGAACGCTTCGATCAACAACCGAAAACGCTTCGGGCCTACCTCCGGCAGCCTGTGCAGGCGTAGGCGGGCTTCCAGTTCTGAAGGGGAAATTTCATTGCAGTTTGTCGAAAGCATCTGATCATCCTTGACCGGAACAAGCTGTGGATAACTCTGTTGGTAACTTATTTAGCAGGCTATTTATTGCGGTCGAGGGGCAGTCTCGAAATGGGGGGTAAAGCCCTTGGGGCGTCGTAGTATTAAGAATGGGATTGTGTAACAAGAAATAGTGAATGGCCTGTTGCGTCGCTTGATCCAGCCGCGGGCCGGGCTCTGGAAGCAGGGCCATGGCGAACGGGGCCCATAGCAGCAAGACGAGTAGCGATTTCCTCATGGGGTGAATCTCCTTTATTATGTGCGTTCGCGTGAAATGCCACAGCCTTCGCGGCTTTCGGGCGTTTCACACCGGCCGTATGGGTCCATCCCACCGCCGATTTGCCTTTACCTCACATGTGCAGCAATTACGCTTATGGCTATTTTGAACATCCTCGAATTCCCCGACTCGCGCCTGCGCACAATCGCCAAGCCGGTGGCCGTAGTGGACGACAAGGTTCGTCAGCTGGTCGATGACATGTTTGAAACAATGTATGAAGCGCCTGGTATCGGCCTCGCCGCCACCCAGGTCAACGTGCATCTGCGCGTCGTGGTCATGGACCTGTCGGAAGATCGCAGCGAACCGCGGGTGTACATCAACCCCGAGTTCGAACCGCTGACCGACGAGATGGGCGAATACCAGGAAGGCTGCCTCTCGGTACCGGAGTTCTACGAGAACGTCGAGCGCCCGCTGCGCGTGAAGATCAAGGCCCTCGACCGCGATGGCAAGCCGTTCGAACTGATTGCCGAAGGCCTGCTGGCCGTGTGCATCCAGCACGAATGCGACCACCTCAACGGCAAGCTGTTTGTCGATTACCTGTCCACGCTCAAACGCGACCGGATCAAGAAGAAGCTGGAAAAAAAGCATCGCCAGCAAGCTTGATGCCCTCCTTCCAAAGGCTTGCTGCGGCAAGCCTTTTTCTTTTGTGACTGCTTTTAACCGAGACCTCCCATGACCGAGCCATTGCGCATTGTTTTTGCCGGCACGCCTGAATTTGCCGCCGAACACCTCAAGGCCCTGCTTGCCAGCCCTTATGACATCGTCGCGGTGTACACCCAGCCGGATCGCCCGGCCGGTCGCGGGCAAAAACTGATGCCGAGCCCGGTCAAGCAGTTGGCGCTTGAGCACAACATCCCCGTGCTGCAACCGCCGACCCTGCGCAACGCCGAGGCCCAGGCTGAACTGGCGGCGCTGCAACCGGACTTGCTGGTGGTGGTGGCCTACGGTTTGATCCTGCCCCAGGTCGTGCTGGATATTCCACGCCTGGGCTGTATCAACAGCCACGCCTCACTGCTGCCACGCTGGCGTGGTGCGGCGCCGATCCAACGTGCCGTGGAAGCAGGCGACAGCGAAAGCGGCGTGACGGTGATGCGCATGGAGGCGGGTTTGGACACCGGCCCGATGCTGCTCAAGGTCACCACTCCGATCACGGCCCAAGACACCGGTGGCAGCCTGCACGATCGCCTCGCCGAGATGGGTCCGCCCGCCGTGATCCAGGCTATTGCCGGTCTCGCTGCCGGAACCCTGCAAGGTGAGGTGCAGGACGACAGCCTGGCCACCTACGCCCACAAGCTGAACAAGGACGAAGCCCGCATCGACTGGAGCCGCCCGGCTGTGGAGCTGGAACGCCTGGTGCGTGCCTTCAACCCGTGGCCGATCTGCCACAGCACCCTCAATGGCGAAGCCTTGAAAGTGTTGGCCGCGACCTTGGCCGACGGCAAAGGCACACCCGGTGAAATCATCGACGCCAGCAAGGAGGGGCTGCTGGTCGCTTGCGGCGAACAGGCGCTGTGCCTGACCCGTCTGCAATTGCCCGGTGGCAAGGCGCTTAATTTCAGCGATTTGTACAACAGTCGCCGTGAGAAATTTTCCCTGGGCACGATCCTCGGGGTGGCAGCCCAATGAACCCGCGTCTGGCCGCCGCCAAGGCCCTGGCCGCCGTACTCAACGGCAAGGCTTCGCTGAACAGTTCGCTGCCCACGCAGTTGGACAAGGTTGAAGACCGCGATCGTGGTTTCACCCAGGACCTGGCCTTCGGCACCGCCCGCTGGCAACCACGGTTATCGGCGCTGGCAGCCAAGCTGCTGCAAAAGCCGTTCAAGGCGGCCGATGCTGATGTCGAGGCGCTGCTGCTGGTCGGTCTCTATCAGTTGCTCTACACCCGCGTGCCGGCCCACGCCGCCATCGGTGAAACCGTCGGTTGCGCCGACAAGCTGAAAAAGCCCTGGGCCAAGGCCCTGCTCAACGCGGTACTGCGCCGCGCCCAGCGCGAAAGCGAAGGACTGCTGGCCGAGTTGGAACATGACCCGGTGGTGCGCACCGCTCACCCGCGCTGGCTGCAAAAATCCCTGAAGGCCTTCTGGCCAGAGCAATGGGAAGCCATTTGCGCGGCCAACAACGCGCACCCGCCGATGATCCTGCGGGTCAATCGTCGTCATCACAGCCGTGATGCTTACCTGCACTTGCTGACGAACGCAGGGATCAACGCCACGCCATGCGTGTACAGCAGCGACGGCATCGTGCTGGAAGCGGCCACCGACGTGCGCAGCCTGCCGGGCTTCGCCGAAGGCTGGATCAGTGTGCAGGACGAGGCCGCGCAACTGGCCGCCGACCTGCTCGACCTGGCTCCCGGTCAGCGTGTACTGGACGCCTGCTGTGCTCCCGGCGGTAAGACCTGTCACATCCTCGAAGTCGAAAAAGACCTGGCCGGTGTAGTGGCGGTCGATCTGGAAGCCAAGCGTCTGGTGCGTGTACGGGAGAACCTCGTACGCCTGGGCCTCAGCGCCGAGCTGATCGCTGCCGACGGCCGCGACACCGCCACCTGGTGGGACGGCAAACCGTTCCAGCGCATCCTGCTCGACGCGCCGTGTTCCGCCACCGGTGTGATCCGCCGTCACCCGGACATCAAGCTCACCCGCCAACCCGACGACATCACCGCCCTGGCGGTGCTGCAAGGCGAACTGCTCGACGCACTGTGGCCGACCCTCGAAGTCGGCGGCATCCTGCTCTACGCCACCTGCTCCACCTTGCCCACCGAAAACACCGAGGTGATCGAAGCCTTTCTCGCCCGCACCAGCGGCGCGCGGGAACTGGACCTCGCCACGGCCGCCGGTATCAAGCAGCCCCATGGCCGCCAGTTACTCGCGCAGGAAGGCGGGCATGATGGTTTCTACTACGCCAAACTGATCAAGATCGCCGCCGCGCGCGGCTGAACGGGTTTAAGGGAGTGACCGGATGAAAATCATCATCCTTGGAGCAGGGCAGGTTGGCGGCACACTGGCCGAACATTTGGCCAGTGAAGCCAATGACATCACCGTGGTCGACACCGATGCCGAGCGCCTGCGCAACCTGGGCGACCGCCTGGATATCCGCACCGTACAAGGCCGGGCGTCGTTTCCTACCGTGCTGCGTCAGGCGGGTGCCGACGATGCCGACATGCTGGTCGCGGTCACCAACAGCGACGAGACCAATATGGTCGCCTGCCAGGTCGCCCACACCCTGTTCCACACCCCGACCAAGATCGCCCGGGTGCGTGAAGCCGCCTACCTGACCCGCGCCGGCCTGTTTGATAACGACGCTATCCCCGTGGACGTGCTGATCAGCCCGGAACAGGTAGTCACCCACTACATCAAGCGCCTGATCGAAATCCCCGGCGCCTTGCAGGTGATCGACTTCGCCGGCGGCAAGGCGCAATTGGTGGCCGTGAAGGCCTACTACGGTGGGCCGCTGGTGGGTCAGCAGTTGCGTCAACTGCGTGAACACATGCCGAATGTGGAAACCCGCGTAGCCGCGATTTTCCGACGTGACCGGCCGATCCTGCCCCAGGGCGATACGGTGATCGAGGCCGATGACGAAGTATTCTTCATCGCTGCCAAAGCGAATATTCGTGCCGTCATGAGTGAAATGCGTCGGCTCGATGAGAGCTACAAACGCATCGTCATCGCCGGCGGCGGGCAGATTGGCGAGCGCCTGGCCGAAGCGATCGAAAGTCGCTACCAGGTGAAGATCATCGAGATGAGCCCGACACGCTGCCGGCATTTGTCCGACACCCTGGACAGCACGGTCGTACTGCAAGGCAGTGCCTCGGACCGCGATCTGCTGATGGAAGAAAACATCGCCGACGCCGACATCTTCCTGGCCCTGACCAACGATGACGAGGCCAACATCATGTCGTCCTTGCTGGCCAAGCGGCTGGGGGCCAAGAAGGTCATGACCATCATCAACAACCCGGCCTACGTCGACCTGATCCAGGGCGGCGATATCGACATCGCCATCAGCCCACAGTTGGCCACCATCGGCACCTTGCTTGCCCACGTGCGCCGGGGCGATATCGTCAGCGTGCACTCCCTGCGCCGGGGGGCGGCGGAGGCCATCGAGGCGATTGCCCACGGTGATTCGAAGTCGAGCAAAGTGATCGGCAAGGCCATCCGCGATATAGGCCTGCCGCCGGGCACCACCATTGGCGCAATCATTCGTGATGAGGAAGTGATCATCGCCCACGACGACACGGTGATCGCCACGGGTGACCACGTGATCCTGTTCCTGGTGGATAAAAAACATATCCGCGATGTGGAGAAGCTGTTCCACGTGGGATTGAGCTTTTTCTGATCAACCGGAGTGACCGACATGCTCGAATCCCTGGAAAAAATGCTCGCCAAGGGTGTGGATAATTCCCTGCTGCGCTTTGGGCTGGGCAAGGGTTATCTGGACCTGAAGGACAATGCCAAGGCGGCGGAGCATTTGCACAAATGCGTCGAGTTCGATCCGAAGTATTCGGCGGCGTGGAAGTTGTTGGGCAAGGCGCAGCTGGGGCAGGGTGATAACGCCGCGGCGCGACAGGCGTGGGAGAAGGGCATCGAAGCGGCCCAGGCCCATGGCGACAAGCAGGCCGAGAAAGAGATGACGGTGTTCCTGAAGAAACTCGAGCGCCAAAGCTAAGCAGATCGAAAATGTGGGAGGGGGCTTGCTCCCGATAGTGGTGTTTCAGTCAAACATGCGTTGGCTGACACACTGCTATCGGGAGCAAGCCCCCTCCCACATTTGGTTTTGGATTGGCTCTGGGTCAGTACCACCGCGCCTCACCCGGCGGGCGTTTCTTGAAGCGCTTCATGCTCCACATGTACTGGCTCGGGTAGGCGCCGACATAACGCTCCACCACTTTGCTCATCGCCGCGCAGGACGTGGCGGTGTCGGTGCTGTACATGTCTTCCGGCGCCGCTTCCAGGATCACTTTGTAGCCCGAACCGTCCGGCAGCCGCAGCGCATGCAGGAACACCCCCACGGCCTTGTGGCCGGCGAGCATGTTCGGCACGAACTTGCTGGTGAGCGCCTGGGTGGCGAAGAACGGCACGAAGATCCCTGCGGACTCGGCCGGCTCCGGGTCGGCCGGAATACCCACCTGGCCGCCCTTGCGCACTTCCTTGATCACACTGAGGATGCCTTCCTTGGTGGACGCCGCCACGCGGTTACCCAGTTGTACGCGCTGCTTGCGCAGCAATTCATCCACCGCCTTGAGCTTGGGCGGACGGTAAAAAATGATCGGTTTGCACTGGCTGCAATAGAAGTGGTTCAACACCTCCCAATTACCCAGGTGGCTGGTGATGCCGACCACACCTTTGCCCGAGGCCAGGGCGTCGTGCAGCACTTCCAGGCCTTCGACTTCACGCACCAGGTCGATGGAGCGCTGGGCCGGCCAGATCCAGGCGCAGGCGCTTTCGGTCAGGGACTTGCCGATGTCCTTCAGGCTCTGTCCAACCAGGCGCTCGCGCGCGGCGGGGTCCATGTCCGGAAAGCATTTTGAGAGGTTGATCCGCACCGTGTCACGGGAGCGGTTGGGGGTTTTCCACATGATCCAGCCGATGGCCGTGCCGACCGCTTGAACCGCGCGCCAGGGCAATAGGGCAAACAACCGAAGAGCGCCTACCAGCAAGGCGCCTTTAAACTTTTCCACAGGTCACTCCTGATCGTGTGTGGTGCGCAAAGCCGCCATTCTAACCGGCGTTGGCCAAGTCCGCGTAACGGTCGCAGTCCTGGGTGTGGTCCATGACCATGCCCGAGGCCTGCATGAACGCGTAACAGATGGTCGGGCCGACAAAGGTGAAGCCGGCTTTCTTGAGTGCTTTGCTCATGGCCTCAGCCTCCGGCGTAATCGCCGGCACTTCGCTGCGGTCCTTGAAATGGTTGACCTTGGGCGCGCCGCCGACAAACGACCAGAGCCACCCCACCGGATCTTCAAGCGCCAGCCAGGCTGCGGCGTTGCGCCGGGTGGCGTTGAGCTTGAGACGGTTACGCACAATGCCAGGGTCAAGCATCAGCGCTTCGATCTCGGCATCGGTCAGCTGTGCCAGACGCCGGGCATCAAAACCAAACAAGACCTTTCGGTAATGCTCGCGTTTGCGTAAAACGGTGATCCAGGACAGGCCCGCCTGGAACCCTTCGAGCAAAAGCAACTCGAACAAACCCTGCGCATCGCGCAGCGGCGTTCCCCACTCCTGATCGTGATAAGCCATGTACAGCGGATCTTCAGAACACCAAAAGCAGCGTGGCATAAGGCTCCAGGGGATGGTGGCGCGGCCGAATCGGGTATACTCCCGCTCTTTAAATCGCAGCCCAAGTAACAGGTGAATTTCGTGAGCCAGCCTACGCCAGCCGTGCGTACCTTCCAAGACTTGATCCTCGCCCTCCAGCAATACTGGGCCGAGCAAGGTTGTGTGGTACTTCAGCCCTACGATATGGAAGTAGGCGCCGGCACTTTCCACACCGCTACATTCCTGCGGGCCATCGGCCCGGAAACCTGGAACGCCGCTTATGTGCAGCCCAGTCGTCGCCCGACTGACGGCCGCTACGGCGAAAACCCGAACCGTCTGCAGCACTACTATCAGTTCCAGGTAGTCCTGAAGCCGAACCCGGATAACTTCCAGGAACTGTACCTGGGCTCGCTCAAGCACGTGGGCCTCGACCCGCTGGTGCACGACATCCGTTTCGTCGAAGACAACTGGGAGTCGCCCACCCTCGGCGCCTGGGGCCTGGGCTGGGAAGTCTGGCTCAATGGCATGGAAGTCACCCAGTTCACCTACTTCCAGCAGGCCGGTGGCATCGAGTGCTACCCGGTGACCGGCGAGATCACCTACGGCCTCGAGCGCCTGGCCATGTACCTGCAGGGCGTGGATTCGGTCTACGACCTGGTGTGGGCTGACGGCCCGTTCGGCAAAGTGACCTATGGCGATGTGTTCCACCAGAACGAAGTGGAGCAATCGACCTACAACTTCGAACACGCCAACGTCGACAAGCTGTTCGAACTGTTCGACTTCTATGAAAGCGAAGCCAAGCGCCTGATCGAACTCGACCAGCCGCTGCCGTTGCCGAGCTACGAAATGGTGTTGAAGGCCTCCCATACCTTCAACCTGCTGGACGCCCGCCGTGCCATCTCGGTAACCGCGCGCCAGCAATACATCCTGCGTGTACGCACCCTGGCGCGTTCCGTCGCCCAAGCCTACCTGCTGGCTCGCGCCAAGCTGGGCTTCCCGATGGCCACCCCGGACCTGCGTGATGAAGTGTTGGCTAAGCTGGAGGCTGCACAATGAGTGCTCAAGATTTCCTGGTTGAACTGGGCACCGAAGAGCTGCCACCCAAGGCACTCAATACCCTGGCCGATGCGTTCCTGGCCGGTATCGAAAAAGGCCTGCAGAGCGCCGGCCTGAAGTTTGAAGCGAAAAAAGTCTACGCCGCACCGCGCCGCCTGGCCGTGTTGCTGACCGCGCTGGAAACCCAGCAGCCGGACCGCAGCATCAACCTCGACGGCCCGCCACGCCAGGCGGCTTTCGACGCCGAAGGCAACCCGACCCAAGCCGCACTGGGCTTCGCCAAGAAATGTGGCGTCGAGCTGAGCGAGATCGACCAGAGCGGCCCGAAACTGCGTTTCAGCCAGGTCATCACAGGCAAGCCGACCGCCAGCCTGTTGCCGACCATCGTCGAAGACTCCCTGAACGACCTGCCGATTCCCAAGCGCATGCGCTGGGGCGCGCGCAAGGAAGAGTTCGTGCGCCCGACCCAGTGGCTGGTGATGCTGCTCGGTGACCAGGTCATCGATTGCACCCTCCTCGCCCAGAAAGCTGGCCGTGATTCCCGTGGCCATCGCTTCCACCATCCACAAGCGGTGCGAATCACTTCGCCGGCTAACTATGCCGCCGATCTGCGTGCTGCCTACGTGCTGGCCGATGCCGACGAGCGTCGCGAGCTGATCAGCAAGCGCACCGAAGAACTCGCCCGCCTGCAGGAAGGCACCGCCATCGTGCCGCCAAGCCTGCTCGACGAAGTGACCGCGCTGGTTGAATGGCCGGTGCCGCTGGTGTGCTCGTTCGAAGAACGTTTCCTCGATGTGCCGCAGGAAGCGCTGATCACTACCATGCAGGACAACCAGAAGTATTTCTGCCTGCTGGACGTGGAGGGCAAGTTGCTGCCGCGCTTTATCACCGTGGCCAACATCGAAAGCAAGGACCCGCAGCAGATCATCGCCGGTAACGAGAAAGTCGTTCGCCCACGCCTGACTGACGCCGAGTTCTTCTTCAAGCAAGACAAGAAGCAGAAACTCGAAGACTTCAACCTGCGCCTGCAGAACGTGGTGTTCCAGGAAAAACTCGGCAGCGTCTACGACAAGGCCGTGCGCGTTTCCAAGCTGGCGGCCTACATTGCCCCACGCATCGGCGGTGATGCCGCCTGGGCTGCGCGCGCAGGCTTGCTGTCCAAGTGCGACCTGGCCACCGAGATGGTCGGCGAGTTCCCGGAGATGCAGGGCGTTGCCGGTTACTACTACGCCCTCAACGATGGCGAGGCGGACGATGTCGCGCTGGCGCTGAACGAGCAGTACATGCCGCGTGGCGCCGGCGCCGAGCTGCCGACCACCCTGACCGGTGCGGCCGTGGCCATCGCCGACAAGCTGGATACCCTCGTCGGTATCTTCGGTATCGGCATGCTGCCTACCGGTAGCAAAGACCCGTATGCCCTGCGTCGTGCAGCCCTTGGCGTGCTGCGTATCCTGATCGACAAGAAGCTCGACCTCGACCTGACCCAGGCCGTGGTGTTCGCGGTCGGCCAGTTCGGTGGCAAGGTCAAGCAAGCCGGCCTGGCCGAGCAAGTGCTGGAGTTCGTATTCGACCGCCTGCGTGCGCGTTATGAAGACGAAGGCGTGGACGTTTCCGTCTACCTGTCGGTACGTGCCCTGCAACCGGGTTCGGCACTGGACTTCGATCAGCGCGTACAAGCCGTACAGGCGTTCCGTAAGCTGCCCGAAGCCGACGCCCTGGCCGCTGTGAACAAGCGAGTGTCGAACCTGCTGAGCAAGGCCGAAGGCCTGGGCAACGCCGATGTCGACCCAGGCCTGTTCGCCGACGCTAAGGAGTTCTCGCTGAATTCTGCCATTGCCAAGGCAGAGAACGCGGTGAAGCCGCTGATCGCCGAACGCAATTACGCCGAAGCCCTGGCACGCCTGGCGACCTTGCGTGAGCCGGTGGATGCGTTCTTCGAAGCGGTGATGATCAATGCCGAAGATGCCGGCGTGCGGAAAAACCGCTATGCCATGCTGGCGCGTCTGCGTGGCCTGTTCGTCAACATCGCTGACATTTCGACGCTGAGCTGACCATGTTGAAACTGCTGATTCTCGATCGGGACGGGGTGATCAACTACGACTCCGACGCTTACATCAAGTCGGTGGCGGAATGGATTCCACTGCCCGGTTCGATCGAGGCCATCGCGCAGTTGAGCAAAGCCGGCTGGACGGTGGCCATCGCTACCAACCAGTCCGGCATCGCCCGCGGCTATTACGACATCGCCACCCTGGACGCCATGCACGCGCGCTTGCGCACGCTGGTGGCGGAGCAGGGCGGTGAGGTGGGGCTGGTGGTGTATTGCCCTCACGGGCCGGATGAGGGCTGCGATTGCCGCAAACCCAAGCCTGGCATGTTGAAAATCATTGCAGAACATTACAAGGTGCCCTTGGCTGGGATATGGTTCGTCGGGGACAGCCTCGGTGACCTGGAGGCGGCCAAAGCCGTCGACTCTCAGCCAGTTTTGGTAAAGACCGGGAAAGGCGAAAAGACCCAGGTGAAAAACCTGCCGGTAGGCACCTTGATTTTTGACGATCTGGCGGCGGTTGCCGCAGAACTTATCAACAACTAGCCGCCCTCGACTTCCTGGCCAAGGACTGTTCGGGAGTGCGCTTTTAACAGGCGGGCCATGTCCCGCAACGGTAAATGCCGCCATGTCGATTTTGCAGGCCATCAGAACCTTTTTCTTTTACCTGCTGCTGGGCACCAGTTCGTTTCTCTGGTGCACCCTGAGCTTTTTTATTGCGCCGTTCCTGCCGTTCAAGGCGCGCTATCGCTTTATCAACGTCTATTGGTGCCGCTGCGCGTTGTGGCTGACCAAGGTGTTCCTGAACATTCGCTTCGAGATCAAGGGCGCTGAAAACGTACCGGACCAGCCGTGCGTGATTCTGTCGAACCACCAGAGCACCTGGGAGACCTTCTTCCTCTCGGCTTACTTCTCGCCGTTGAGCCAGGTGCTCAAGCGCGAGTTGCTGTACGTGCCGTTCTTCGGCTGGGCCATGGCCATGTTGCGCCCGATCGCCATCGACCGTGACAACCCCAAGGCGGCGCTCAAGCATGTCGCCAAGAAGGGCGATGAACTGCTCAAGGATGGCGTGTGGGTGCTGATCTTCCCGGAAGGTACGCGGGTACCCTTTGGGACAGTCGGCAAGTTCTCTCGCGGCGGTACCGCATTGGCAGTCAACGCCAACCTGCCGGTGCTGCCGATTGCGCATAACGCCGGCAAGTTCTGGCCGAAGGCGGGTTGGGCAAAACGCGCGGGCACCATCACTGTGGTGATAGGCGAGCCAATGTACGCAGAAGGGGAAGGCCCACGCGCCATTGCCGCGCTGAATGACCGTGCCCAGGCATGGAATGAAGCGCAGCAGCGGGCCATGGGTTCCCTGCCGCCGGAGCCGATTGTGGTGGAGACGCCGGTGGTATGAGCATCTGTGGATAACCTGTGTACGCTTTGTTGGCGAATTGGCTTTTTTTGGTCCTAATAAGTTGATTTAGTTAGATATTTCCAAATCCATTAAAATCGCAAAAAACGTGCATAAGTTTTTTCCGCATTAAAAAACCGGTCCTTGAGACCGGTTTTTTATGCACAGCGCAAAGGTACGTTTTAGCCGTCGTCCAGCAAGGGCAGCTGCAGGCTGAAAGTGGTGCCTTTGCCCACGGTGCTTTCACACTCGATACGGCCCCCATGACGCTCCACCACCGCCTTGACCATGCTCAGTCCCAACCCCAGCCCTTCGCTGCCTTGGGCCGAGTCAAAGCGCTTGTACTGGCTGAACAGTTCCGGCAAATCCTCGGCGGCTATCCCTGGGCCCTGGTCGCTGATGCGGCATTCCAACCAGCCTTGCGCGCTGCTGTGCCGCAGCCGGACAGTGGTACCGGACGGAGAGTATTTGATCGCGTTCTCCAGCACATTGAACAATGCGCGGGTGAGCAGCGATTGATCGGCTGACACCATCCCTTCGTCGGCCTCGTCCAGATCGTGGACCAGGTGAATCCCCTTGAGCTGGGCGATCACGGCCACTTGATCAAAGGCATCCATTACCAACATGGCGAACAGCGTAGGCTCGAACTGGTAGCCATCGGCCTCAGCCCGCGCCAGTTGCACAAATGATTCGGTCAGGCTCAAGGCGCGGCGTACTTGTTGCTCTATCTGGGCGAATATCGGCGACTCACTGCCGTGCACATCCAACAGGGCGAGGATCGCCGAGTGGGGTGCACGCAAGTCGTGAGAGAGGAAACGCAGCATGGTTTCCCGATGCTGCTGGGCCTCGCGTTCCTTGCTCAGGTCGGTGAGGCTCAACAGCCAGCCAAGCGCGACATCCCCTTCGGCCGGCAGCAAGGGGGCAAGCTCCATGCGCAGGCTGCGTTGATGGATATCACGAAACTCGATGAGTTCCAGTGTCGAGAGGGTAGGGCGTACGCCATTGTGCAGCGGCGGATAACCCAGGTCGGCCAGTTGCTCCAGAAGGTTATGGTTGATCAGATCATTGCCGAACACTTCCCGGGCGATGCGGTTGGCCAACAGGACATTACCCTGGGTGTCTGTGATCAGTGTTGCCACCGGCAGGCATTCCAACCCATCGGCCATAAACCGTCGGGTGTCCCGCGTACGACTGACGGCTTGCTCCAAGGCAAAGATACGGCCCTGTAATACATCACCTTTGCTGGCGGGTGCACGACGGCGTTCGGGCAAGACTTTGGGTTCGTGATCCAGGCGCGCCAATTCCCAGCCAAAGTAGGCCAGGATCACGCTGAGACGCCGCCAGTTCCAGATCAGGTAGCTGAGCAGCAAACCGATCCAACAGGCCGCGGGCGACCACCAGTAGCCCAGGCGCAATAAGGCCGCTGAACCGAGCAAGGCCATGCACATGCACCCCAGGGTCATCCACAGCGCATAGCGTGGGCGGTAGAGCAGCAGGCCCAACAGCACCGCCACCAGGGACGTTGCCATCAGTGCGGCCAGCCAACCGGGCATATCGACGATACTTCGACCTTGCAGCAAGCCATTGAGTACATTGGCCTGGATCTCCACACCCGCAGTCGTACCGGCCATAGGCGAGAGCGGGGTGACAAAGCGATCGCCCATGCCCGACGCAGTTGCCCCCACCAGAATCAGACGGCCCCGTAACCGCTCAGGAGGGACCTCACCGTGTAATACGCTGGCATAAGACACACTCGGGAAATGGGTGTCGGCAGCAATAAACGGGATACGGACAGCATGCTCCCGGTGCCAATCCTGGGTGATCGATGGCAGAGGTTCCCCGGGCATCTCGGCCGATTGCCCGCTCATCACGAAAGCCAGCCACGCTAACTGAAGCGCCGTGGCGTCGGCTGGTCCCTCGCGCATATACAGCCTGCGGACCACGCCATCGCTATCCGCCTCCACATTGATGTGCCCGACACCCTTGGCACATTTGAGCAGTGACAACATTTGTGCCCCAGGCTGGCTATAGCTGGCCGAATCGTCACGAGCCAAGGGCAACAATACGTTGCCGGCGTTGCACACCGCGTCGGCCAGGCGCTTGTCATTGACCGGGTTACCGGGCTCGCTGAAGACCACATCAAACAGGATACCGGCCGGTTGCGCCGCGCTCAGGCGATCGATCAGGTCGGCGTGCACACTGCGCGGCCAGGGCCACTGGCCGAGTTTCTTCAGGCTAGGGTCATCGATGGTCACCAGCAGGATACGCGGGTCCACCGGCAGCGGTGCCAGACGACGAAGGCTGTCGTATAGCGGGTTGTTCAAGGCCAGGCCAGGACTCATCGAGAGGTAGGCAGTGATTGGCAACAGCAGCAAACCGATCCATAACCACTCACGTACCAGACCGTGGAACAGGCGCTGGGCATGGGTGGGTTGGCGCTTTTCGGCCTTTCCCCAGAGCATCATGGATCAACGCGCCTGAGTTGTTGGCGTGCGATAGAAGATGGCATAGACCCCCGATTCCTCCTCAGGCGTTGCATGGCGTAAGCCGACACACGTACGTGATAGAACGACGCGTTGAGCCCAGTGAAGCTCATTTTCGGCGCGGTGGAAAAAATTTCCTGCTGGATGTTCATAACGGCGGGGATTCCAAAGGGCATCCACTATCGGGGCACAGGAGTTTACGACAGCGCACGCGTCGGCTGATCCTTTTCCTTAAGGCCTGGAGCCGGTATCTTTCCCACATCGGTATGGAGGACTTTCAATGGCATATTCGCTTATTGATCCCAGCGTACCGAGAGATCCAAGGGGTCGACGAACCTGAGCACAATTCTTCAGATTCATTGACCGGCATCTGCGCAGTACGTGCCCCTCAATACGACTGCCGTACTCTTCAAGAAGAAAGGACCCACCCATGCGTGTCGCAATACTGGATGACGAACCCGCTGAATTGCGACGGGTGGAACAGACACTGCGACAAATCCCCAGCACCGCCGAACAACCCTGGTCCCTGCATTGCTTCGAACGCGGCGAAGACCTGCTGCGTCAGTTGCGTCGGGAGACCTTCGACCTGCTGATACTCGACTGGCAACTGCCCGACATCACCGGTATTGCCTTACTGCGCTGGACCCGTGAACACATGGAGTCGCCACCTGCAGTCATCATGCTCACCAGCCGTGATGCCGAAAGCGATATCGTCAGCGCATTGAACAGTGGCGCCGACGATTACGTCAGTAAACCCTTTCGGCCTAACGAACTGAAGGCACGAGTGACAGCCGTTCTACGTCGGCATGGCCTGCAGAGATCGGCAACCCCTGAAGTGCAGAGTTTCAACGACCTGACCTTCGACGACGCAGAGTTGACCGTCACACGCGCAGGCAAACCGATCAACCTCACCGAGCGCGAATATCGCCTGGCGAGCTGCTTGTTCGCCAACCTGGCTCGGCCGCTGTCGCGCGAGTACCTTTATGAGCGGTTCTGGACCCATGAAGAAATGGTGTCCTCGCGGCCGCTGGATACGCATATCTATCGGCTACGCAACAAGCTCGGGCTTACCGCTGACAGGGGTTGGCAATTGTTGACGATCTATGGGTATGGGTATCGATTGGAGAGTGTGGCGGCGGCTTCTTCTCATGGATAAAAAACACGATGTTCCACGTGGAGCATTTTGCAGAAGATGATTTCCACGCAATAAAAAAGGCCAACGCTATGCGTTGGCCTTTTTTATTTTAGGCGTCGTACCTGGATCAGAAATCCAGGTTAGACACTGCCAGGGCATTGCTCTCGATGAAGTCACGGCGAGGTTCGACCGCATCACCCATCAGGGTGTTGAAGATCTGGTCTGCGCCAATGGCGTCCTCGATGGTTACACGCAGCATACGGCGCTGGGCTGGGTCCATGGTGGTTTCCCACAGTTGATCCGGGTTCATTTCGCCCAGACCTTTGTATCGCTGGATCGTATGGCGCTTGGTGCTTTCCGCCATCAACCAGTCCAGGGCTTCCTTGAACTCCTTGACCGCTTTCTTACGCTCGCCACGCTGAATATAAGCACCATCGTCCAGCAGGGTGCTCAGTTGCGCGCCGAGGGTCACAACGGTCTTGTAGTCGTTGCTGCCGAAGAAGTCGCGGTTGAAGGTGACGTAGTTCGAGAGGCCGTGGGAGATCAATTCGACCTCTGGCAGCCAGACGTTACGTTCACGGTCTTCACGCAGGCTGGCTTTGTACACCAGGCCGGATTTTTCGACAGTACGCAGGCGTACTTCGTACTGGGCCAGCCATTCCTGCATGTGTGCGTGGTCGCCCAACTGCTCCAGGCTTACGGACGGCAGGTAGATGAAGTGCTCGGTCAATTCCTGTGGGTACAGGCGCGACAGGCGCTTGAGTGTCTTCATCACCATACGGAAGTCGTTAACCAGACGCTCCAGCGCCTCGCCGGAGATCCCTGGGGCTTCGTCGTTCAAGTGCAGGCTGGCGTCTTCCAGGGCCGACTGCGTCATGTACTCTTCCATGGCGTCGTCGTCTTTGATGTATTGCTCTTGCTTGCCTTTCTTCACTTTGTACAACGGCGGCTGGGCGATATAGATATAGCCACGCTCGATCAGCTCCGGCAACTGACGGAAGAAGAAGGTCAGCAGCAGGGTACGGATGTGCGAACCGTCGACGTCAGCATCGGTCATGATGATGATGTTGTGATAGCGCAGCTTGTCGATGTTGTACTCGTCTCGGCCAATACCGCAGCCCAGTGCCGTGATCAAGGTGCCGACTTCCTGGGAGGAAATCATCTTGTCAAAACGAGCCTTCTCGACGTTGAGGATCTTACCCTTCAACGGCAGGATGGCCTGGGTGCGACGGTTACGACCCTGCTTGGCGGAACCGCCAGCAGAGTCACCTTCCACCAGGTACAGTTCGGAAAGGGCAGGGTCCTTCTCCTGGCAGTCAGCCAGTTTGCCTGGCAAGCCGGCAATATCCAGCGCACCTTTACGGCGGGTCATCTCACGGGCTTTACGCGCCGCTTCACGGGCACGTGCGGCGTCGATCATCTTGCCGACAACCAGCTTGGCTTCGTTCGGGTTTTCCAGCAGGAAGTCCGAGAAGTACTTACCCATCTCCTGTTCAACCGCAGTTTTCACTTCGGAAGACACCAGCTTGTCTTTGGTCTGGGAGCTGAATTTAGGGTCAGGCACTTTCACCGAGATGATCGCGGTCAGGCCTTCACGGGCATCGTCACCAGTGGTGGCGACCTTATGCTTCTTCGCCAGGCCTTCGGCTTCGATGTAGGTGTTCAGGTTACGCGTCAGCGCCGAACGGAAACCCACCAAGTGAGTGCCACCGTCACGCTGTGGAATGTTGTTGGTGAAGCACAACAGGTTCTCGTTGAAGCTGTCGTTCCATTGCAGGGCGATTTCCACGCCGATGCCGTCTTCACGCTGGATGTTGAAGTGGAACACCTGGTTGACCGCAGTCTTGTTGGTGTTCAGGTATTCAACGAACGCACGCAAGCCGCCTTCGTATTTGAACAGCTCTTCCTTGCCGCTGCGCTCATCCTTGAGGACGATGCCGACACCGGAGTTGAGGAAGGACAATTCACGAATCCGCTTGGCCAGGATGTCCCAGCTGAAGTGGATGTTCTTGAAAGTTTCAGCCGATGGCTTGAAATGGATCTGGGTACCGGTGCTTTCACTGTCACCAACGATTTTCATCGGCTCCTGTGGCACACCGTGGACGTAGGTCTGCTCCCAGATCTTGCCACTGCGGCGAACGGTCAGGATCAGCTCTTCGGACAGAGCGTTCACCACCGACACACCCACACCGTGCAAACCACCGGAGACTTTGTAGGAGTTGTCGTCGAACTTACCGCCGGCGTGGAGCACGGTCATGATGACCTCTGCCGCCGAAACACCTTCTTCTTTGTGCACATCTACCGGGATGCCGCGACCGTTGTCGCGCACGGTAATGGATTCGTCCGGATGGATGATGATGCTGATGTCGTCGCAGTGACCGGCCAAAGCTTCGTCGATGGAGTTGTCGACCACCTCGAACACCATGTGGTGCAGACCGCTACCGTCATCAGTGTCGCCAATGTACATACCGGGACGTTTGCGTACGGCATCCAAACCTTTCAGCACTTTAATGCTGGTCGAGTCGTACGTGTTTTCTTCGCTCATGCCTTCACTCCCGATGGTCGTGGGTCTGGGTGATACGGCCTTGTTCCACGTGGAACAAAGCGACTGGCGTTTCCGTCTGCCAGCCTTCCCTCAATAATTCGTGGTCTACACAGGTGATAAACACCTGGCAGCGTAAGTCTTCCAACAAGCGGCATAATGCACGGCGGTGTTGCTCGTCGAGTTCAGACGGCAAGTCATCCACCAGATAAATACACTGACCACGTCGGGCTTGGCTAACCAGATGCCCCTGGGCGATCCGAAGTGCACACACCACCAACTTCTGCTGGCCGCGGGACAAGATATCCGCAGCATTGTGTGCGCCTAATCTAAGACGCAAATCAGCCCGTTGGGGTCCGGCCTGGGTATGGCCAATTTGCTGATCCCGCTGCAGGGACGTCGCGAGCACTGCACTCAGCTCACGGTCTTTGTCCCAGCCACGGTAGTAACTCAGCGTCAGCCCCTCGAGATCCAACAACTCACTCAAGGTCTGCTCAAAGACTGGTTTCAAGGCTTTGATATAGGCGCGGCGGTATTCATCTATTTCATCGCTGGCCAGGCACAATTCCCGGTCCCAGGCCGCTTGCGAAGCGGCGTCAAGTGTACCATGCCGCAGCCATGAGTTCCGCTGCCGCAGGGCCTTCTGCAGGCGCTGCCACGTGGCCATGAATCGCGGTTCCACGTGGAACACTCCCCAGTCGAGAAACTGCCTGCGGATCTTTGGCGCGCCTTCCAACAAGCGGAAGCTGTCAGGGTTGATCAGTTGCAATGGCAGGATCTCTGCCAGTTGTGCGGCACTGCGAGCATTTTGCCCGTCGATGCGAATCTGGAACTCACCGCCGCGATCACGAGAAATCCCCAGGCTGCTGTGCCCACCCTCTGCCAGTTCGACTTGGCCAAATACCGTGCAGGCCAGTTGTTCGTACTGAATCACCGGCAACAGGCGGGCACTGCGAAAGGAACGGGCAAGCCCTAGCAGGTGGATGGCTTCCAGCACGCTGGTTTTGCCACTACCGTTGGCGCCGTGGAGGATATTGATACGAGGGGAGGGGGAGAAGGTCACCGGGTGCAGATTGCGCACCGCGGTGACCGAGACGCGACTAAGGGACATCTAGCTTCTGCTGGGCATGATTACAGGCGCATCGGCATAACAACGTAAGCCGAGTCGTCATTATCGGATTCCTGCACCAGGGCGCTGCTGTTGGAGTCGGACAGGATCAGGCGAACCTGTTCGGTGGTCATCACACCCAGCACGTCCAGCAAGTAGCTCACGTTGAAGCCGATTTCCAAAGTGCCGCCGTTGTAATCGACGCCCACTTCCTCTTCCGCTTCTTCCTGCTCCGGGTTATTGGCCTGGATTTTCAACTGACCGTTGGCCAGCTGCAGACGAATGCCCCGGTACTTCTCGTTGGACAGGATCGCAGTACGGCTGAACGCTTCACGCAGGGCCTGGCGATCACCGATCACCAGCTTGTCCCCGCCTTTAGGCAGAACGCGCTCGTAATCCGGGAACTTGCCGTCGACCAGCTTGGAGGTGAAGGTGAACTCGCCGGTGGTCGCGCGGATATGATGCTGACCCAGCACGATGCTGACGTTGCCATCCGGCTCGGTGAGCAGGCGCGCCAGTTCGAGAATACCCTTACGCGGCACGATCACTTGGTGACGGTCAGGTTGACCGATATCGGCGCGCATCGAGCACATCGCCAGACGGTGACCGTCAGTGGCCACGGCGCGAATGATGCCTTCCGACACCTCCAGCAGCATGCCGTTGAGGTAGTAACGTACGTCCTGCTGGGCCATGGCGAAGCTGGTGCGCTCAATCAGACGGCGCAGTTTGCTTTGCTCCAGGCTGCAGGTCAGTGAGCCCGGGCCTTCTTCCACAGTCGGGAAATCATTGGCCGGCAACGTAGACAGCGTGAAACGACTGCGACCCGCCTTGACCACCAACTTCTGCTCATCAACCTTGATGTCGATCAGCGCGTCGTTCGGCAGGCTTTTGCAGATGTCCATCAGCTTGCGCGCGGGTACTGTGATCTCGCCAGGTTCAGCGGGTTCTTCCAGTTGCACGCGACCGACCAGCTCGACTTCAAGGTCGGTACCGGTCAGGGACAATTGCTGGCCTTCGACCACCAGCAATACGTTGGAGAGCACCGGCAAGGTCTGTCGGCGCTCGACGACGCCTGCGACCAGTTGCAGGGGTTTCAACAGGGCTTCGCGTTGAATGGTGAAATGCATGGTCTAGTCCCTTGCCTTAATAAGCTGCGCTGGTGTCATCAAGTAGTCAGTGTACGCAGCAGGTTCTTGTAGTCCTCGCGAATATCCGCGTCGGATTCCTTAAGTTCGTTGATCTTGCGGCATGCGTGCAAGACCGTGGTGTGGTCGCGGCCGCCAAACACATCCCCGATTTCCGGCAGGCTATGGTTGGTCAACTCCTTGGAGAGTGCCATGGCCACCTGACGCGGACGTGCCACCGAGCGCGAACGGCGCTTGGACAGCAGGTCGGAAATCTTGATCTTGTAGTACTCGGCCACGGTGCGCTGGATGTTATCCACACTCACCAGTTTGTCCTGCAATGCCAGCAAGTCTTTCAGGGATTCGCGAATCAGCTCGATGGTGATGTCGCGGCCCATGAAGTGAGAATGCGCAATGACACGCTTGAGCGCACCTTCCAGCTCACGCACGTTGGAACGGATGCGTTGGGCGATGAAAAACGCGGCGTCGTGGGGCAGATCGACTTTCGCCTGGTCGGCCTTTTTCATCAGGATCGCTACGCGGGTTTCCAGCTCCGGCGGCTCTACCGCAACGGTAAGGCCCCAGCCAAAGCGCGACTTCAAGCGTTCTTCCAGGCCTTCGATTTCCTTCGGGTAACGGTCACTGGTCAGGATGACCTGTTGGCCGCCTTCGAGCAGGGCGTTGAAGGTGTGGAAAAACTCTTCCTGGGAACGCTCCTTGCGCGCGAAGAATTGAATGTCATCGATCAGCAATGCATCAACGGAGCGGTAGAACCGCTTGAACTCGTTGATCGCATTGAGCTGCAGGGCCTTGACCATGTCAGCGACGAAGCGCTCCGAGTGCAGGTACACAACCTTGGCATTCGGGTTCTTCTTTAATAGGTGGTTACCCACAGCGTGCATCAAGTGGGTCTTACCCAAGCCAACGCCGCCATAAAGGAAGAGCGGGTTGTAACCATGCTTGGGGTTATCGGCGACCTGCCAGGCGGCCGCGCGGGCCAGCTGGTTGGATTTACCTTCGACGAAGTTCTCGAAGGTGAACGTGCGGTTCAGGTAGCTGGTGTGCTTGAGCGCACCTTCGACCTGCACCGTGCGCTGCTCGGCGCGGACCGGAGCCTGCTGGGAACTGGCACCCGCCATCGGATCGAAGCTGTCGCGGGATGGCTCTTCATTGATAGTCGCGTTGTTCTGCGACGAGGCTTTCGAAGCCGTCTGGGCAACCGGCGCTGGCGAATTATTAACAGGCGGCACAGGGGCTTGAGCCTGCGAGGCACTCGCTGCGAGCGGAGCATTCGGTGCAGCACGAGGTGCCGAGCTGCGTTTGCTGCCTATTAATAAGGAGAGCACGGGCGCAAGGCCATTGCCGTGTTCATCGAGCAATTCGAGAACGCGGCTCAGGTACTTCTCGTTGACCCAGTCGAGAACAAAACGATTGGGCGCATAGACACGCAACTCGTCGCCTTCGGCTTCGACCTGTAGCGGGCGGATCCAGGTGTTGAATTGCTGGGCAGGCAGCTCATCGCGCAAAAGCTCCACGCACTGCTGCCAAAGTTCCACTGACACGGATATCCCCTAAGTTGAAAGCCGGTGAGGCAAAAACAGCCGCCATTGTAGCGACCAGCAGCCCACTTATCCACATGTAGGTTGCTCACAGGCCAGCCAAAATCAATGCCTTAACTGCAAAAAATGCGACAGATGGTCTGTGCATAAGCTCTGTGGATAAGCGCGCCTGAGCTCGTTGTACAAGTGGGGTCGAAAGTCTGTGGGTAACTGGCCTGTGGATAACATGCCATTCCACACACAGCTTATCCGACAGCGCAGCACAGGCAGAGCACCGCTTCTCCCCCATGTTGTCATTCTCTGTACAGCACGTGGAATATGGCCTTAAGGCAGTTATCCACAGAGGATGGCCTGCCTAGCTTTTATAAGCTTTACAGAAAAGCTTTAAATAACTTCCTTCTTTATTTTTATATCTATGGCATTGCTCATGGAAGCAAAACGGAGAGAAAAGGTCTGAAGGCCCGTAAAGATCTAATTGAAGGAAAAGCTGGTTGGAAATTGACCTAGAGGCTTGCTTTCTCTAGAATCGCCGGTCTCTTAAAACGGGGGCCATTCCGGCCCGTTGTGGACGAACCAGGTAACAACGCCATGAAACGTACTTTCCAACCAAGCACCATCAAACGCGCCCGTACCCACGGCTTCCGTGCTCGCATGGCTACCAAGAACGGCCGTGCTGTCCTGTCGCGTCGCCGCGCCAAAGGTCGTGCGCGTCTGGCAGTTTGATAATCCGGTACTGGTGGTGAGTCAGGACTTCAGTCGGGAAAAGCGTCTGCTAACCCCCCGGCACTTCAAGGCAGTCTTTGACTCCCCCACCGGCAAGGTTCCGGGGAAAAATCTCCTGCTCCTTGCGCGTAACAACGATCTTGATCACCCCCGTCTCGGGTTGGTGATCGGCAAGAAGAGCGTAAAGCTCTCCGTTGAGCGCAATCGCCTCAAGCGTCTGATGCGCGAATCGTTTCGCCTCCACCAGGACACTCTGGTTGGTTGGGATATTGTTATCGTCGCGCGCAAAGGCTTGGGGGATGTAGAAAACCCCGAATTGATTCAGCATTTCGGCAAGCTCTGGAAACGTCTGGCGCGTACCAACAAACCAGCACCAGTAGTCAGCACCGAAACTGTAGGGGTAGACAGCACCGATGCGTAAACTGGCACTCGTTCCGATCCAGTTTTATCGCTATGCCATTAGTCCTCTGATGGCCAGCCACTGTCGTTTCTACCCCAGTTGTTCCTGCTACGCGTTAGAGGCCATAGAAAATCATGGTCTTCTGCGCGGTGGCTGGCTGACCTTTCGTCGTTTAGGTCGCTGTCATCCGTGGAATCCCGGTGGTTATGACCCGGTTCCACCTATCCCTACCTCCCGTTCTTCTTCGATGGCCGAGTAATCATGGATATTAAACGCACGATCCTGATCGTCGCCCTGGCAATCGTGTCCTACGTCATGGTCCTTAAGTGGAACCAGGACTATGGCCAGGCTGCCCTGCCGACTCAGAATGTTGCTGCCAATGCTGTTCCAGCGGGGCTTCCCGATACAGTAAGTGGCACCAATACTGCCGCCAGTGATGACATTCCACGGGCAGCGGGCGAAACAAAAGCACCTGCCGAAGTTGCAGTTGCCACAAGCACCGACCTCATCCAGATCAAGACGGATGTATTGGACCTGGCTATCGACCCGCAAGGTGGCGATGTTGCCAAGCTGACACTTCCGCTGTATCCGCGTCGTCAGGATCACCCGGAAATCCCATTCCAGTTGTTCGATAACGGTGGCGAACGTGTTTACCAGGCACAAAGTGGCCTGATCGGCACCAACGGCCCTGATGCGAGTGCAACCGGTCGTCCGATTTTCTCTGCGGAGAAGAAGAGCTATCAACTGGCAGATGGCCAAGACCAACTGGTCGTGGACTTGAAGTTCAGCAAGGACGGCGTCAACTACATCAAGCGCTTCACACTCAAGCGCGGCCTGTACGACATCGTTGTCACCTATTTGATCGACAACCAGAGCGCCCAGCCTTGGACCGGCGCAATGTTTGCGCAGCTCAAGCGTGACGCCAGTTCCGATCCATCGTCCAGCACTGCGACCGGTACCGCGACTTACCTGGGCGCTGCCCTGTGGACAAGTTCGGAACCGTACAAAAAAGTATCCATGAAAGACATGGATAAGGTGGCCGAAGACAAAACCAAGGCGCCGATCACCTATAACGTGAACGGTGGCTGGGTAGCCTGGCTGCAGCACTACTTCGTGACCGCGTGGATTCCTCAGCCTGGCCAGAACAATTCCGTACTGGCGCGCAAGGACAGCAAAGGCAACTACATCATCGGCTACACCGGCCCGGCGATGACCGTCGCGCCAGGTGCCAAGGCTGAAACCAGCGCTACCCTGTACGCCGGCCCGAAAAGCCAGGCGGTGCTGAAAGAGTTGTCCCCAGGTCTGGAACTGACTGTGGACTACGGCATCCTGTGGTTCATTGCCCAGCCGATCTTCTGGCTGCTGCAACATATCCACAGCATCGTCGGTAACTGGGGCTGGTCGATCATCTTCCTGACCATGCTGATCAAGGGGATCTTCTTCCCACTGTCGGCCGCCAGCTACAAGTCGATGGCGCGCATGCGTGCCGTGGCCCCTAAACTGGCCGCACTGAAAGAACAACATGGCGATGACCGGCAGAAAATGTCGCAGGCCATGATGGAGCTGTACAAGAAAGAGAAGATCAACCCGCTGGGTGGATGCTTGCCGATTCTGGTACAGATGCCGGTATTCCTGTCGCTGTACTGGGTACTCCTGGAAAGCGTGGAAATGCGCCAGGCACCGTTCATGCTGTGGATAACTGACCTGTCGATCAAAGACCCGTTCTTTATCCTGCCGATCATCATGGGCGCGACCATGTTTATCCAGCAGCGCCTGAACCCGACGCCGCCGGATCCGATGCAGGCCAAGGTGATGAAAATGATGCCAATCATCTTCACCTTCTTCTTCCTGTGGTTCCCTGCTGGCCTGGTTCTGTACTGGGTGGTCAACAACGTGTTGTCGATCTCTCAACAGTGGTACATCACACGTAAAATCGAAGCGGCTACCAAAAAAGCCGAGGCGTAATTTACTCTGTGGATAACCACTCAAGACGCCCCCTAGTGGGGCGTTTTGCTTTCCGTCACTTTTATTCTGGAACCTGCTGATGAGCGCTCCTCGTGAAACCATCGCTGCTGTCGCTACCGCTCAGGGTCGCGGCGGTGTCGGTATCGTTCGTATTTCCGGACCGCTCGCCGGGATTGCCGCGAAGGCCATCAGCGGGCGTGAGTTGAAGCCGCGCTACGCCCATTACGGCCCGTTCCTCGGCTCTGATGAGGAAGTATTGGACGAAGGCCTGGCCCTGTATTTCCCGGGACCCAATTCCTTCACGGGTGAAGACGTGCTGGAATTGCAGGGGCACGGCGGCCCGATCGTTCTGGATATGTTGCTGCAACGCTGCCTGCAGTTGGGTTGCCGCCTGGCCCGCCCGGGTGAGTTCAGTGAGCGGGCATTCCTCAACGACAAGCTCGACCTGGCACAGGCCGAGGCGATTGCCGATTTGATCGAGGCCAGTTCTGCGCAAGCTGCACGCAATGCGCTGCGTTCTCTGCAGGGCGCTTTTTCCCTGCGTGTGCATAACTTGACCGAACAGTTGATCAGCCTGCGCATCTACGTCGAGGCAGCGATTGATTTTCCTGAAGAGGAAATCGACTTCCTTGCTGATGGCCATGTATTGGCGATGCTGGATAAGGTCCGTGATGAGTTATCCACAGTCCTTCGGGAAGCCGGGCAAGGCGCGTTGCTGCGAGACGGCATGACCGTCGTGATCGCCGGGCGTCCCAATGCCGGCAAATCCAGCCTGCTCAATGCGCTGGCGGGGCGTGAAGCAGCCATTGTCACCGAGATCGCCGGCACCACCCGGGATATCCTGCGCGAACATATCCACATCGACGGCATGCCGTTGCACGTCGTCGACACCGCCGGTTTACGCGATACCGATGACCAGGTTGAAAAGATCGGCGTGGAACGCGCGCTCAAAGCCATCGGCGAAGCGGACCGGGTATTGCTGGTGGTGGACGCCACCGCGCCGGAGGCTGTGGATCCTTTTGCATTGTGGCCGGAATTCCTCGAGCAACGGCCGGACCCGGCCAAAGTCACCTTGATTCGTAACAAAGCCGATCTGACGGGTGAAGCCATTGCGATGGAAACCAGCGCTGACGGCCACGTCACTCTCAGCCTGAGCGCCAAGTCTGCGGGGGAGGGCCTGGAATTGCTGCGCGAGCATCTCAAGGCCTGCATGGGTTACGAGCAGACGTCGGAAAGCAGCTTCAGTGCGCGCCGCAGGCACCTGGAGGCGCTGCGCCATGCAAGCGCGGCATTGGAACACGGCCGGGCGCAGTTGACCTTGGCAGGGGCGGGGGAGCTGCTGGCTGAGGATCTTCGCCAGGCGCAGCAGCTGTTGGGAGAAATCACCGGGGCATTCAGCTCCGATGATTTGTTGGGACGGATCTTCTCCAGCTTCTGTATCGGCAAGTAGGAGCAGGCTTGCCAGCGATAGCGGCCTGAAGAGCATTTTGATTCTTCAGGCCATCATCCATCACCAGTTGTACGAAACAGTCCCAAGCAGTGTACGACTGTCACCCCAGTAGCAGCGGCCCGCGTCGTTGCAGCCAGAAACATACTCCTTGTCGAACAGGTTCTTGGCGTTCACGTCCACTGACCAGTGCTTGTCGATCTGATAGCCGACGGCTGCGTCCACCAGAGTGACGCTCCCAGCATCCAGCTTTCCGTAGAGGCTTGGCTGGGTGTAAGAAAACGTACTGTCGAAATAGCGCACACCGCCGCCCAGGGACAAGCCCTTGAGTTGGCCATCGAGGAAGCGGTACTTGCCCCACACCGAGGCCTGGTTGCGCGGAACCCCCGTCATCTGATGCCCCTCGACCAGCGAGGTAGCCGAGTCCTTGGTAATACGAGCGTCAGTGTAGGTGTAGGCTGCGGTCACATTCAGGTTGGGGGTGATGTTGCTGTTCACCTCGACCTCGGCCCCTTTGGCCCGGCTTTCGCCCACCTGGCGGTAGCTGTTGGTGGTGGCGTCGAGGTAGGTGTCGTCTTCCTTGCGCAAGTCATACACCGACAGGGTCATCGCCGTATCCCAGCCGACCGGTTCGTACTTCACACCCACTTCGTACTGACTACTGGTGATCGGCTTCAACGGTGAGCCGGCGTTGGAGATCTGCTGTACGGGCACAAATGCGGTGGAGTAGCTGACGTACGGTGTCAGGCCGTTGTCGAACTGGTACATCACCCCGCCCTGGTAGGTAAACTTGCGGTCTTCGGAGCCGGTGTTGCTGGCCTTGTTGACCTTGTCGCGGAAATCACTGTCGACCCAGTCCTGGCGGCCGCCCAGCAGGAACAACCAGTGGTCATACTTGCTCTGGATTTGTGCATAAACACCCTTCATTTGCTGCTCGAGCAAGGTGTTTTGCACAGCCACCGGGGTAAGCGGCTCACGCAGGTACACGGGGTTATACACATTGATGGTGCCGGCGAAGCCTGCGTCCCAATCCTGGTTGAACGAGGTGCGGTCATAACTGGCGCCGAACAGCACCGTATTTTCCAGGTCACCGACCTGGAATTTGCCTTCCAACTGGTTATCCAGGGAGTAGACCATCGACTTGTTGTAGCGGTCGTAGGCCGTCATGTTCAGTTGGGTGCCGAAACCGCCATTGTTCAATGTGCCCGGCCAGGTTTCGTGACGGTTGATGCGCGATTGCATGTACCGCGAGTTCTGGCGGAACTGCCACTCATCATTGAAGCTGTGGCTGAATTCGTAGCCGCTGCTCCAGGCTTCACGTTCGAACGTGTTCCAGTCCGGGTCGCCGAGCATGGTGTGCTTGGACAGCTTTCCGTTCGGATTTGTAAGCAAGGTCCCCGCGGCGGGTAGGCCGAGTTCGAGATTGGTGTGGTCCTTTTGGTAATTGGCCAACAGCGTGAGCGTGTTGAAGTCGTCGAAATTCAGGGTCAGTGAAGGCGCTATATACAGGCGATCATCAGGAACATGGTCAGTCTGCGTATCAGACTTGCGGCCGAGCATCACCACCCGGCCAAGGATGTTGCCGCTGTCGTTGAGTGGACCAGAGATATCCACACCCAACTGACGCCGATTATTCGAGCCATAACCGAGCTGTACTTCACCCTGCGGCGTGGCAGTCGGATGTTTGCTCACCAGGTTCACTAAACCGCCAGGCGCGTTTTCACCGTACAGCAGGGAAGAGGGCCCACGGAAGATTTCGACCCGCTCCAGGCCATAGGGCTCACTGGTGGTGTCGTACCGATTGCCTTGTACGCGCAGGCCATCTCGCAGCAGGCCGTAGCCGTAATCCGTGGCATTGAAACCGCGGATGAAGAACAAGTCCCCCGCGAGACCGTCGCCAGCAGCAAAGGGCGGCGCGAAGATACCTGGCACGTAGCCCAATACTTCAGTCAGGGTCTGCGACTTCTGGTCCTTGATGCGCTGGCCGGTGACGACCGATACCGAACGCGGTGTTTCCGACAGAGGTGTGCTGGTCTTGGTGCCGATACGGCTGTTTTGCGCTTTGTAGCCCACATCCCCGGCAATCTCCTGATTGAACCCAGCCTGTTGATAAGTGCTGACCGTGGTGGGCGCGAGCGTGAGTTGCCCTGTAGGAATGGCCTGCAGGACATAGCTGCCTGGCGCCTGGACTACCGCTTGTAACCCCGAGTTCTGCAGCAACAGTGCAAAGCCTTGCTCAACCGAATAGTCACCTTCCAGCCCGGTGGTGTTCAAGCGCGCGGTTTGTTGGGGCGAGAAAGACAGAATCACATTCGCCCTGGCGGCAAATTGGCTCAAGGCATTGTCCAGGGGACCGGCCGCAATGGCGTAATGCTGCACGGCGCTGGCGGCCATGGCGTCACTGGATAGTAAAACACCGGCTGTGGCTGCTGTGCCGAGCAGCAGGCTGCACGTCATACCGTGGTAGGAAAGTCGCTGGCGGAGCTTGGTGCGAAGGCGCATAGGTGGGTAAGCCCTGAAGGTGGCGTCGTGATTACCTTTAGGGCCGTGCCAGGTAAAAAAAAGATAACCCCTTGTGAGGATATTTTTTGCGATCAAGCGATTCGCTTCACCGAAACCCAATAGCGCGTGAAGTATTTCACCTGAATGGGCAAGGTTGCCTGCAGATTCGCCAGTACCGCATCGGTGGAGTCGAGGCGGAAAGTCCCGGAAACACGTAGGCGTGCACTAGCCAAGTCGCATTTCAGGACGCCGGGACGGTAGCGGGCAAGGTCTTCGATCACATCCCCGAGGCGAGCATCCAATACGATCAGTTGGCCATCGACCCAGGCAGCCTGGGACCCGCTATACGTGTGGCCAAGCCCTATGTTTTGACGATCAAAGTCAGCGCTTTCACCGGCACCGAGCAGTCGCGCATGGTTGGGCCGGTCACCAGGGGCCACACTTACGCGATCCTCCAGAACACCGACACGCGTGGAATCTGGCAACTGGCGCACTGTAAACCGAGTACCCAATGCCTGGACTCGGCCTTGGCGGGTTTCGACATAAAAGGGCGTGTGCCCGCCCAACTTGCCGGTGTGGATAAGTACTTCACCTTCACGCAGCCGGATCAAACGTTGGCGCCCGTCGAAGATCACGTCAATCGCCGTGCTGGTATTAAGATCAATCCGGGTGCCGTCAGCCAACGCGATACGCTGGCGTTCACCCACGGACGTCCGGTAGTCGGCCCATACATTGCCCAGGGAGGTGTGTTGCTGGACATTCCAGCCCAGGTACCCGGTACCGCCCATTACCAGCATCCACTTCAATACCTGACGACGTTGTTGCGTGGTCGACAATGCCCGGCGGGTGAAATCCTGGGGAAGGGCACCGAGACTGCGCTGCAATTGCTCCATCTGGTTCCACGCTGCCTGATGGGACGGATCGCCGTTGAGCCATTGTTGCCAGGCAAGGCGTTCAGCGGCCGTAGGCGTTTGGGATTGAAACTGTACATACCAGTGAGCAGCGGCCTCGAAGGTCTTGCGATCGGGGGCGGCCATTACAGGCTGGCCATGATCAGCGAGCATTCAGTCAATGCACGGATCATGTGCTTCTTCACCGTGGTCAGCGACACCTGCAGTTGATCGGCGATCTGTTGATAAGTCAGCCCTTCGATCTGCGACAACAGGAAGATCCGTCGCGCTCGCTCACCGAGTCCGGACAGGGCTTTATCCACAGCCACCAGCGTCTCGATGATGATGGCTTTGTCTTCTTCACTGATGGCCGTGGCTTCAGGCCGTTCGGCCAAGGTTTGCTTGTAGGCCTGCTCGATGGCATGCCGGCGATAACGATCAATCACCAGGCCCCTGGCGATGGTTGCCAGGTAGTCACGCGGTTCAACGATCTGCGCCGCATGCCGCCCAACCAGAATGCGCACGAACGTATCGTGCGCCACATCGGCTGCATCGCAGGCGTTATGCAACTTACCTTTGAGCCACCCGTGCAACCAGGAATGGTGCTGCTCGTAGATGTTCTGAACCGCAGCCGTGTGTGAAGAAGGAGACATAGGGCATGACAAGGCAGGTTAATGATAATCGCTATTATTAACTGCCTGGCTGTTTTCTCACAATAGATCTCTTTTTGACGTGCTCACCCCCGAATAGAAAGATTCGGTTGGCTTCGTCGTGGGCGAAATTCACACCATTGCACGGATTTCTGTGGATTAAGCCCTGTGAATAACCGCCCCTATGCCCAGTTGATAACAGGGCTCGAAACCTGAGTAAAAACCCCTCTGTGGATAACCACCTGTTTAATCCACAGGCTTAAAGCACTTATCCAAGGGCCTCATTGGCACATGACCACAGACTTTTGAATCGCTGTACACATTGTAAATAAAGGCCTGTAGAGATCTATCCACAGAAACTGCGTCCAGTAGAAATAAACATAAAAACAAAGATTTAATAAATTTCTCTCTTTTAATTTCTATTGTCTGTGATTCATCCACAGCTGGTTAAATTTTGTGCAAAGGGTTCTTTAGGAAGGGCGAAGTCCCTATACTTGCCGCCAAAGCTCCAAAACCCTTTCAACAAACAATTCCTGATTACCTACATAAGCAGGCACGAGGTGCGTGGTGGATTTCCCTTCCCGTTTTGAAGTGATCGTCATCGGCGGCGGTCATGCCGGTACCGAGGCAGCACTGGCGTCAGCACGCATGGGCGTAAAAACCCTGTTGCTGACGCATAACGTGGAAACCCTCGGCGCCATGAGTTGCAACCCCGCCATTGGTGGGATCGGCAAAAGCCATCTGGTCAAGGAAATCGACGCCCTTGGTGGCGTGATGGCCGAGGCTACCGACAAGGGTGGTATTCAATTTCGCGTGCTCAACAGCCGCAAAGGCCCGGCCGTGCGTGCCACTCGGGCCCAGGCAGACCGCATCCTGTACAAAGCCGCGGTCCGCGAAACCCTGGAAAACCAGCCCAACCTGTGGATATTTCAACAAGCCGCCGATGACTTGATCGTCGAACAGGATGTGGTTCGCGGTGTAGTTACCCAAATGGGCCTGCGTTTCTTCGCAGAATCCGTGGTGTTGACCACCGGTACGTTCCTCGGCGGACTTATCCACATCGGTATGCAGAACTATTCGGGTGGCCGCGCCGGTGATCCTCCGTCGATTGCCCTGGCAAAACGCCTGCGCGAATTGCCGCTGCGCGTGGGTCGCCTGAAAACCGGGACCCCGCCGCGTATCGACGGGCGTTCCGTGGATTTCTCGGTGATGACCGAACAAGCGGGCGATACTCCGATCCCGGTGATGTCGTTCATGGGTTCCAAGGAGCAACACCCCAAACAGGTGAGCTGCTGGATTACCCATACCAATGCGCGCACTCACGAAATCATTGCCGCGAACCTCGACCGTTCGCCGATGTACTCCGGAGTGATCGAAGGTATTGGCCCGCGTTACTGCCCGTCGATCGAAGACAAGATCCACCGCTTTGCCGACAAGGAAAGCCACCAGGTCTTCATCGAGCCCGAAGGCCTGACTACCCACGAGCTGTACCCGAACGGGATTTCCACTTCCCTGCCGTTCGATGTGCAAATCCAGATCGTGCAATCGATTCGCGGCATGGAAAACGCACACATCGTGCGTCCGGGCTACGCCATCGAATACGACTACTTCGACCCGCGTGACCTGAAGTACAGCCTGGAAACCAAGGTTATCGGCGGCCTGTTCTTCGCCGGGCAAATCAACGGCACCACCGGCTACGAAGAAGCCGGCGCCCAGGGTTTGCTGGCCGGGACCAACGCCGCATTGCGTGCACAAGGCAAAGACAGCTGGTGCCCGCGTCGCGATGAAGCGTATATCGGCGTGTTGGTCGACGACCTGATTACCCTGGGAACCCAGGAACCGTATCGGATGTTCACTTCCCGAGCGGAATACCGCCTGATCCTGCGCGAAGACAACGCCGACCTGCGCCTGACCGAAAAAGGCCGTGAACTGGGCTTGGTCGACGATGCGCGCTGGGCGGCTTTCTGCAAAAAACGCGAAAGCATCGAGCTTGAAGAGCAGCGCCTGAAAAGTACCTGGGTTCGCCCCGGGACCGAGCAGGGCGACGCGATTGCGGAAAAATTCGGCACGCCGCTGACTCATGAATACAACCTGCTGAACCTGCTGTCCCGTCCTGAAATCGACTACGCTGGCCTGGTCGAAGTGACCGGCGGCGGCGCCGATGATCCACAGGTTGCCGAGCAGGTCGAAATCAAGACCAAGTACGCCGGTTACATTGACCGCCAGCAGGACGAAATCGCTCGTCTGCGCGCCAGTGAAGACACCAGGCTGCCTGTGGATATCGACTACACCGGTATTTCCGGCTTGTCGAAAGAAATCCAAAGCAAGCTGGGGATAACTCGCCCCGAGACCCTCGGCCAGGCTTCACGTATCCCCGGCGTCACCCCGGCAGCCATTTCGCTGTTGATGATTCATTTGAAAAAACGCGGCGCGGGCCGTCAGTTGGAGCAAAGCGCTTGAGTTCGTTGGTCACCTCGCAACACGCCGAAGAGTTATCCACAGGTGCGCGCCAATTGGGCGTGGACTTGACCCAGGCCCAGCACGATTTGCTGCTGGGTTATCTGGCCCTGTTGATCAAATGGAACAAGGCTTACAACCTGACGGCCGTGCGTGATCCCGACGAAATGGTTTCCCGTCACTTGCTCGACAGTCTGAGCGTAATGCCGTTTATCGAAAACGGTCGTTGGCTCGATGTCGGCAGTGGTGGCGGTATGCCTGGCATCCCGCTGGCTATCCTGTTTCCCGAGTCGCAAGTGACCTGCCTGGACAGCAACGGCAAGAAAACCCGCTTCCTGACCCAGGTCAAACTCGAACTCAAGCTGGATAACCTGCACGTTATCCACAGTCGCGTCGAAGCCTTCACGCCTGAGTTGCCCTTCAACGGAATTGTTTCCCGGGCGTTCAGCAGCATGGAGAACTTCAGCAGCTGGACTCGTCACCTGGGCGACGGCGACACCCGCTGGCTGGCAATGAAGGGCGTCCATCCAAGCGATGAGCTGTTAGCATTGCCGGCAGACTTCCACCTCGATAGCGAACACGCCTTGGCCGTACCCGGTTGCCAAGGCCAACGCCATCTGCTGATACTGCGCCGCACGGCATGATTGGGAACACAAGCAAGAATGGCTAAGGTATTCGCGATAGCGAACCAGAAAGGTGGCGTGGGCAAAACCACCACCTGCATCAACCTCGCAGCATCCCTGGTCGCCACCAAGCGTCGGGTGCTGTTGATCGATCTCGATCCACAGGGCAACGCCACCATGGGTAGCGGTGTGGATAAACACGGCTTGGAAAACTCGGTCTACGACTTGCTGATTGGCGAGTGCGACCTGGCCCAGGCCATGCACTACTCCGAGCATGGCGGTTATCAACTGCTGCCGGCCAACCGCGATTTGACTGCGGCGGAAGTGGTGCTGCTGGAAATGCAGATGAAGGAAAGCCGTCTGCGCAGCGCGTTGGCACCGATCCGCGAGAACTACGACTACATTTTGATCGACTGCCCACCGTCGCTGTCGATGCTCACGCTTAACGCATTGGTGGCTGCCGATGGGGTGATTATCCCCATGCAGTGCGAGTACTACGCGCTGGAAGGGTTGAGCGACCTTGTGGATAACATCAAGCGTATTGCCGAGCTGCTCAACCCGAACCTGCAGATCGAAGGCCTGCTTCGGACCATGTTCGATCCGCGCCTGAGCCTGATGAACGATGTGTCGGCGCAGCTCAAGGAACACTTTGGCGACCAGCTGTACGACACCGTGATTCCACGCAACATCCGCCTGGCCGAAGCGCCAAGCTATGGCATGCCCGCGCTGGCGTACGACAAATCATCCCGTGGCGCCATTGCCTACCTGGCATTGGCCGGCGAGATGGTTCGTCGTCAACGCCGCAACTCACGCACCGCTGCAGCCCAGCCAACTTAAGGAATCCCCATGGCCGTCAAGAAACGAGGTCTCGGACGTGGACTGGATGCACTGCTGAGTGGTCCGACCGTCACATCGCTTGAAGAACAAGCGGTGCAGGCTGACGAACGCGAGCTGCAGCACTTGCCCCTGGACCTGATCCAGCGCGGCAAATACCAGCCACGCCGGGACATGGACCCCCAGGCCCTGGAAGAACTGGCCAATTCGATCAAGGCCCAGGGTGTGATGCAGCCGATTGTGGTGCGCCCGATCGGCGGCGGCCGCTTTGAAATCATCGCCGGTGAACGCCGCTGGCGCGCCAGCCAGCAGGCGGGCAAGGACACCATCCCGGCGATGGTGCGCGATGTACCGGATGAAACCGCCATCGCCATGGCGTTGATCGAGAATATCCAGCGTGAAGACCTCAATCCCATCGAGGAAGCGATCGCCTTGCAGCGTTTGCAGCAGGAATTCCAGCTGACCCAGCAACAGGTCGCCGAGGCCGTGGGTAAATCCCGTGTCACCGTGTCCAACTTGCTGCGCCTGATCGCGCTGCCGGAAGTCATCAAGACCATGTTGTCCCATGGCGACCTCGAGATGGGCCACGCCCGTGCTTTGCTCGGTTTGCCGGAAAATCAACAGGTTGAAGGGGCGCGACACGTTGTCGCACGAGGGCTCACCGTTCGTCAGACCGAGGCCCTGGTTCGCCAGTGGCTCAGCGGCAAACCTGCACCGGTCGAAACGGCCAAACCTGATCCGGATATCGCGCGTCTCGAGCAGCGCCTGGCCGAACGCCTGGGCTCTGCGGTACAAATTCGCCACGGCAAGAAAGGCAAAGGGCAATTGGTCATCGGATATAACTCCCTTGATGAGCTTCAGGGCGTCCTTGCCCACATCCGCTGAAACATTTGCTTATGTAGCGCGTGATCGGAAATCACTACCCGGCAGTTGAATAGGGGCAGAACCGCCCCTATACTCTGCGCGCATTTTGTCGGCACAAATTATGCCAAGTTATTGATTTCCGGCAGCCGACTATTGAGGAGCAAGAGTGATGGAAACCCGCACGCCAAACACGTTGCCCTTCCATCGCTTGGCTGTTTTTCCGGTTTTATTGGCTCAATTTGTCATTTTGCTGATCGCCGCATTGGCGCTTTGGTACTGGCATGGAGTCGTAGCCGGATATTCAGGACTTTGCGGAGGCCTGATAGCCTTGCTGCCCAATATGTATTTTGCTCACAGGGCCTTTCGGTTTTCCGGCGCCCGAGCAGCCCAGGCTATCGTCCGGTCTTTTTATGCCGGCGAGGCGGGGAAACTGATTTTGACGGCAGTGCTGTTTGCACTGACCTTTGCAGGTGTGAAGCCATTGGCGCCGCTGGCTGTATTCGGCGTCTTCGTGTTGACCCAACTGGTCAGCTGGTTCGCTCCCCTGCTGATGAAAACAAGACTTTCGAAACCTTAGGGCGTTTGAGGCAACCATGGCAGAAACAACCGCTTCGGGCTATATCCAGCACCACTTGCAGAACCTGACCTTCGGTCAGCTTCCCAACGGCGGCTGGGGCTTTGCCCACTCCGCAGCAGAAGCCAAAGAAATGGGCTTCTGGGCTTTCCACCTGGATACTCTGGGCTGGTCGGTCGCTTTGGGTCTGATCTTCGTCCTGATTTTCCGCATGGCGGCAAAGAAGGCGACTTCCGGTCAACCAGGTGCTTTGCAGAACTTCGTTGAAGTACTGGTCGAATTCGTCGATGGCAGCGTGAAAGACAGCTTCCATGGCCGTAGCCCGGTGATTGCACCGCTGGCACTGACCATCTTCGTCTGGGTGTTCCTGATGAACGCCGTCGACCTGATCCCGGTTGACTGGATTCCTCAGTTGGCCATGGCGATTTCCGGCGACCCGCACATTCCATTCCGTGCCGTATCGACCACTGACCCGAACGCTACCCTGGGCATGGCCCTGTCGGTATTTGCGTTGATCATTTTCTACAGCATCAAGATCAAGGGCATCGGCGGCTTCATCGGCGAACTGACCCTGCACCCGTTCGGCAGCAAGAACATTTTTGTTCAAGCCCTGCTGATCCCGGTGAACTTCCTGCTGGAATTCGTCACCCTGATCGCCAAGCCGATCTCCCTGGCCCTGCGACTGTTCGGCAACATGTATGCCGGCGAGCTGGTGTTCATTCTGATCGCTGTGATGTTCGGCAGCGGCCTGCTCTGGCTTAGCGGCCTGGGCATTGTTCTGCAGTGGGCGTGGGCTGTGTTCCACATCCTGATCATCACCCTGCAGGCCTTCATCTTCATGATGCTGACCATCGTCTACCTGTCGATGGCGCACGAAGAGAACCATTAAGGCCAGTCTCGACTAGTCTGATGTCCTTCCCGGTGAAACGGGAAGGTGGCCCACCAGGGCTATGAAACGATTTGTTTTACCGCTTTAAAATCTAAAAAACCTAAACCATACGACGTAAAAGTCGGGAGGAAAGATGGAAACTGTAGTTGGTCTAACCGCTATCGCTGTTGCACTGTTGATCGGCCTGGGCGCCCTGGGTACTGCCATTGGTTTCGGCCTGCTGGGCGGCAAGTTCCTGGAAGGCGCAGCGCGTCAGCCAGAAATGGTTCCAATGCTGCAAGTTAAAATGTTCATCGTTGCCGGCCTGCTCGACGCCGTGACCATGATCGGCGTTGGTATCGCTCTGTTCTTCACCTTCGCGAACCCCTTCGTTGGTCAACTCGCCGGTTAATCACTCGTTTTTCGAGTGATTGGTGTGTTGTGCAACGAATGAGCGAGGTATTGGCGTGAACATTAATGCAACCATTATTGGTCAGTCCTTAGCGTTCTTGATTTTTGTCGTTTTCTGCATGAAGTTCGTATGGCCTCCGGTCATCGCGGCTTTGCACGAACGTCAAAAGAAGATCGCGGATGGACTGGACGCTGCCGCACGAGCAGCTCGCGACCTGGAGTTGGCCCAAGATAAAGCGGGTCAGCAACTGCGCGAAGCGAAAGCTCAAGCAGCCGAAATCATTGAGCAAGCCAAGAAACGCGGTAACCAGATTGTTGAAGAGGCTGTTGAAAAAGCCCGTATCGACGCTGACCGTGTGAAGGTTCAGGCTCAAGCCGAGATCGAGCAGGAACTGAACGGTGTCAAAGATGCGCTGCGTGCCCAACTGGGTGCTCTGGCCGTCGGCGGTGCTGAGAAGATCCTGGGTGCCACAATTGATCAAAACGCGCACGCGGAGCTGGTTAACAAACTGGCTGCTGAAATTTAAGCGAGGGCGATCATGGCAGAATTGACCACGTTGGCCCGACCTTACGCTAAGGCAGCCTTCGAGCACGCCCAGGCCCACCAGCAGCTGGCCTCTTGGTCAGCCATGCTCGGCCTGGCTGCAGCAGTGTCGCAAGACGGCACCATGCAGCGCGTGCTCAAGGCCCCGCGACTGACGAGCGCAGACAAGGCCGCCACTTTTATTGAAGTGTGCGGCGACAAGTTTGATGTGAAAGTGCAGAACTTCATCAATGTCATCGCCGAAAACGACCGTCTCCTGCTTTTGCCGGAGATTGCCGCTCTGTTCGACCTGTACAAGGCCGAGCAAGAGAAATCGGTAGACGTTGAAGTGACCAGTGCTTTTGCATTGAACCAAGAACAGCAAGACAAACTCGCCAAGGTTCTCAGTGCACGACTCGACCGGGAAGTGCGCCTGCAAGTTGCGGAAGACCCATCCCTTATTGGGGGTGTTGTCATTCGCGCCGGCGACCTGGTTATCGATGGCTCGATTCGCGGCAAACTCGCGAATCTTGCCGAAGCATTGAAATCTTGAGTTTGAAGGGGCAGCAGAGCAATGCAGCAACTCAATCCTTCCGAAATAAGTGAAATTATCAAGGGCCGCATCGACAAGCTCGATGTGACCTCCCAAGCCCGTAACGAAGGCACTGTCGTCAGCGTATCTGACGGCATCGTGCGGATTCACGGTCTGGCCGACGTTATGTACGGCGAGATGATCGAGTTTCCGGGCGGCGTCTACGGTATGGCCCTCAACCTGGAGCAAGACTCCGTAGGTGCCGTTGTATTGGGCGCGTACACCAGTCTGGCTGAAGGCATGAGCGCCAAGTGCACTGGCCGCATCCTGGAGGTTCCGGTTGGTAAGGAATTGCTGGGTCGCGTTGTCGACGCACTGGGTAACCCTGTTGACGGTAAAGGTCCACTGGGCAACACCGAGACCGACGCGGTCGAGAAAGTTGCTCCAGGCGTGATCTGGCGTAAGTCGGTAGACCAGCCTGTACAGACTGGCTACAAGGCTGTCGATGCCATGATCCCGGTCGGCCGTGGCCAGCGTGAGCTGATCATCGGTGACCGTCAGATCGGTAAAACCGCTCTGGCGATCGACGCGATCATCAACCAGAAGAACAGCGGCATTTTCTGCGTCTACGTAGCGATCGGTCAGAAGCAATCGACCATCGCCAACGTGGTTCGCAAGCTGGAAGAAAACGGCGCCCTGGCCAACACGATCATCGTGGCTGCCAGTGCTTCGGAATCTCCTGCGCTGCAATTCCTGGCACCGTACTCCGGTTGCACCATGGGTGAATTCTTCCGCGACCGCGGTGAAGACGCGCTGATCGTTTATGACGATCTGTCCAAGCAAGCAGTGGCTTATCGCCAGATTTCCCTGCTGCTGCGCCGTCCACCAGGCCGTGAAGCCTACCCAGGCGACGTGTTCTATCTCCACTCCCGTCTGCTGGAGCGTGCATCCCGCGTTTCGGAAGAGTACGTAGAGAAGTTCACCAACGGCGCAGTGACCGGCAAAACCGGTTCCCTGACCGCACTGCCGATCATCGAAACCCAGGCTGGCGACGTTTCCGCGTTCGTTCCGACCAACGTGATTTCCATCACCGACGGTCAGATCTTCCTGGAATCGGCCATGTTCAACTCGGGCATCCGCCCTGCAGTGAACGCCGGTGTTTCGGTATCCCGTGTGGGTGGTGCCGCTCAGACCAAGATCATCAAGAAGCTCTCCGGTGGTATCCGTACCGCTCTGGCTCAGTACCGTGAACTGGCGGCATTCGCCCAGTTCGCTTCTGACCTGGACGAAGCGACCCGTAAGCAACTTGAGCATGGTCAGCGCGTTACCGAGCTGATGAAGCAGAAGCAATACGCCCCAATGTCGATCGCTGACATGGCGTTGTCGCTGTATGCCGCTGAGCGTGGGTTCCTGACCGACGTTGAAATCGCCAAGGTCGGCAGCTTTGAACAAGCGCTGATTGCTTACTTCAACCGCGATCACGCCGAATTGATGGCGAAGATCAACGTGAAGGGTGACTTCAATGACGATATCGACGCTGGCATGAAAGCCGGTATCGAGAAGTTCAAGGCCACCCAAACCTGGTAAGCCGCAGCGGGAGCCGCAAGGCTCCCGCTTGCTAACCTGATAGGTGTTACATGGCAGGCGCAAAAGAGATTCGCAGTAAGATTGCGAGCATCAAAAGCACGCAAAAAATTACCAGCGCCATGGAAAAAGTGGCGGTCAGCAAAATGCGCAAGGCACAAATGCGCATGGCTGCTAGCCGTCCTTATGCGGAGCGTATCCGCCAGGTAATTGGGCATCTGGCCAACGCCAACCCGGAATACCGCCACCCCTTCATGATCGAACGCGCCGTCAAGCGTGTGGGTTATGTGGTAGTGAGTAGTGACCGTGGTTTGTGCGGTGGTTTGAATACCAACCTGTTCAAGGCCCTGGTCAAGGACATGGCGGTAAACCGCGAAAACGGCGTCGAGATCGATCTGTGTGTTGTTGGTAGCAAGGGTGCGGCCTTTTTCCGCAACTTCGGCGGTAACGTCGTTGCAGCTATCAGCCACCTGGGTGAAGAGCCGTCGATCAATGATTTGATCGGCAGTGTGAAGGTGATGCTGGATGCGTACATGGAAGGCCGGATTGACCGCCTCTCCGTGGTATCCAACAAATTCATCAACACCATGACCCAGCAGCCAACCGTGGAGCAGTTGATTCCACTGGTGGCGACTCCGGATCAGGAACTCAAGCACCACTGGGACTACCTCTACGAACCAGACGCCAAAGAGCTGCTTGACGGCTTGATGGTGCGCTACGTGGAGTCGCAGGTGTACCAGGCGGTGGTCGAGAACAACGCAGCTGAACAAGCGGCGCGGATGATCGCGATGAAAAACGCTACCGATAACGCCGGTGATCTGATCAGCGATTTGCAGCTGATCTACAACAAGGCGCGTCAGGCTGCGATCACCCAAGAGATCTCGGAAATCGTCGGCGGCGCTGCCGCGGTTTAACGGTTCAAATATTCAGAGGATCCAGCTATGAGTAGCGGACGTATCGTTCAAATCATCGGCGCCGTTATCGACGTGGAATTTCCACGCGACAGCGTACCGAGCATCTACAACGCGCTGAAAGTACAAGGCGCGGAAACTACTCTGGAAGTTCAGCAGCAGCTGGGCGACGGCGTAGTTCGTACCATTGCGATGGGTTCCACCGAAGGCTTGAAGCGCGGTCTGGACGTTATCGACTCCGGCGCTGCCATCTCCGTACCGGTCGGTAAAGCGACCCTGGGCCGGATCATGGACGTACTGGGCAACCCGATTGACGAAGCTGGCCCGATCGACACCGAAGAGCGCTGGGGCATTCACCGTCCAGCACCTTCGTTCGCGGAACAAGCTGGCGGCAACGACCTGCTGGAAACCGGCATCAAGGTTATCGACCTGGTTTGCCCGTTCGCCAAGGGCGGTAAAGTCGGTCTGTTCGGTGGTGCCGGTGTAGGCAAGACCGTAAACATGATGGAACTGATCCGTAACATCGCCATCGAGCACAGCGGTTATTCCGTGTTCGCCGGTGTGGGTGAGCGTACTCGTGAGGGTAACGACTTCTACCACGAGATGAAGGACTCCAACGTTCTGGACAAAGTGGCACTGGTCTACGGTCAGATGAACGAGCCGCCGGGAAACCGTCTGCGCGTAGCACTGACTGGCCTGACCATGGCCGAGAAGTTCCGTGACGAAGGTAACGACGTTCTGCTGTTCGTCGACAACATCTACCGTTACACCCTGGCCGGTACTGAAGTATCCGCACTGCTGGGCCGTATGCCTTCCGCAGTAGGTTACCAGCCGACCCTGGCTGAAGAGATGGGCGTTCTGCAGGAACGTATCACTTCGACCAAGGAAGGTTCGATCACTTCGATCCAAGCGGTATACGTACCTGCGGATGACTTGACCGACCCATCGCCTGCGACCACCTTCGCCCACTTGGACGCCACCGTCGTTCTGTCCCGTGACATCGCTTCCCTGGGTATCTACCCAGCGGTCGATCCACTCGACTCGACTTCGCGCCAGCTGGACCCGAACGTGATCGGCCAGGAGCACTACGACACCGCTCGCGGCGTCCAGTACGTGCTGCAGCGTTACAAAGAACTGAAGGACATCATTGCGATCCTGGGTATGGACGAGCTGTCGGAAGCCGACAAGCAGTTGGTAAACCGTGCTCGTAAGATCCAGCGCTTCTTGTCGCAGCCGTTCTTCGTGGCTGAAGTCTTCACCGGTGCTTCGGGTAAATACGTTTCCCTGAAAGACACCATTGCTGGCTTCAAAGGCATCCTCAACGGTGACTACGACCACCTGCCAGAACAAGCGTTCTACATGGTCGGCGGCATCGAAGAAGCGATCGAGAAAGCCAAGAAACTGTAATCCAGGCGCCCGGAAACGGGCGCTCATCAGGTTGAGGCAATCAGATGGCTATGACAGTCCATTGCGATATCGTCAGCGCGGAAGGGGAAATCTTCTCCGGTCTGGTAGAAATGGTGATTGCACACGGCGAACTCGGTGACCTGGGTATTGCCATGGGCCACGCGCCATTGATCACCAGCTTGAAGCCAGGTCCGATCACTCTGACCAAGCAAGGCGGGGAAAAGGAGGTGTTCTACATCTCCGGTGGTTTCCTGGAGGTTCAGCCGAACATGGTCAAGGTACTTGCCGACACCGTGCAACGTGCTGGCGACCTGGATGAAGCCTCCGCTCAGGAAGCCGTCAAGGCTGCCGAGAAGGCCCTGAACGAAAAGGGTGCGGACTTCGACTACGGCGCTGCTGCTGTACGTCTGGCCGAGGCTGCAGCCCAGCTGCGCACGCTCCAGCAGATCCGCAAGAAGTAAGCGGCGACGCCGTGATGCTTATGCGCGATTGATTAAAAAGGGTAGCCTCGGCTACCCTTTTTCTTTTTTAGCAAAACACATCTTTGGTCTGAAGCCGGACCGCCCAGGATTGGTAGCCATTCATGTCTCTTGAAATCGTCATTCTCGCCGCAGGCCAGGGCACCCGCATGCGTTCGGCCCTGCCGAAGGTGCTGCACCCGGTCGCGGGCAATTCCATGCTTGGACATGTTATCCACAGCGCTCGTCAACTGGACCCGCAACGTATCCACGTGGTGATCGGCCACGGTGCTGATGTGGTGCGCGAGCGCCTGGCGGCGGATGACCTGAATTTCGTATTGCAGGACAAACAACTGGGCACTGGCCACGCCACCGCGCAAGCTGTGCCGTTCATTACCGCCGACACCGTGCTGATCCTCTACGGCGACGTGCCGCTGATCGAAGTGGAAACCCTGCTGCGTCTGCTCAAGCGTGTGGTGCCGGGGCAGATGGGCCTGCTCACCGTTGAGCTGGATGACCCCACCGGTTACGGGCGCATCGTGCGCGGTGCCGACGGCAAGGTCGCGGCGATCGTCGAGCACAAGGACGCCAGTGAAGCCCAGCGAGCTATCACCGAAGGCAACACCGGTATTCTCGCCGTCCCTGCCAATAAGCTCGCCGACTGGATGAGCCGCCTGTCCAACAACAACGCTCAGGGCGAGTACTACCTCACCGACGTGATCGAGATGGCCGTGAGTGATGGCCTGCTGGTCGCCACCGAACAGCCCCACGACCCGATGGAAGTGCAGGGCGCCAATGATCGCAAGCAGCTTGCAGAGCTCGAGCGTCACTACCAACTGCGTGAAGGCCGCCGCCTGATGGCCCAGGGCGTGACCCTGCGCGACCCTGCGCGTTTTGACGTACGCGGTGAGGTCACCGTGGGCCGCGATGTGCTGATCGACATCAACGTGATCCTCGAAGGCCGCGTGATCATCGAAGACGACGTGGTCATTGGCCCGAACTGCGTGATCAAGGACAGCACCCTGCGCAAGGGCGTGGTGATCAAGGCCAACAGCCATATCGACGGCGCCGTAATGGGCGAGGGCAGCGATGCCGGTCCGTTTGCGCGGTTGCGTCCGGGCACTGTGATGGGCGCCAGGGCGCACGTCGGCAATTTTGTCGAACTGAAAAATGCACGCATGGGCGACGATGCAAAGGCCGGCCACCTGGCTTACCTGGGGGATGCGGTGATCGGTGCGCGCAGCAACATCGGCGCTGGCGCAATCACCTGCAACTACGACGGTGCCAACAAGTACCAGACCACTATTGGTGAGGACGTCTTCATCGGCTCGAATAACTCGCTGATTGCACCTGTGACGATCGGTGATGGTTCGAACACTGCCGCAGGCTCAACCATCAATCAGGATGTGGATAAGTCCCAACTGGCCGTAGCCCGTGCCCGCCAACGCAATATCGACGGCTGGAAACGCCCGGTCAAAATCAAGAAAAGCTGAGTTATCCACAGCCTAATCAGCAATGCTATCCAAATGTGGGAGGGGGCTTGTCCCCGATGGCGGATTTTCAGTCAATGTTTTAGTCGACTGATCTACTGCAATCGGGGGCAAGCCCCTTCCACATTTGAACTGCGTCGTTGGAAAAATCTGTTTCCGACGCTTGACGATATCTTCCCAATAGGTTTTGATTGCCTTCGTTATCTTTCGAAACGAAACTTATCATCACCATGTCGAAACGAAATACACCCCAACGACGCCACAACATCCTGACCTTGCTCAACGAACAGGGCGAAGTCAGCGTGGACGAATTGGCCAAGCGTTTCGAAACCTCGGAAGTCACTATCCGCAAGGACTTGGCCGCGCTCGAAAGTAACGGCCTGTTGCTGCGTCGCTACGGTGGCGCGATCACCATGCCTCAGGAACTGGTGGGCGACCCCGCCCAACCGGTCTCGGCCTACAAACGTGCGATCGCCCGTGCTGCGGTGATGCGTTTGCGTGAACACGCCCGCATCATCATCGACAGCGGCAGCACCACCGCCGCCATGATCCCGGAACTGGGCCACCAGCCCGGCCTGGTGGTCATGACCAACTCCCTGCACGTGGCCAGTGCCTTGAGCGAACTGGAACACGAACCGGTGCTGTTGATGACCGGCGGCACCTGGGACCCGCATTCGGACTCGTTCCAGGGCCAGGTCGCCGAGCAGGTGTTGCGTTCCTACGACTTTGATCAACTGTTCATCGGCGCCGACGGCATCGATCTACAGCGTGGTACCACCACTTTTAACGAATTGCTGGGCCTGAGCCGTGTGATGGCCGAGGTCGCCCGCGAGGTGGTGGTGATGGTCGAATCCGACAAGATCGGCCGCAAGATTCCCAACCTGGAACTGCCCTGGAGCAGCGTCCATACCCTTATTACCGATGATCGCCTGCCGCTTGAGGCCCGCGACCAGATCCAAGCCCGCGGCATTACGCTGATATGCGCGGCAATCATCTAGGAGAAGCACCATGTGTGGAATTGTTGGCGCAGTCGCCGAACGTAACGTTACTGCCATCCTGCTCGAAGGCCTCAAGCGCCTGGAATACCGCGGCTACGACAGCGCGGGTGTGGCCGTCTTCACCAACGCCGGCAAGCTTGAGCGCATGCGCCGCCCAGGCAAGGTCAGCGAGTTGGAGCAGGCGTTGGCCGGCGAGCCGCTGGTAGGTCGCCTGGGGATTGCCCACACCCGCTGGGCCACCCACGGCGCACCGTGCGAGCGCAACGCCCACCCGCACTTCTCCGGTGACTTGGCCGTGGTGCACAACGGCATCATCGAAAACCACGAAGTGCTGCGCGAACAGCTCAAGAGCATGGGCTACGTGTTCACCTCGGACACCGACACCGAAGTCATCGCCCACCTGCTCAACCACAAGCTCAAGGACCACAGTGACCTGACCGCCGCCCTCAAGGCCACGGTCAAGGAACTGCACGGCGCCTATGGTCTGGCCGTGGTCAGCGCCAGCCAACCGGACCGCGTGGTTGCCGCCCGCAGTGGCAGCCCGCTGGTGATCGGCCTGGGCCTGGGCGAGAACTTCCTCGCCTCCGACCAACTGGCCCTGCGCCAGGTGACCGACCGCTTCATGTACCTGGAGGAGGGCGATATTGCCGACATTCGCCGTGAAAGCGTGGCGATCTGGGACGTGAACGGTAATTCCGTCGAACGCGAAGCCGTGCAATACCGCGACGGTGCCGAGGCCGCCGACAAAGGCGAGTTCCGCCACTTCATGCTCAAGGAAATCCACGAACAACCGGCTGTGGTGCAGCGCACCCTGGAAGGCCGCCTTGGCGACAAGCAAGTGCTGGTCAACGCCTTCGGCCCCCAGGCCGCCGAGCTGTTCGCCAAAGTGCGCAATGTGCAGATCGTGGCCTGTGGCACCAGCTACCACGCCGGTATGGTTGCTCGTTACTGGCTGGAAGAACTGGCCGGCATCCCGTGCCAGGTCGAAGTCGCCAGTGAGTTCCGCTACCGCAAGGTGGTGGTGCAGCCCGACACGCTGTTCGTGACCATTTCCCAGTCCGGCGAAACCGCCGACACCCTGGCCGCGCTGCGCAACGCCAAGGAGCTGGGCTTCCTCGCCAGCCTGGCGATCTGCAACGTCAGCATCAGCTCCCTGGTGCGTGAGTCCGACCTGACCCTGCTGACCCAGGCCGGTCGCGAAATCGGCGTGGCGTCCACCAAAGCCTTCACTACCCAGTTGGTCGGCCTGTTGCTGCTGACCCTGTCCCTGGGCCAGGTTCGCGGCACCTTGGCAGCCGGCGTCGAAGCCACCCTGGTGGAAGAACTGCGCCGCCTGCCGACTCGCCTGGGCGAAGCCTTGGCCATGGACAGTACCGTGGAAAAAGTCGCCGAGCTGTTCGCCGACAAGAACCACACCCTGTTCCTCGGCCGTGGCGCGCAGTACCCGGTGGCGATGGAAGGCTCGCTGAAGCTCAAGGAAATTTCGTACATCCACGCCGAAGCCTACCCGGCCGGTGAGCTCAAGCACGGCCCGTTGGCCCTGGTGGACGACGACATGCCGGTGGTCACCGTCGCGCCGAACAACGAACTGCTGGAGAAGCTCAAGTCCAACCTGCAGGAAGTCCGCGCTCGTGGCGGCCAACTGATCGTGTTCGCCGACGAAAAAGCCGGCATGACCAACGGTGAAGGCACCCACGTCATCAACATGCCGCACATCCACGACACCCTGTCGCCGATCCTCTACACCATCCCGCTGCAACTGCTGTCGTACTACGTCGCCGTGCTCAAAGGCACCGACGTCGACCAGCCGCGCAACCTGGCGAAGTCGGTGACGGTGGAGTAACCCGCTCCACCCTGGAGGCCCGCCCGGGTCTCCAGGTACCCGAAAGGACGCGCCTTCGATGAATACCCCCTCGCAAATCCACGAGCGTTTGCACAACCGCCGATTCACCGTCGCCACCAACACCCACGGGCTCTCCGGCGCGGGCACGGTGTTTCATTACCTTGTCGAGGGCGATGCCATTTCCGGTACCTACCAAGGCGGCCGAATTCGCCTGGGTACGCAGGTCGGCCGCGTCACAGGCCCAGACTCTATCGAGCTGCTGTATCAATGCCTGACACTGGAAGGTGAGCTGCTGGCCGGCTGGTCGCGGGGCATTATCGGTGTCGATGCCGCCGGGCGTACCACGCTGAGTTTCGTGTGGGGTTGGTTGTCGGGGGCGACGGGAGGCGGGGAGTCGAACTACGTGGAGCTGGTTGTATAGGCCAAAAAAAATCAGAAAAAAAATCAGAAAAATGTTTAGCAGATAGTTGTATAAAATCTTGGATTTATCCCGTTACTATTGGACCTTAAAGGAAAACAGATTCGAAAAAAAATCGGAAAAATGGTGAGGAACATGACGCAGAAGTTCATCTTCGGGAATCACTGGTTGGAACCTGTCTGGCCATCGCCAGGTTTCCCTGCGTCGATTTTACGTACGGCAGAGACGCTATCGTTTCGTGCCGGAAAACTCACGGGTTTGCTCCCCGAAAACACCGCTATTCGCATCGGCGGCCTGATGCGGATCACCAATAGTTACTACAGCAACCTGATTGAAGGCCAATTCACCGAGCCTGCTACGTTATCTACACGAGTACCCAGGCGCGACTCCAAAGAACTGCGTGAGCTGGCCGAAAGTCACATCGGCGTTCAGGCGTTACTGGAGCGAACAGTACGTCGGCCGAAATCAATTGACGCGCCTTGGAGCGTGTTCTTTGCCCCTGAATTCATTTCTGTCATTCATCGCCGCCTTTTTACAGGTGCCAGCGACGACGACTTGCGGCTGAGTGATGGGCGCCTAATGGTGCCGGGTCAATTGCGTGATAGTGCACAACGCAATGTCTTGGTGGGTGATCATGCAGCGCCTGCCTGGGAATCCGTCGCCCCCATGCTCACCCGCCTTCAACAGGTATATGGGGGGCAACCTGATCTGACGTCGCGAATTCTCAGCGCTCTTGCTTATCACCATCGTCTTGCGTTTATTCACCCATTTGAAGATGGCAATGGCCGAGTCGTGCGCATGATTACGCACTTGCAGTTGATGCGCCTTGGGCTAGCGTCCCCACTGTGGTCACTTTCTCGGGGGCTGGCACGAAAACAGGATGAGTACCATGGACGCTTGCGTGCAGCGGATCAGCCGCGTCGCGGTGATCTCGACGGTCGTGGTCAGCTGACTCAAGGTGGGTTGTTCGAATTTGTAGAGTTCATGCTGCAAGTCTGCATTGATCAGATGGAGTATGTAGAACAAGCGATGGGCCTGGTAAGTCTGCGTCAGCGGCTTGAGAGAGTGATTGGGCTTGAGGAGCGATTCATTGGGGCTGGAGTGAAGCCGGAAATGGCCAAGGCCATCCATATCCTGCTAACTCAAGGTGAGATTGCCCGAGCGGACTTCAAAATCTTTTCTGGGCTGCATGATCGCGTAGCAAGTGATCAGCTTAAAAAGTTAATTGATTTGGGCGTAGTTGAAGCGCCGTCTGCCAAGTCACGCTCGATTTTTCCCGGCCTACCCGTATGGTTCGCGCAGATGATATTCCCTGATCTTCATCGGCGCTTTTACTGAGCCAGGGGTCAGAGGCGGCTTATCACGGCACAAACTCCACCCTCAACCCCCGGCTCGCACTGCGCCCCTGATCATCACTGACCCGCAGCCGATACTCCCCCGACTTGCCCGGCCGCCAGTTCAATGTGGCTTGCGGCGGGCCCTGGCCGATCAAGGTTTGATCAGCAAACCAGTACAGCGTCGCCGCATCGCTGGCCGCATTCGCGTTCAGCGGGATGCTTTCCTGGGGTTGGGACAGGCGCAACTGATAGCTCACTTGAGTCAGCGGCGAGCGAATCTGCGGGGCTTCGTTCTGGTCGCTGATGCGGTTGGGCTGGCAGTTTTTCATCACGTTGGGGGGTGTGCGGCGGGGCAGGCCGGCGGCGCGGTACAGGCGTTGGATGTCGCTGGGCCAGAATTCGAAGACTTCCTCGCGGGTGTATTGCGCCTCGAACGGCGGGCACGCGGCTTTGCCGGTACGGGTGTCGATCAGTACCGGGCGGTGCAGGTTGGACACGCGAATCGGTGACACGCCGGGGATGTACCAGGTCTTGCGGGTTTGCGGGCACCAGCGGTTGGGCAACTCGCCCGAGGCGGCGCAGACGTCGATGCGCACCAGGCCGGCGGGTGGTTTGTCGGCCTTGATCACGACGTTGGGCAAGGCCAGGGGCAGGGCGTCGGCGATACGGAAGAACAGCGGCGCGGCGGTTTTGGCACCGATAAACGCCGGGTTGGGGCGACCATCGAAGTTGCCCACCCACACCACCAGCACGTAGGGGCCGACCAGGCCCGCGCTCCATGCATCATGGAACCCCCAGGACGTGCCGGTTTTCCAGGCGGTGCGCCAGTGCCGCGCGGGCAGGCCATCCGGGCGTGGGTTACGACGCAGCATATCGCGCACCATAAAGGCCGCCTGCGGGGTGAGGAGCTGCGGGCCGGTGGCCTGGGGCTGCTCCTGCAGATAGCGCAACGGCCGCAGACGGCCGTCGCCCGCCAGCATCAGATACAGCCGCGCCAGTTCCTCGGGGGTCATCTCACCGCCACCGAGGGCCAGGGCCAGGCCGTAATGGCTTTCACCGCGCAGGCCCTTGATCCCGGCGCGTTGCAGCAACCCATACAACGACGGCGACTTCACCTGGCTGGCCAGCCACACCGCCGGGATATTGCGGCTACGGATCAATGCATCCCGTGCGGTCAGAGGCCCGACAAAACTGCCGTCGAAATTTTCCGGCTGGAAGTAGCCGAAGTTACTGGGCAAATCCTTGAGGATACTCATGGGGTGGATCACCCCTTGATCCAGTGCCAGCCCGTAGAGAAACGGCTTGAGGGTCGAACCTGGCGACCGGCGTGACAATACGCCGTTGACCTGGCCGTGGATGCCTGTGGATAAGTAATCCGCCGAGCCCACCAGCGCCTTGACGCTCTGGTCGCGGCTGTCGATCAGGATGGCCGTGGCATTTTCCACACCGGTGCTGCGCCGCTCGGCGATAAAGCCGCTGATCAGGCGTTCGAGCAGTTGCTGCAGGGGCAGGTTGAGGGTGCTGTTGAGTTCGTTGCCGGGCTGGGAGGCCAACAGCTGCTCGCTCAGATGCGGCGCCAGAAACGGGATCTGCTGGCGGTTGCGGGCTTCCAGGGGCAGCTCGAGCAAACTGGCGTTACGCGGGTCTTGTGGATACGTTTCGCGCCAGTCATTCATCAAGCGCAGTCGCGCGTTTTGCAGTGACGGCCCAAAGCGCGCGCGCCGCCCCGGCTGCTGGGGAATCACCGCCAGCGCCAAGGCTTCGGACAAAGACAACTGCGCCGCCGCCTTGCCGAAGTAGATGCGACTGGCCGCTTCGGCGCCTTCGATATTGCCGCCCATGGGCGCCAGGTTCAGGTACGCCTCGAGGATGTCGTGCTTGCTGTAGCGCGCCTCCAGCCACAGGGCCAACGCCATCTGCTGCAATTTGCCGGGTACCTGGCGGGTGTTGAGATCCCACAGGCGTCGTGCCAGTTGCATGCTCAAGGTCGAGCCGCCCTGGCGTTGGCCGCCGCTGTAGGTGGCCAGGGCCGCGCGCAGCAACGCCGGGGGATTGATCCCCGGGTGCCAATGGAAATTGCGGTCTTCCTTGAGCAGCAAGGCCTCCACCAGTGACGGCGAGATGCGCTCCAGCGGCAGCCATAAGCGGTATTGGCCGTCATCCGCCAGGGTCATGCGCAGCAGCGAACCGTCATCGGCCAGCACCACCCGTGACGACGTCACAGCCTGTTCCAGCGGAGCGTGGGGCCATAGCCGCAGCCCCGCCAGCACCAGCGCCGCTGCCAGCAGCGGCGCCAGGCGTTTAAGGCTTGGTAATTTCAAGCTGGCCTACTTTGCCGCGTCCTTGCAGGGTGGTTTCGTACATGCCTTCGGCGTAGGCCGGTGGTGTATTGAACGTGCCGGCGTTGGTGGCGCGCACGCGATAGACGAAGGTGCCTACGTCGCGCAGTGCCGTGCCGTACAACACCACCCGATCATCACGCACATCCACATAGTCCGGCTGCCAGTTGCTCAGCTCGGTTTCGCCGATGGGCGCTTGCCAGGCATCGGCTTCTTGTTCGCTTTCTTCTACGTATTCAGACGCTTCGCCTTCACTGTCCTCGCTGCTGGCGGCTTCCGGCTCCGGCGGCAAGTTATACACAGGCTCGACGCCACCGGGCAGCAAGTCGACCACCGCCACTTGCTGCACCTGGTCACGGTCGGTGGCACGCAGGCGCAAGCGCACCAGGAACTCATCGCCCACCGCCACTGTGCTCACCGGCTCGCCTTTGAGGTCGAGGTATTCGTGGATGATCTCCAGCCCGTTGTTGATCGGCTTGAGCTTGGCACCCTTATCGAAACCGGCTTCGCTGAGCATGTAGAACGCCGCCGGGCCGTCGGATTTTTCCATCAGCAGTTTTTGCGTGGCGCCCGGTACCGCCGCGCGCGGTGGCTGGCCGGCCATTTCCAGCAATTGTTGCTGCTTGTCGCCCAGCCAGGCAGTGGCCTTGAGGGTCATATCGCTTTGCGCGCGCTGGCCGTAGTTGTCCAAGGCCCGCAGTAACAGCGCCGCCGACAGCGAGTTGTAGCGCTGTTCGTTGAGGCGCTTGCCGAGTTTATCCAGCAGGGCGGTAGGAACATCGTCCAGCAACTCGGGGAAATGGCGAGCGAGCAGATGCAGGTGCTCGGCATCGTGGACCAGCGGGTCGTAGTACAAGCCATCGCTGTCCCACTTATCCACAAGCGAACGCCAAGGGATCTTGCGGAACACGGTGTCGGCCTGGCGATCCTGCTTGAGCAGTTTGTAGCTGGCCGCCAGGTAGGCGGCGCCCAAGTCGTTCTGCCAGCTGTCCTTGAAGTAGCTTTCGTAGCGTTCGCGGATATCGCTCAAGGCGCCGCTCACCAGAATCCCCTGACGACTCAACAGGTAACTGGCGTAGGCGCGGTTGCGCAATTCCGACAGGCCTTCGCTCGGGCCGTTGGCCAGGTCCGTCAGATAGCTGTTGGCGCGCACCAGCAGGTCTTCCGGCACCGGCAGCCCGCGCTCCTTGGCTTCGATCAGGAAATCGGTGGCGTACAGGCTGGCGTAGGGCGCCACATCCGGGTTGGCGGCCCACAAACCAAAGCCGCCGGCCTGGTTCTGGCGCTGGCGCAACATACGCACCGCTCCGCTGAAGGCCTGTTCTGCCTCGGGTGCGGTGCCGCCCCAGATCAACGCCGGCATGGCCTTGGACACCAGTTGCTCGGTGCAGGCATAACCGTAGTCATCCAGGTAATGCTTGAGGCCGTTGGCCCATACCAGCGGCGAGGCGGCCACACCCAGTTGCACGTCGCGCAACTGGCTGAACAGTTCACGGGTGGGCTTGAGCTCTTTGCTGGCGCTGTCGAAACGGCCCAGGCTGAGGGCCACGCGATGCTCACTCAGGGGACGGATCGAGGTGGTTTCCGCCACCTGGATCCGCTTGCCATCCGGCAACACGGCGACAAAGCGCAAATCCGCCGAACCGAGGGTTTCGCCGACCTTGATCTTGAACTCGGCGGTGCCCTCCTTGCGCGGTTGCAGGGACAAGGTGCTGGCTTTGTCGCCCTGCACCACCAGGCCGTCGCTGATCTGCACTTCAAACTTCACGTCCGCCGCCGCCTCGAGGTTGCTGAATACCCCGGCACTGACGTTGAACACATCACCCGGCGCCACAAAGGCTGGCACGTTCGGCGTGATGACGATCGGGCCACGGACCTCGGTATTGGCCTCGCTGACGCCCACGCTGTCGGCGTCCACAGCCACCGCGAACAGGTGCAGCTTGCCGTTGAAGCTGTCCGGCACCTGGTAATGCAGCACGGTTTCACCGGCGGGCAAGTCCACCAGCCCGGACCACCAGGCCACTGGCGGCTGGTGTTTACGCTTGAACGGGTTGAGGTGGTTGGCCAGGGCGCCTTCCGTATCGCCACCGGGCGCCGCCCCACTGAGCAGGCGGCTGAATTCCGGCAGGATCAGGTCAAGGATCTGACTGGTGCCGACTTCCAGCGCACGTTTCTGGAAGAAGAAGCCCAGCGGGTCCGGCGTCTGGTAGCGGGCTACCTGCAGGATGCCTTCGTCCACTGCATACACCACCGCGCGGCCCGGGCGATCGGCGTTGACCTTGATGTCCAGCGTCTGCCCCGGCTCGATTTTCGTCGGGCCCTCGACCTTCAACGCCATGCGCCGCGCATCCAGGTTGATGCTGAACGGCACCACCCCGTAGGACAGCGGGCTCATGTAGACCTCGGACGAGCCGATGTCGCGCACAAACTGCACGTTGACGTAGGCATTGCCCTCAAGCCCTGCAGGCACGCGGATATGTTGCACGCTGTTGGTACTGTCGGCCTTGAACCACTGCTGGGTGTAGACCTTGTCCCGCTCGATGGTGATCAGGCCCGCACCGGTGTAAGGCGCGCGGATGCTGATCGCGATCTCATCGCCGGTGGCGTAGCTGCGTTTATCCAGGCGCAGTTGCAGCTCGGCGTTGCGTTCCAGGGAGCGCGAGGTATTCCCGCGTCCGGCCACGCTGTAGTCGATCTGGTTGAGCAGGTTGCCGTTGGCGTCCTTCACTTGCAGGGTGAAATCCCCTGGAGTGGCGGTGTTCAGGGCCTGCCTGGCGCCGTCCTTGGTCATCACCAGCGGCGAGGCCGGCTGGCTGATGTTCTTGATACGCGACTCGTACTTGTAGGTGCCGTTGGACTGTTTCACCAGTACCGACACGTAGCGGTGTTCGACCACTTCGCTGGTCAAGCCATCCACCGCCAACGGGGTGAGGTCTGGCGTGACGGCCAGCCAGTGCACCTGGCGCGGGGCGTCCTTGGCGACGTACGACAGCGAGTCCTGGCTTTTCACACCCACAAGGTAGGGTGCGGACGACACCAGCAAGGCACTTTGCGCCGCCACGTTACGACCCCCTTCGGCCTCGAACACCTGGGTCATCACTTGCAAGCGATAGGTGCTGTTGGCGAAGCGTTGCAGGTTGAGGTCGAGTACGGCCTGGCCATTGTCGTCGACGGTGGTTTCGGCCAGGTCTTCGGTGCTGGCCTCTTCCAGGGAATCGTTGAGGCGGAAACGGTAGTCGGGGTAACGCTCGAATGCCGCGAGCGTCGGGCTCAGGGACATCTTCGCGGTGACGCGACGGCCGGCCGCCGGGGCGCCGAACAGGTGCATCGCGGTGACCTTGGCCACCACCTGGTCCGGTGGAATCCAGCCCTGTACCGGGGTGTCGTGCAGGCTCAGGCTGACCTTCATGCGGTCCGGTTCGAAATCGCGGACCTTGAAGCTGACACTGCCGAGGTCGGTGCGGGTCTGTTTCTGGCCAATCAACTGCAAGGTCGCGGTGTAGTCACCGGCGGGGGCGACTTCGCTGCTGGGGAAATCAAAGGTTTCAAAACCGCTGGCGGACAGCTTCAGCGGCTGGCGAATCACTTCCAGGCCGCGCGGGTCGGTGATCTGCAGCTCCACGGGCAGGCCTTGCAGGGCACCTTTCCAGTTGCCGCTGCGCACGATCATGCCCAGGTGCGCGGTCTCGCCAGGACGGTAGAGGCCACGGTCGGTGAACAGGTAGGCACTGAGGCGATCAATCGCGCCGTCTTCTTCCAAACCGCCTACGTCGAAGCGCGACAAATCCAGCTGCTGGGACTGACGGGCGATCGGCAGGAACGACTGGTCATTGCCGCGAGTGACCACATACATCAGCGGCGTTTTCTCACGGCGCAGTTCATCCAGCTTGGCGAAATGCACGTGGCCTTCGCCGTCGGTGTGGCCGCTGCTCACGGGCAGACCGTTGCGGCCAATGATGTCGACCTGGGCGTCGGACACCGGCGAACCGTTGCCGATGGATTGCACATACACGTCATGGCTGCCATCGCTGGAGCGCTTGGCGATGATGCCGAGGTCGGTGACCACGATAAAGCGCAGGTCAGAGGTGGTGCTGCGCGAATAGTCGAAGGTGCGTTCGGCCGGCTCATCCTGAGGGCTGAGCTTGAGCACGAAAATGCCGCGACGGCCCCCGTTGGCGGTGAGGTAGTGGCTCAGATCGACGTTGTCATACACGGTTTTCGCCGGGTCCGAGGACGACAGCGCAATATCCAGGGACTGGCGTTCAACCATGCGGTCGAAATACTCGTTGCCGAAATTGGGCCGGGCAAAGCTGCCGCTGCTCTGGTCCACCAGGTGCTGCAATTGGTTGGGCAGCAAGCGCGCGATTTCCACATGGGCGCCAGGTACACCACGGGCCATGAAACCCAGGCGTTTTTCGCCGTTAAGGCTGAGCAACGCGCCGTCGGAGAGGAACTGCAAGGTGCGCGGATAAGCCGGCATGCTGATCAGCGAGGCCGTAGGGTTTTTCGCCAGGTAGCCACCGATGGCTTCCAGGTTGGCGGGCACACGCACATACAGCGCACGGCCGGCCGGGGCCTTGAACTTGAAGGCATGCAGGGTGTTCAGCGGTTCGACGCTGGGCACGTGGGTCAGCGTGACCTTGGTACTGCGGGCCAGCAGGGCATCGTCGATGTCGTTGCTGTTATAGGGACGGGTGTCGTCCTGGGCTTTTTCCGGCAACAGCCAGGCCTGGACCTTACCGGCAATGGTCTCATCGGCCACGGCACTGGAGCTGCTGAACATCAACACCGGCTCAGGCTCGCCGCGTTCGTTATCCACAAAGCTCACTTCGGCGCCGGTAAAGGTCAGGCGATAGCGGCCGGGCACGGTGACTTCCGCCACCAGCGGCGCGGTGCTGGCGTTGCCGCCGTCGCGGGCCTTGATGCCTTCATCCAACTTGGCGCTGACCGGCGTGCTTTCCAGCGGTGTGGCCAGGGCGGCGGAGCGCACGTAGGCGTTCAGCCTGGTCTCGTCGAAGCTGATGTCCGGGCGGTTGTGCAACTGGGCGTCGCGGTAGGCCAGGCCTTTGCCGAGGGTGACCGAAACGCGCTTGCGCAGGCTGTCTTCATCGACCGGGTGGGAAAAATGGAAGGTCGCCACCAGTTGTTTCAGCGTCGGGTTCGACGGGTCTTGATACAACTCGTTGTGTGTCAGGGTCGCGCGGAACGGCTGGGTGGAGAACTGGCTGCTGTACTGGCTGAGCAGTACGCCATCGGCCAGCAAACCTTTCCTGGCCAGATCAAGGGTGTAACCCGCTTCGATGGGCCAGTCTTTCTCCGGTACGAACAGCAGCGTGCGGTCATCGGACCAACGCCAGCTCCCGGCCACATTGGGTTTGAGGGTGATGCCTTCGGTGACCGGCTTGCCAATGGCGGCCAGCGGGGCCACCGATTCGGCAAAACGCACTTGCAAGTTATCCACAACCGGCGGTTGCTGGGTGTAGTCAGTCAGGTTGGGTTTGTGCAGCGAATAGCCCACGGTGTGGGGCTGCGGCAGGTTGGAGTACCAGTGCCAGCCATAGAAGCCAGCGGCCGCCAACAGCACCAGGCCCAATACGCCAGCACCCGCCTGGCGTGGATACGCACGGGCTTTGTTGCCCAGGTTCGCCAGGCCACGGCCGATGGCGCGCAGCCATAGCGGCGGATGCCATTGGCCGAAAACGGCCCCCACCACAGTCAGAAACACACCGACAACACGACGGCTGATGGCTTTGAGCGAATCGAACATGGTGAGCATCCCTGGCTAAGTGCGGCGTATCTTACAGGGTCTTTGATACAAAAGATGACGCCGATACGCCGCACGGCGGGGATGTTTACCGAGTCAGCGGGGGCCCATGCATTCTAGCGAGCGGTCTACCATCACTTTGGCCATTTCCATGAGGTGTCCGGCGGCTTTGGGCGAGTCGCGCAACTGTTCGGCACAGTGGAGCAGGTCTGAGGCGTAGACCAGTGCGTCTTCGAAGCTGATTTCGGGGTGGGGGATGAAAAAGGGATGGGGCGGACCGGGTTTTACTTTGCTCATTGCGGTAACTCCAATGTAGGGAATTGGAGCTGCCACGAGTCGCGACTAAACGATGGGGTGGCAGCTGTACGCAGGTTAGTCGACCGGAACATTGGGAACCCGGCGCACCCGAAGGTGCCCTGCGCACAGCCACCATAAAGCGTTGGCAGAAAAAAACGCCATGCTTGAGATGGCGCTTGTGCGCCCAATGTAAATCTTTCCCGAGCGACTAAACCCGGTCACTGAATTGGCAGTGACGAACGCAGACTAGCCATCGAAAAGGCAGGGCACAAGCGGCTGGGATTCTCTCGGAAATGTCCTGCGAAAGAAAGGGAAGCGAGAGGTAGGAGCAGCGCTTTCAGACTTTGCTTAAGCCTCGAAAACACCAGAAACCAATGTGGGAGGGGGCTTGCCCTAATGCCAGTCAGTTAAGGAGGAACACTGTAACTGTGGTGAGCGGGCTTGCCACAGGTTACTGTTTGCCCGTTCTATCTCTTAACTGATCGGCATTGGGGCAAGCCCCCTCCCACAGTTTGATCTTCATTGGGCTTGAGAGGGGAGGGTCAGGTCCACCAGTAACGTACGAGGTGGAAGAAGATGGGCGCGGCGAAGCACACCGAATCCAAACGATCCAGCATCCCGCCGTGCCCTTCGATCATATGCCCCCAGTCCTTCACCCCCCGGTCGCGCTTGATCGCCGACATGACGATGCCGCCAGCGAAGCCGAGCAGGTTGATCAGCAGTGCGATCAGGAACGACTGCCACGGGTTGAACGGCGTGGTCCACCACAGCGCCGCACCGATCAGGGAGGACAACAGAATCCCGCCGACAAAGCCTTCCACGGTTTTCGACGGCGACAGGTTGGGCGCGATCTTGTGTTTGCCGAACAGCTTGCCGCACACGTACTGCAGCACGTCCGAGAGTTGCACCACGATCACCAGGTAGGCGATCAGCAGCAGGTTGCGGCCTTCGTAGCCGGGGATGTCGAGGGTCAGCAGGGCGGGCACGAACGACACGCAGAATACCGCGATCATCAGGCCCCATTGCACCTTGGAGGCGCGTTCGAGGAAGTGCGTGGTGTCGCCGCCCAGGGAGGCGAGGATCGGCAGCAGCAGGAACACGTACACCGGGATAAAGATCGAGAACAACCCGTACCAGTCCGAGTAGATCAGCAGGTATTGCAACGGCAATGCCAGGTAGAACGCGGCCACCAGGGCCGGGTAGTCGCTGCGCCGGGTCGGCGTGAGGGTGAGGAATTCGCGCAGGGCATAGAACGACACCGCGTAGAACAGCAGGATCACCGCACCGGTACCGAGCCAGAAGGCGATACCGATGACCACCACCATCACCCACCAGGCGTTGATGCGGGCGTTGAGGTTGTCGATCACGGCATTGGGCGTGCCACGGGTGCGCAGTTTGAGGATCAGGCCTATCAGCGAGGCGAGCACCAGGATCGCGCCGATGCCGCCGAATAACATCAGGGTTTGGCTATCCATCTCAGGAATGCTCCGGGGCGAGGGCGAGCAGGGCGTCGCGGGTTCGGGCAAGGAACGCGGCTTTGTCTTCGCCTTCTTCCAATTGCAAGGGGGCGCCGAAGCTGGTGGTGCACAGCAAAGGCAGCGGCAGCACGCGGCCCTTGGGCATGACCCGGTTGAGGTTGGCGATCCACACCGGGATCAATTCGGCCTGTGGGTAACTTTTGGCCAGATGGTAGATGCCGCTTTTGAACGGCAGCAAGCCGTCCTCCAGGTTGCGCGTGCCCTCGGGAAAGATGATCAGCGAGTCGCCGCCTTCCAGCGCGGCGAGCATGGGCTGCAAGGGGTTATCCACAGGGTCTTTGCGCTCGCGGTCGATCAGCACGCCATTGAACACGCGGTTGATGATGTAGCGGCGCAGGGCGCTTTTGTTCCAGTAATCGCTGCCGGCCACCGGGCGCGTGAATTTGCGCAGGTTCTGTGGCAGTGAGGCCCACAGCAGCACGAAGTCGCCGTGGCTGCTGTGGTTGGCGAAATAGATACGCTGCACCGGCACTGGCGCGCAACCCAGCCACAGGCTGCGGGCGCCGGTGACGGTGCGGGCCATGGAGGTAATCAGCGTGGCGACCACGGGTTCGAACATGGGGGTTCCTTATGCGGCGAAAGGCAGCCAGGGGCTGGCGAGGATCACGGCGAGGGTCAGCAGCGCTTGCGCGCCCAGCAGCCAGGCTTGTTTGCGCAGCAATTTGAGGGCGCCGCGACGGCGCTCGGTCCAGGGCCGGCCGGCCCGCTTGGGCGATTGCAGGCCAAGGGTTTGCAGGGCTTGATCGAGGTCCGCCGTGCGCTCGATGTCGCGGGCCAGCAGGGCGAACAGGTCGGCGTCAAAGGCCACCCGCAGCGCCCAGTACTTTTGCAGCAGCCCGAGGATAATCATCCACAGGCTGAGCAGCAGGCAGATGGTTGAAACACTCGCCATCAGCAACTGGGCCAGGCCGAATAACACCCCGGCCACGGTCAGGCCTGTGGATAACTGATCCAGCGAACGGCCACGGCGCAGCAGGCTGGCGACCACCTGGAGTTCCATATCAGCGGGCATGGGGCAAACCCTCCAACGCTTGACGATGAGCAGGATGCAGGACCACATGGGCCCGCGCTGTACGAATAATAGCCAGCGCTTGGTCCACCGTGGCAGCGCGCCCACTGTGCAGCAGCCAGGCGGCGACGGCGGTGGCGCTGCGTGAGTAGCCAAGGGCGCAGCACACCAGCACCGGGCCGCTTGCACGCAGGCGCTCGATGGCCTCGGCGGCTTGCTGGCAGTCGGCGGGTGTCGGGGCGATCAGGTCCAGCACCGGGATGCTTTGATACGCACGGCCCTGTGGATTAATCGGCAATTCGGCACAGAGGTCGACGATGGCGCTGAATGGACCCTGCTCTTTCGCACTGGGAATCCGCCCCAGCCAGACGTTATCCACAATCAGGTCCGGCTGTGGATGTTTGCGTGTCCACAGGCGCGAATTTATCCACGCCGCGGCCAGGTAGGGTGCGTACAGCCAACGCGCAGCAGGTGTAAGCCGGCCATCGCTGCGTTTTTGAAAGCCCGCAGCGCCGAGCACCAGGTAATTCGCCTTGATCAGGCCCAGGGACACCGCCGGCCAGAGCAGCCATAACCAGCCGCCGCCCAGGGAAAACGCCAGAATCGCCAGTGCCAAGGCTCCCAGACCGTAGCGCAGGCCCACGCGCCAGCGCTTCGAATCCCGGGTCAGCCGTGCATTCAGCAAGGGGCTGGGGTGTTCCACCGGCCACAGCCACACGCATAGCCAGCCGGCGAGGGCGCCTGTGGGTAAGTCGATAAAGTGATGTTGATAAGTGGTCAGCACCGAAATACCGATCAAGGCGAACCAGCCGTGCACCAGCCAGCGCCATAACCCTTGGGTGTGGCGCTGATACATGACCCACAGGATCACCAGCAGCGCGATATGCAGTGAGGGCGCCTGGTTGAAGGGTTTGTCGAACCCCGCCAATACGGCAAACAGCCAGCCGAACACGCCATCCAGTTCCGGCCGCTCGAAGGTGAAGCGCAGCGGCCAGACCAGGAAGCAACTTACGGCGATGACCTGCGCGCTGAGCAGGCGCAGCGCGTGTTGCTTCAGCTCATGGCGGCTGTTGGGCAGCAGCAGGGAGAACCCGTAAAGCAGGTCGATGGACCAATAGGGCACGATGGTCCAGGCCCAGAACGGCATATGGGTTTCCCAGCCGAACACCAGGGTGCCGACATCGCTGCGCTGGCTGGTGACCCAGGTGGCGAAACCATAGGTGCTGAAAAACAGCGGCGCCAACAGCAGCAGCCACAGCACCGCTGGTTTCAATAGACCGGGTTCGCGCATGGTCAGATCTTCTGGGCCAGGGACACGGTAAAGATGCCCCACTCATCCACCCGCTGGGTGATCTTGCGAAAGCCCGCGGCTTCTACCAACTGGTCCATTTCCGCCTGGCTGCGACGGCGCATCACCCAGGCCTGGCCCTGGCGATGGCTGGTCAGTGCGCGGGCGATCAGTTCCAGTTGCGGGTGCCATGGCTGGCCGGTGTAGACCAGGTAACCGCCGGGCTCCACGGCTTCGGCCAGGCCGGCCAACGAACCGCCGACCATGGCGTTATCGGCAAACAATTCATACAGCCCGGACACCACCGCCAGCGTCGGCTTGGGTTGCAGGGCCGCCAAATCCAAGCGGTCAAACGCATCGCCTTTGACGAACTGCGCGATGTCTCCCAGGCCCTTCTCACGAATCAGCGCGCCACCGTCGCGCACGTTGATGTCGCTGTAGTCGCGCAGCAGGATCGATTCCGGCAGCGGCGACACGCCCTGCAAGGCTTCAAGAATGTAGCGCCCATGACCGGCAGCGATGTCGACGATGCGCACTTCGCGCTGTTCATCCCTCAGCTTGGCCATGGCCAGGCGCAGCAGTTCCTCGACGTTCAGCTTGCGCTGGCGAATACCGCGCCAGCCGATGGAGTTGAGGTAATTGGTGTCGATCATGCGCCCCAGCCCGCCCTTGCCGGTGGGCGTGTTGCGGTACACGTAGTCCAGGGTGCTGCCGGAGTCGAAGCCGGTGTCGAAGCCCAGCTTGACGCCGTCCGACAGGTCCTTGCCCAGGCCCATGCTGGCGCGGGTCAGGCGCCAGTACAGGTCGCGCAGGGAGTTGCGTGGCAAGGGCGCAGCGAGGGATTCGGATTCGGCGCAGGTGGCGCCCAGTTTGTCGGCGTCCAGCAGGGATGCGCGATCCAGCGGCTGCGCGAAGTTCTGCAGGATAAAGCGCCTGGCGCTGCTCACGGCCACCGCGCGGTCACGCTCGCCGAGGGTGTCGTGGAAAAAACCGGGGAGGATATGCAGTTCTTTTTTCAGGCTGCCAAGGCGGTCGAAGAATTGCTGCTGGGGTTTGCGGTGCACCACAAAGTCGGCGCCCGAGACCAGCAGTTGGGTCGGCACCTGGATCGCCTGGGCATCGGCGACAACCCGGTCGGCGGCTTCGTACAGGCCCAGCAGCACGTTCACCGAGATGGCCTTGATGATCAACGGGTCGCTGTCGTAGGACGCCACGCGCTCCGGGTCATGGCTGAGGAACTTGGCCTTGACGTAGCTGTTGACGAAAAAGTTGCCGCGAAATTTGCGCATGAGCGCCAGGCCCGGCCGGGCGAAGGGCACGTACAGCTTGACCTTGAACGCTGGGGACGCGAGCACCAGGGCGCGGATTTTCGGCGCATAGTCATGCACCCAGGTGGCTGCGATCACCGCGCCGACACTTTGGGCAATCACGGCACAGTCTTCTTCCTCGATGCCATAGGTGGCGCCGATATGGTCGCGGAAGGTCTGCACATCACGGGCGCTGGTGGCGAAGCTCGGGCTGTCGCCGCGTTCGCCGGGCGATTGGCCGTGACCGCGGGAGTCCCAGGCGAAGAAGTCGAACTGCGGCAAGTCCAGTTCATCCACCAGGTGCGCGATACGCCCCGAGTGCTCATGGCCGCGATGGAACAGCAGGATCGCCTTGCGCGGCTCGCCGCCCGCCGGCGCGCTGGCCGGCCAATGACGGTAGAAAAGCTCGACGCCGTCATGGGTACTGAAGGTGTGCTCTTGCTGTTCGCGCATTGCAAAATCCTTATGCAGAAGGGGAGATAGGTTGTTCTTCTTTCAAACCCTGGCGCACCCGGTTGACCAGGGTGTAGGCGAGCAGGGCGGCGACCAGCCACATCACCGTGTCGACCCAGCCGGCGCCGAGCCAGCCGAGCGCCACACCGGTGGCCAGCACGCCGAGGACGAACGCACGGTCACTCTTGCCCATCGGCCCGTCATAACGCCGTGACGCACCGACCATCGGCCCCAGCACCCCAGCGTATTCGCTGAACACCGCCAGCAGCGCCACCAGCAGCACCGGCACCAGGCTCACGCCGGGGATCAGCGCGAAGGGCAGGATCAACGCACTGTCGGCAATCACGTCGCACAATTCATTGAGGTAGGCGCCCAGGCGCGACTGCTGGCCGAATTCCCGGGCGAGCATGCCGTCGATGGCGTTGAGGGCCATGCGCAGGATCATCCACAGCGGGATCAGCGCAAACAGCCACAGGTGCTGGGCGAAGCTGGCGATCAACAGGCCGACCAGCAGGGAAATGACCCCGGCCAGCACGGTGATCTGGTTGGCCGTGGTGCCATTGTCATAGAGGCGCTGCACGAGGGGACGCAGCAGGTTCTGAAACCGCGGTTTGAGCTGATAGATCGAAATCATGGGGGTGACGCTTCCTTGTCCGAGAGCCCGCGAAAAACTGCCTGGAGTGTGCCGATTATTCATGGCCTATACCAGTGATGGCGCGTGTTTATGGGGGTTTAGTCACGATCTGGAAAGCACTGAGGGACAAATGTGGGAGGGGGCTTGCCCCGATAGCGGTCTGTCAGTCGATGCAGGTGCTGGCTGATCAACCGCCATCGGGAGCAAGCCCCCTCCCACAGGAGATCTGTGTGCAGCTTAAAAACGCTGTTTAACGAACAAAAATTTCACGCCGCGTGTTATATCGTAACGAATTGTGTACAAGCGGGCGTGAGTGGATGCAAGTGGATCTAGAGGCGGACGGCGCTTCGGTGGAAGGCCTGCCGCGTTTTCAGCAGGGGCTGTTCCATGCCCGCCGATTGCGGCAAGCCGGTATCAGCCTGACAGTACTGGCCGTAGTCGGTTGGGTGCTGGCGTTGTTTGTCGCGCTGTTTGCACCGTTGTCGATCTGGCCGGTGGTGTTAATCAACTGCGCATCGGCCCTGCTGGTGTTGGTGGCAGGGCTGCAGTCGGCGTGGTGGGTGGCCGATTGGCGGGCCCAGGCGCTGGAGGCGCCGGCGGCCGAATTACCCGTTGAAGAAACGGGTCGCTACGCGCGCCTTGTGGAACGCTTTGGCCGGCAGATCGGCGCCCCGGTCTTGTGGCTGGGCGGCTGGTCGCTGCTGGCGCTGGTCAGCATCATCGAATTCTGGAACCTGGCCCTGCCCTCGGCGCCTGTCGGCCAAGCGGCCAGCGTGGGGGCGGCATTGGCGTTGGCGCTGGCGTTCGGCTTGCTGGTGTTCGAACGGCGCCTGGCTCAGGAAACCACGGCCCAGTGGCCGGAAGCCGCGCAAATGGCGCAGTTGAGCCGGGTCGCGATTACCTGCCTGGTGGTCAGTGCCATTTGCCTGCTGTTTGCCGGGGCTGAGTCGGTCTGGCCGTTGCGCCTGGCGGTGCTGGTCGGGCTGTTGCCGGCGCTGGTAGCGCTGGAGTTTCTATTAAGAGGTGTGCTGTCGCTGTTCAGCCCGCGCCAGCCGCGCCTTGAACCACGGTTGATGGCGCAAAGCTTCATCGCCGGGTTGCTGCGTTGGCCGCCACAACCGCTGCTGGCGTTGCAGCACGAATTACACAACCGCTTCGGCATCGACCTGCGCCAGATCTGGGCGTTTACCTACATGCGCCGGGCGTTTTTGCCGGTGTTGCTGGTGGTGCTGGCGGTCGGCTGGGCGCTGACCGGCGTGCATGAAGTGCCTTTGCAAGGCCGTGGGATTTATGAGCGTTTTGGCAAGCCCGTCGAGGTGTTCGGCCCTGGCCTGCATGCCGGCTTGCCGTGGCCCTTGGGCCGCGTGATCAACGTGGAGAACGGCGTGGTGCATGAGTTGGCCACCAGCGTCAGCGAGGCCGCCGCACCGGAGTTGGCGCCTGCCGAAGGCCCGGCACCGCTGATTGCCAATCGGTTGTGGGACGCCAGCCATGTGAATGACAAATCCCAGGTGATCGCCAGCAGCAGCGGCGATAAACAGAGCTTCCAGATCGTCAACATGGATGTGCGCTTCGTTTACCGCATTGGCCTCACCGACCAGGCCGCGCTCGCCGCCACCTATAACAGCGCGGATGTGCCGACCCTGATCCGCAGCACCGCCAGCCGCATCCTGGTGCACGATTTTGCCTCGCGTACCCTCGACGAATTGCTCGGCGAACAACGCACGCGCCTGGCCGACGAAATCGGCCGCGCCGTGCAGGCAGACTTGCAGGCACTCGACAGCGGTGTGGAAATCCTCGCCACTGTCGTGGAAGCCATCCACCCACCGGCCGGCGCCGCCAATGCCTACCACGGCGTGCAAGCCGCGCAGATCGGCGCCCAGGCCCTGATCTCCCGCGAGCGCGGCGCCGCCAGCGAACACACCAACCAGGCCTTGCTGCAAGCCAGCACCGCCCGCGACCAGGCCTTGGCCACCGCCCGCGAAGTGAATGCCGGTGCCCAAGCGGCCGACCTGCGCTTTACCGCCGAACAAAAGGCCTACGCCGCGGCCGGTCGGGCCTTTGTGCTGGAACAGTACCTGGGCCAACTCAGCCTGGGCCTGGCCCACGCCAAGCTGCTTATTCTGGATCACCGCCTGGGCGCCGATGGCGCGCCGACGATTGATCTGCGTTCTTTTACTTTGCCGGCCGACCCTTCGCTGCCGCGTAAAGCCGTTCAATAAGGAGTCTGTCTGTTGAGCGCTCATTCTCACGATCATGGTCACCACCACGGCCACCATCACCCTCATCACGGTGATGAACAGGCGGCGGGTCCTTTTCCTTGGCGGCGTATGGCCTGGGCGGTGTTGCTGGTGCTGTTCGCGGTGGCGGCGGCGAGCCTGGTGCAGGTGCGCTCCGGCGAGGCCACGGTGATTACCCGCTTCGGCAACCCGTCGCGGGTGTTGTTGGAACCGGGCCTGGGCTGGCGCTGGCCGGCGCCGTTCGAAGCGGCGATCCCGGTGGACTTGCGCCTGCGCACCACCTCCAGCGGCTTGCAGGATGTGGGCACGCGCGATGGCTTGCGGATTATCGTGCAGGCCTATGTGGCGTGGCAGGTGCAGGGCGATGCCGACAATGTGCAGCGCTTTATGCGCGCGGTGCAGAACCAGCCGGATGAGGCGGCGCGGCAGATCCGCACCTTCGTCGGCTCGGCGCTGGAAACCACGGCGGCCAGTTTTGATTTGTCCAGCTTGATCAACACCGACGCCAGCCAGGTGCGCATCGCTGATTTCGAGGCGCAGCTGCGTCAGCAGATTGATCAACAATTGCTCACCACCTATGGCGTGCGCGTGGCGCAGGTGGGGATCGAGCGCCTGACGTTGCCGTCGGTCACGCTCACCGCCACCGTCGACCGCATGCGTGCCGAGCGCGAAACCATCGCCACCGAACGCACGGCCGTGGGCAAGCGTGAGGCCGCGCAGATTCGTTCCGCGGCTGAGCGTGACGCGCGCATCGTGCAGGCCGATGCCACGGTGAAAGCCGCCGACATCGAAGCCCAGTCACGGGTCGAAGCCGCGCAGATTTATGGGCGTGCCTACGCCGGCAATCCGCAGCTGTATAACCTGCTGCGCTCCCTGGATACCCTGGGCACGGTCGTGACCCCCGGCACCAAAATCATCCTGCGCACCGACGCCGCGCCCTTTCGCGCGTTGGTGGACGGGCCCAAGGACGTTCAGCCATGACCGAGCGTGACATCCCGGACAGCCCCTGGATCCAGGCCGGGCGCCTGACGTTCCTGGCGTTGTACGCGGTGACGGTGTTGGCGGCGTTGGCGTGGGCGTTTTCCAACGTGCGGCAGATCGACCCGCAGAACCGTGCGGTGGTGCTGCACTTCGGCGCCCTCGACCGCATCCAGAATGCCGGGCTGCTGCTGGCCTGGCCGCAGCCGTTCGAGCAGGTGGTGTTATTGCCGGCGGCCGACCGGGTGATCGAGCGTCGGGTGGAGAACCTGTTGCGTTCCGATGCGGCGGTGCAGGCTGATCGTGTGGCCAGTTTCGCCACGCCCTTGAGCGATGCCCTGGCCGGCTCCGGCTACCTGCTGACCGGCGATGCCGGAGTGGTGCAGCTGGATGTGCGGGTGTTCTACAAGGTCACCGAACCCTACGCCTTTGTGTTGCAGGGCACGCATGTGCTGCCGGCCCTGGATCGCCTGGTGACCCGCAGCGCCGTGGCGCTGACGGCGGCGCGCGATCTGGACACGATCCTGGTGGCGCGCCCCGAATTGATCGGTACCGACAACGGCGCCGCCGAGCGTCGCGAGCGGCTGCGGGGTGACTTGGTGCAAGGCATCAACAAGCGCCTGGCCGAGTTGGCCGCCACCGGTCTGGGGCTGGGCATCGAGGTGACGCGGGTCGATGTGCAATCGAGCCTGCCGGGCCCGGCGGTGAACGCATTCAACGCCGTACTCACCGCCAGTCAACAAGCCGACAAAGCCGTGGCAAACGCCCGGACCGAAGCGGAAAAACTCACCCAGACCGCCAACCAGCAGGCCGACCGCCTGGTGCAGGTTGCCCACGCCCAGGCCAGTGAACGCCTGGCCAATGCCCAGGCGCAAACCGCCACGGTCGCCAGCCTCGCCCAGGTCAAAGACCCGGGCTTGCTGTTGCGCCTGTACCGCGAGCGTATGCCGAAGATTCTCGGCCAGGCCGGTTCGGTGACCACGGTCGATCCTGAAGACGACTCCCGCTTGATCATCCAGGGAGCCGAACAATGAGCGCACCCATGCTGACCTCCGCCGAGCAGCGCAGCGCTGCCCGGCAATTGACCCTGGCCATGCTCGCCCTGGGCTTGCTGACGCTGGGCCTGGTATGGCGCTGGCTGGCGCCGGACCAGACGGGCGTCAGCCAGTTGCTGCTCGGTGTGGCCTCGTTGCTGGTGGCGGTGCCGGTGATCCGCTCGGCCTGGTACAGCCTGCGTTTTCCCAGCCTGCATGGCATTACCGACCAACTGATCGCCCTGGCGATGCTCGGCGCTTGGGCCACCGGCGATCTGCTGACCGCCGCGCTGCTGCCGATCATCATGATCTTCGGCCACGTATTGGAAGAGCGCAGCGTGATCGGCTCCCAGGAGGCGATTCATGCCCTGGGCAAACTGACCCGCAGCCATGCGCGGCGGGTGCAGGTCGACGGCAGCATCATCGAAGTGGATAACGGCACCCTGAGCACCGGCGATATCGTCGAGGTGCGTGCCGGTGATCGGGTACCCGCCGATGGCGTGGTGCTGTCGGGCCAGGCGAGCCTGGACACGGCGCCGATCACCGGCGAGTCGGTACCTTTGGAAGCCAGTGTGGGTGTGCAGGTGTTTGGCGGGGCGATCAACCTCGATGGCCTGTTGCGCCTGCAAGTGACACGTACCGGCAATGAGTCGACCCTGGGCAAAGTCATCGCGCTGATGCAGAACGCCGAACGTTCCAAGCCGCCGATCACGCGGCTGCTGGAGCGTTACGCGGGCAGCTATATGGTGTTGGTGTTGCTGCTGGCGGCAGTGACCTGGTTTGTGACCAATGACGCTCAGGCGATGCTCGCGGTGCTGGTGGCGGCGTGCCCCTGCGCCCTGGTGCTGTCGGCACCGGCGACGGCGATTGCCGGGATCGCCGTGGCGGCCCGGCATGGGATCCTGATTCGCAGCTCGGCGTTCCTCGAAGAGTTGGCGGACCTGACCTCGCTGGTGGTGGACAAGACCGGCACCCTGACTTTTGGCACCCTGCGCTTGCAGTCCATCGAGACCTCGTCGACCGACCGCCAGGCGCTGCTCAACCTTGCGGCCAGCCTTGGTTCGGCCAGTAGCCACCCGGTCAGCCGTGCGTTGGCGGGGTTGGCGACTCTGGCGCAAATGCTGGCGCTCACGGATATCCGCGAGCGCCAGGGCCTGGGCGTTGTGGCACAGACCGAGCAGGGCGAAGCGGCGTTGGGCCGTCCCGAGTTGTTCGAGCAATTGGGTATTGTCACGACGACGGTGCCGAACCATGACGGCCCGATTGCCGGGCTGGCCCTGAACGGGCAGTTTCTGGCCTGGCTGCTGCTCGCCGACAGCGTCAAGCCGGAGGCGCGCCAGGCCCTGCAAGAGTTGCGGGATTTGGGCCTGGGTCGTCAACTGCTGCTCACTGGCGACCGTCAAAGCGTGGCCGACAGCCTGGCGCTGGACGTGGGCATCAGCGATGTCGAAGCCCAGGCGTTGCCGGAAGACAAGCTCAACCGCGTGCTTGGGGAAATCGGCAGCGGCTTCCGGCCCATGGTGGTCGGTGATGGGATCAACGATTCCCTGGCGCTCAAGGCTGGCGTGGTTGGGGTGGCCATGGGCGCGGGCGGGGCGGACATTGCGCTGGCCTCGGCGGATGTGGTGTTGATCGGCAGCGACCTGCGGCGCCTGGGCACCTGTGTGCGCTTGAGTCGCCAGTGCCGGCGTACGTTGCAGGTCAACGTGGTCATCGGCCTGGGCTGGACCTTGGCCATCGTGGTATTTGCCGCCTTTGGCTGGTTGGGTGCTGCGGGGGCGATGATTGCGGCGGTGCTGCATAACCTCAGCACCTTGCTGGTACTGGGCAATGCCGGGCGTTTGCTGCGGTTTCAGGAGCCGCTGTCGAAGCTTGAGGATTAATTTCAGAAATATTTGCACACGGCTGTAACGCCGATAAGGGGCCTCACTCTAGTGCTGTGTCGAGACTGGGCAATCCGTTCAGACCGACGCCACTACCGATCATGAGGAATACGAGAATGAAGATTAAATCCGCTGCTGCTGGTGCTGCCCTGGCGATGGCCGCCGCCACCATGTTTGCTGGTGTTGCTACCCAGGTACAGGCCGCAGACGCCACCGTTCACTGCTATGGCGTCAACGCCTGCAAAGGCCAGAACGATTGCAAGACCAAAGACCATGCCTGCAAAGGCCAGGGTGCTTGCAAGGGCCAGGGCTTCCTGTCCATGAGCAAGGCCATGTGCGACCAGAAAGGCGGCACCGTCGGCGAGTAACCGGCCACCGAGTGCAACCGCAGCGGCTGCACCCACCGCTGCGGACGCTTTTCCCTGGAGTGTCGTCCTATGTCTGTTTCCCTTCCGAGCCTTGGTTACGGCCTGGGTTTACGCAGTGAGTACTATCAACAGATCCTTGAACAATCGCCACCGGTGGATTGGTTCGAAGTGATCTCCGAGAATTATCTGGTCCAGGGCGGCAAAGCCTTGTACTACCTGGACGCAATAGCCGAGCGCTATCCTCTGGTGATGCACGGTGTGTCCCTGTCCATTGGTGGGCCTCATGCCCTCGATATCGATTACCTGAAGCAAATCAAATCCCTGGCCGAGCGCATTCAGCCGGCGTGGATTTCCGATCACCTGTGCTGGAGCCGTGGCAGCGCGCACCAGTTGCACGACCTGCTGCCCCTGCCTTATACCGAAGAAAGCCTCTACCACGTGGCTGCTCGCGTTCGCCAAGTGCAGGATGTGTTGCAGCGCCCGCTGGTGCTGGAAAACGTCTCCAGCTATGTGCGTGCCAAGGCGGATGAATTCACCGAATGGGAATTCCTCAATGCCCTGGCCCACCTGTCGGGCTGCCAGTTGCTGCTGGACGTAAACAACGTGTATGTCAGTGCGCGCAACCATGGCTTCGATGCCTGGACCTTTATCCGCAACCTGCCGCCCGACAGCATCCGCCAGCTGCACCTTGCAGGGCATATGGATTACGGCGACTACGTGGTCGATACCCACGACCATCCGGTGTGCGATCCGGTGTGGGCGCTGTATCAACAGACCCTGGAGCACGTGGGGCCGGTCTCGACATTGTTGGAGCGCGATGACCATTTCCCGCCGCTCGAAGAACTGCTCACCGAGTTGAGCAAGGCCCGCGAACTGGGGGCCACCGCCCTGGCCAGGAGAGCGTTATGCGCCTGACCGATTGGCAGTTGGCTTTTGAACAGCATCTGTTATCCGAGACGCCGGTTGCCAACAGTGATTTCGCCGCCACGTTGCTTGGTGGGCCGACACTGGAGGTGGAAACGGGCCTGGCGATTTATCACAATGCCTACCTCTCGCGCTTGCAGGACGTGCTGCGACATGACTTCGGCGCCATCCGGTATTGGCTCGGGGATGATGAGTTTGCGTTGCTGAGTGAAGCCTATGTGCGCCGCCATCCCTCTGCGCATTACAGTTTGCGCTGGCTGGGGGAGCGGTTTGCGGCGTTTATCCTTGAGCATCTGGTGGCCGAACAAAGCGCGCCGCTGGCCGAGCTGGCGCGGTTGGAGTGGGCGTTCACCCTGGCGTTTGACGCGCCGGAAGGGCGGTTGCTGACGCTGGATGACATGGCGTTGTTGCCTGCCGAAGAGTGGCCGGGTCTACAGGTCAACCTGGCGCCTTCAGTGCAGCAGTTACTTTGCCGCTTCAACACGTTGGCGATCTGGCGATCCAGCAAGGATAAATCCAGTTTCCCAGGCAGCGAGGTGCTTGATCCGGCACACATCTGCGTGGTGTGGCGCCACCAGAATGTATGCCGTTACCGCAGCCTGGAACCCTTCGAGGCCTGCGCCTTGGCGGGGATCGTGACCACCGGCTGGGATTTTTCAGAACTGTGTGCAGAGTTGGCAGTCACTTATGGAGAGGGTGCACCACTGCAAGCGGTGACATGGCTGAAACAGTGGATCCAGGACGGTTTGCTCCAGCGCCGGGCCCCATAGAAGAACGCTATCAAATCGATAGCCTCCTACTTTTTCTCGGGATGGTCTACCCTCATTCCAGACGTCTGAAACAAGGGGGGACTACTCATGCTCGCGCAACTTCCACCGGCCTTACAGAATCTACAGCTGCCGCTGCGTCTTCGACTCTGGGATGGCCATGAATTCAACTTGGGCCCCGAGCCCAGTGTGACCATTGTGGTGAAGGACCCCACGGTCGTGCCCCAACTGACCCATCCCACACTCGACTCGCTGGGCGAAGCCTTCGTCGAGGGCAAACTGGAGCTGGAAGGTTCCATCAGCGAAGTGATCCGGGTCTGTGATGAGCTGAGTCATGCCTTGGTCGAGGACGACGGCGCGAGTCTGCCGGTGCGCTCGATCCACGACAAGGCCACCGACGCCGCGGCTATTTCCTACCATTACGACCTGTCCAACGCGTTCTACCAGCTCTGGCTGGATCAGGACATGGCGTACTCCTGCGGGTATTTCGAAACCGGTAGCGAATCCATCGACCAGGCCCAGCAAGACAAATTCCGCCACCTGTGCCGCAAACTGCGCTTGCAGCCGGGCGAGTACCTGCTCGACGTAGGCTGTGGCTGGGGCGGGCTGGCGCGTTTTGCGGCGCGGGAGTTCGGGGTGAAAGTGTTTGGTATCACCCTGAGCAAGGAACAGCTGGCATTGGCCAAGGAGCGGGTGAAAGCCGAGGGCCTGGAAGACCAGATCGACCTGCAACTGCTCGACTACCGCGATCTGCCTCAGGATGGTCGTTTCGACAAAGTGGTGAGCGTGGGCATGTTCGAGCACGTCGGCCACGCCAACCTGGCGCAATACTGCAAGACCCTGTTTGGTGCCGTGCGCGAAGGCGGCCTGGTGATGAACCATGGCATTACCGCCAAGCATACCGACGGCCGGCCCGTGGGCCGTGGCGCCGGGGAGTTTATCGAGCGTTATGTGTTCCCCAACGGCGAACTGCCCCATTTGGCGATGATGACCGCCGAGATCAGTGAAGTCGGGCTGGAAGTGGTCGACGTCGAAAGCCTGCGCCTGCATTACGCGCGGACCCTGGACCATTGGAGCGAGCGCCTGGAAGACAACCTGGAAGCGGCGGCGAAGCTGGTGCCGGAGCAGGCGTTGCGCATCTGGCGGCTGTACCTGGCCGGGTGTGCCTATGCGTTTGCGCGGGGCTGGATCAACCTGCACCAGATCCTCGCGGTGAAGCCTCACGCGGATGGCAGCCATGAACTGCCGTGGACGCGGGAAGACATTTATCGCTGAGCTGATGTTCCAGAAAGGTGGAGATCCTAATGTGGGAGGGGGCTTGCTCTCTCCCACATTTTTTACCGCATTGGCCATTAGAGAATCGGTGAGATCAAGCGCGCCACCCGCATGCCCAGTTGCTGCAGGCGGCGGGTCTCGCGGCTTTCTTCCTGGCTCACTTCATGGGCCTGGGCGAAGTCGTCCAGCAGCATCTGTTCCACCTGCTTGGCGAAGGCTTCGTCGACCGTCAGCAACATCACTTCGAAGTTCAGCCTGAATGAACGGTTGTCCATGTTCGCACTGCCGATGGCGCTGATCTCGTTGTCCACCAGCACCACCTTCTGATGCAGAAAGCCCGGTGTGTAGCGGAATACCCGGACACCAGCGCGCACCGCCTCGATCGCATACAGGCTGGACGCGGCGTACACGATGCGGTGGTCGGGCCGCGATGGCAGCAACAGGCGCACGTCCACGCCCCGCAGGACCGCCAGGCGCAGGGCGGCGAACACCGCTTCGTCGGGGATGAAATACGGGCTGGTGATCCACACGCGCTCGGTGGCCGCATGGATGGCCTCGACGAAAAACAGCGAGCAGGTTTCATAGGGATCGGCCGGGCCGCTGGCGAGCAATTGGCAGAGCACGCCGTCTTCGGGGTAGGCATCCGGCAGGATCAGCGGCGGCAGCTCGCGCGCGGCCCAGAACCAGTCCTCGGCAAACGACTCCTGCAAACACGCCACCACCGGGCCGGTAACTTGCACATGGGTATCGCGCCATGGCGCCAGCGGCGGTTTTTTGCCCAGGTATTCATCGCCCACATTGTGCCCACCGACAAACCCGGTGACACCGTCCACCACCACGATCTTGCGGTGGTTGCGGAAGTTGACCTGGAAACGGTTGAGCCAACCGCTGCGGGTGGCGAATGCCTTGACCTGCACCCCGGCGTCGCGCAGCGATTGCACGTACTGATGGGGCAGGGCGTGGCTGCCGATGCGGTCGTACATGACGTAGATGCCCACGCCTTGGGCAGCCTTTTCCTTCAACAACGCCTGTAACTGACGACCGAGTTCATCGTCATGAATGATGAAGAACTGGAACAGCACGGCGGTTTTGGCCTTGCGAATGGCGTCGAAGATTGCACTGAAAGTGGCCTCGCCGTTGATCAATAAGCGCACTTCATTGTTGGCTAGGCACGGCATGCGGCCCAGCTTGGGCATGGCGCGCAACGACGCGTAGGCACTGGAGTTGCGCGCGGCGAGAGCCTCCTCGACCCAGGGGCGCCAGTTCAGCTCGGTGATCGCGGTGTGCATTTCCTGGTTGGCCTGGCGACGGGCCTGGATATACGCGTCAAAGGTGCTGCGGCCAAAGATCAGGTAGGGGATCAGGGTGAGATAGGGCATGAACATCAGTGACAGGGCCCAGGCGATCGAGCCTTGAGCGGTCCTGACGGTCAGCACCGCGTGGATCGCGGCGAGAGTCCCGAGCAAGTGCAGCGTGGCGATGAAGTAGGCGAGCAGGTGCGGGCCAAAGAAATCCATGGACGACGGTACTCCAGACAATCCAATGCCTAACAGACCATGAACGGCTGCGAATGTCGCTATTTTATTTGCCGTGCAACACTGGCACTTTTGCGGCGTCTAACGCCCACAATTGCCCAGGAGTTACCCGATGAATGCTCGTCTGCTTGGTTTGGCCATGGTTGTTGGTTTGTCGTTGCCGGTGGCAGCGCAGGCGCAGATGCTGGCGCCGGGCTTGTGGGAATTGACCACCAGCAACATGAAAGTCGATAACCAGGACCTGCCGGACCTGTCGCTGATCCTCGGTCAGCTCAAGCAACAGATGACCCCCGAACAGCGCGCCATGCTGGAAAAACAAGGCATCACCATGGCCGGCAAAGGCGTGCAGGTGTGCCTCACCCCGGCACAAGTCGCCTCTGATTCGATCCCCCTGACCGACCCGCAATCGGGCTGCAAACAGGAAGTGACCGACAAGACCGGTAACCAGTGGAAATTCCGTTTCAGTTGCCCGAAAGCCCAGGGCACCGGCGTCGCTACCTTCCAGAGCCAGAAAGAATTCACCACCACCGTCAACGGCACCTTCAATGCCACCGGCGTTCAGCAGAAGGGCAGCCTGGATACCCACGCCCAGTGGCTGGGCGCCGATTGCGGCACGGTCAAGCCTCGCGCTTAACCTGTAGGAGCGAGCTTGCTCGCGAAAAACCGGAGAGCGCCATCGGGTGTCAGGTCCCCCGCGTTATCGTTAACGCTCTTCGCGAGCAAGCTCGCGCCTACCTTAGAAAATGCAGCGGTAAACCCTGGCAGCTGTCGACCACCTGGCCGTTGTGCCAGGCCAGGTGGCCGGAGACCAGGGTGGTGCTCACGCTGTGACGAAAGCTGCGTTCGGCGAACGGCGTCCAGCCACAGCGGGCAAGAATCGGCTCGTCCCTGACCGGTTTTCCTTCGGGCTCCGGTTTGATCAGCACCAGGTCGGCCCAATACCCTTCACGCAGATAACCCCGGTCGGGGATGGCAAACAGGTCGGCGACACGGTGGCTGGTCTTGGCCACCAGGGTGGTCAGGGGCAGCAGCCCATCGGCCACCAACTCCAACAACGCCGGCAGCGCGTGTTGCACCAGGGGCAGACCCGCAGGCGCTTCACGATACCCCAACTGTTTTTGCGCCCAGGTATGCGGCGCATGGTCAGTGCCAATCACATCCAGACGATCACTCAGCAAGGCCAGGCGCAGGGCGTCGCGGTCGGCGCGGGTCTTGATCGCCGGGTTGCATTTGATCTGGTGGCCGAGGCGGTGATAGTCACGGTCATCGAACAGCAGGTGGTGCACGCAGACCTCAGCAGTAATGCGTTTTTGCGCCAGGGGTTTGTCTTCGAACAATGCCAACTCGCGGGCGCTGGTCAGGTGCAGTACATGCAGGCGCGTGCCGTGACGCTTGGCCAGTTCCACCGCGAAGGAGGATGAGCGATAGCAGGCTTCGGCATCGCGGATCAGCGGGTGGGCGACGGCGGGGATCCTGTCACCAAAGCGCTCACGCATGCGCTGCTCGTTGGCTTGGATGCTCGGCGTGTGTTCGCAGTGGGCCAGCAGAATGGTCGGCACTTCGGCAAACAGCCGTTCCAGGACCCGTGGATCGTCCACCAGCATATTGCCGGTGGAGGCGCCCATGAACACTTTGACCCCGGCCACTTCGCGCGGGTCGAGGGCGGCGACGGTGTCGAGGTTGTCGTTGCTGACCCCGAAGTGAAAGCCGTAGTTGGCCACCGAGTGCAGGGCCGCGCGGCGCTTTTTATCGGCCAGGGCTTCCAGGTTCAGCGTGGCCGGGTTGGTATTGGGCATGTCCATGACGCTGGTGATGCCGCCGGCTACCGCTGCGCGGGACTCGCTGTAGAAGCTGCCCTTGTCCGGCGCGCCGGGGTCGCGAAAGTGCACCTGGTCGTCAATCATGCCCGGCAGCAACCACTGGCCTTGGGCGTCGATGGACACGGGCGCGGCGTTCCCGCCGATGCTGCTGGCGATCTTTTCGATACGGCCATTGGCGACCAGCACGTCGGCGTCGAATTCCTCGCCTTCGTTCACCAGGCGGGCGTTGCGGATCAGCAGGCGGCTCATGGCTTAGAACTCGTTTTGCAGGGCTTTGTAACCGCGCACCAGGTCGACGTTGGTACGTGCCACGTCTTCGGAAAACTCCGAGGCGCTGACACTCACCGGCGGGAATTGCGACAGGTCGGTATTCGGCCCGATGCGGGTGGTGGAGGGTACGTAGAAGGCGGCGGGCAAATCACGGCCGTCGACCACCGAGTTGTGGCGCACCACGCAGCCATCGCCGACGGCGCAGTTGAACAGCACGCTGTTGAAACCGATAAATACGCGGTCGCCGACGGTGCAGGGGCCGTGGACGATGGAGCGATGGGCGATGGATGTGAATTCGCCGATGGTCACGGCGGCGCCAGACTTGGAGTGGATGACCACGCCGTCCTGGATATTGGAGTTGGCGCCGATGGTGATCGGGTCCATGGCGCCGCTGGCGTCGACTTCGTCGGCGCGGATCACGGCGTAGGGGCCGACAAACACGTTCTCGCCGATGATGACCTTGCCGCAGATGATCGCGGTCTTGTCGACGTAGGCCGATTCGGCAATCACTGGCAGATCGCCGGAAGGGTTCTTGCGGATCATGCAACTGGCTCCGTAATGATGTGAACGTAGGCGCCGTCGATGGCGTTGTAGAAACAGGTGTGGCGGCCGGTGTGACAGGCCGGGCCTTGCTGGTCGACGATCAGCAGTACCGCGTCGCCGTCACAATCCAGGCGCGCTTCCACCAACTGTTGCCAGTGACCGGAGCTTTCGCCTTTGCGCCACAGCTGTCGGCGCGAGCGCGACCAATAGCAGACCTGCCCGGTAGCCAGTGTTTCGTTGAGGGCCTGGCGATTCATCCAGGCCAGCATCAGCACTTCGCCGCTGCCGTGTTGCTGGGCGATGGCGGCGATCAGGCCGTCGCTGTTCCACGGCAGCGCGTCGAGCACGGCGGCGAGTGGAAAGCGGCTGCCGACGGCAGCCCCTTCCAGTTCGAGCATGCTCAGGGTCACGGCTTGCTCAACGCTGCGCACAGGGTGTTGAGGTTGTACTCGAACAGCCCGGTGAAGGTGCTCGCCGGCCCTTCTGCGGCCAGGGCGTCGGAGTACAGCGTGCCGCCAATCTGCGCGCCGCTTTCATCGGCGATCTGTTTGAGCAGGCGCGAGTCCTTGATGTTTTCCATGAACACCGCCTTGACCTTGTCCTTGCGGATCTGGGTGATGAGCGCGGCGACTTCGGCGGCCGAAGGTTCACGTTCGGTGGACAGGCCTTGCGGCGCGAGGAACTGGATGCCATAGGCCTGGCCCAGGTAACCGAAGGCGTCATGGGAGGTGACGATGCGACGGTTACCCGGTGGCAGCGCGCCGAACTTGGTCTTGGCTTCGGCCAGCAGGCGGTAGATTTCTTTCAGGTAGGCCTGGCTGTTGCGCAGGTAGTCGGCCTTGTTGGCCGGGTCGGCGGCCACCAGCGCCTTGGTGATGTTGTTCACATAGATTTCGGCGTTGGACAGGTTGTGCCAGGCGTGCGGGTCGGGGATGGTTTCGCCGTCTTCCTCCATGGTGTGGGAGATCACACCTTTGCTGGCGGTGACCACCGTGGCCTTGGTTTCGGTGCTGGTCACCAGGCGATCAAGCCACGGCTCGAAGCCCAGGCCGTTCTTGATGATCAGCTTGGCCTTGAGCAGCGCCTTGGCGTCGTCCGGGGTCGGTTCGTAGGTATGAGCGTCGGCGTCGGGGCCGACCATGTTGCTGATCTGGATGTGATCGCCACCGATCTGGTGGGTGATGTCATCGAGAATACTGAAGCTGGTAACCACCTGGAGTTTGTCGGCGGCCTGGGCCATCGACAACGGCAGCAGCAGACTGAACAGCACGAGTAGAGCGCGCATCGGGAAACACCTCATTGGGATGTAAGCAAAGGCGGGCGGCGCAGCAAGCCGTGCACCGGACCGAAGACCACGGACAGCAGGTACCCACCGCCAGCCACCAGCACAATCGCCGGGCCGCTGGGCAGCGAGAAGTAGAACGACAGCAACAAACCCAACCACACCGACAGGCATCCCAGCACCGCCGACACCGCGATCAACACCGGCAGGCGCCGGCTCCAGAAGCGTGAAGCGATGGCCGGCAGCATCATCAAACCCACCACCATCAAGGCGCCGATGGCTTGGAAGCCAATCACCAGGTTCAGGACCACCAGGGTCAGGAACAAGCCGTGGGCCAGGGGGCCAAGGCGGCTGACGGTTTGCAGGAACAGCGGGTCGAGGGTGTCCAGCAGCAGCGGTCTGTAGATCAGCGCCATGGCGATCAGGCTGAATCCGGAAACCCAGAGCATGCCGGTCAGGGTGGTTTCGTCGACGGCCAGGGCCGAGCCGAACAGCAGGTGCAGCAGGTCCAGGCGCTTGCCGGCCAGCCCCAGGATCAACACGCCGGCGGCGAGGGAGATGGGGTAGATGGCCGCCAGGCTGGCATCTTCGCGCAGGCCGGTGCGGCGGGTGATCCACGCCGACAGGCCGGCCATGCCCAGGCCAGCGCCCAGGCCGCCGATGGTCAGCGCGGGCAGGCTCAAGCCCGCGAACCAGAAGCCCAGTGCGGCGCCGGGCAATATGCCGTGGGCGACGGCGTCACCGATCAGGCTCATGCGGCGCAGGATCAGAAATACGCCGAGCGGAGCGGTGCTGCAGGCGAGCACCAGCCCGCCGATCAGGGCGCGACGCATGAAGACGAAGTCGAGGAAAGGCATCCACAGGTGGGCGGCGAAGTGCATCAGGCCACCTGCATGTGCGGCTGCGGGCGGATCAACTCTTTGCTGGAACCGAACACGCAGCCGCTGCTTTTGATTTGCACCACTTGTTGGGTGTGTTGGCGTACGGAGGCCAGGTCATGGCACACCACCACCAACGTTCGGCCTTCTGCGTTCCAGGCGTGGATATGGCTCCAGCACAGCGCCTGGCCTTCTTCGTCCAGAGCGGCATGGGGCTCGTCAAGCAGTAACACTGGCGACTCGGCAAGGCTCATGCGAGCGAGCAATGCGCGTTGTAGTTGGCCGCCTGACAACGCCATCAGCGGGCGCTGTTCCAGGCCACTGAGGCACCAGTCTTCCAGCACTTTTTTCAGGTGCTCGCTTCTTTGCTGCGGGGTGAGGCGGGTGCCCCAGAAGCCGGCGGCGACCAGTTCTTGCAGGCTGATGGGGAACTGGCGGTCAAGGTGTTGTTGCTGTGGCAGGAACGACAGGCCACCTCGGCGTGGAACATCCACGGTCACTTTGCCCGCCAACGGTTTTTGCAGGCCGGCGATGACTTTGAGCAGGCTGCTTTTGCCGCAGCCGTTGGGGCCGATCACGCCGGTGAGGCTGCCTTTTTCCAGGGTGAAATCCACGGCGGGAGTGAGAGGTTGGCCAGGGGCGCCCCAGCGTAAAGCGGTGCAGGTGATCATGCAGGGTTTCTCGTCCAGCGGCTTTCAGCCACGGCATCGTGCGCGTGCAGGCTTTCGGCATGGATCACTTTGAGGTGGAAGGCTTTGACCGCATCCGAGCGTTTCAAGGCGAGGTTAAGGCGGCGGGCGGCGTCTTCGCAGAACATCAGGTTCTGCCCGTTGGCCAGGGCAAAGGCTTGTTCGTCCGCGCGTTTTACGGCGGTTTGTACGGCGGTGCCGAGGGCAGCTTCGGCAGCGTTGATCAGCTCGGTCAGCGCCAGATGCTCGCCTTGCAGGTGCACGTGCAGCTGGGCGCTGCTGCGCTGGCTGTGGGGCGTGGCGACGATACCGTTGGCGCTGCCGAGCCAGGTCAGCACGTCTTCATGCTGCAACGGCGTGTTACCGAAGTCTTGGAGAAATTGCTGCTGAATCAACTGCCTGGCGAGGGCGGCAGAACAGGGGCAGGTTGAAGAATAGGTAACGTCAATTTTTAGTTCCACGTGGAACATCTGGTTTTCCAGGCGCGCTTCGATGCTCACCGGGTAGCCCTTCCAGCCGGCCAATGGGCTGACCAGTGCTGGGCGTTTCAGCAGTAAATTCGTGTGCAGACGCAGGTAGGCGTTCTTAGATAAATCTTCATGACTGTCGAGAAACCGCTGCAGTACATTGCGCAGAAGTGCGGGTGTAATGGGCTGCTGTTCGAGCATCTCCAACGCCAGGTACAGGCGTGACATATGAATGCCACGGGCGGTGCCGTCGTCCAGGCTGACGCCAGCATCGGCGCTGGCGCTCAGGCGTTGGCCGTCAATGAGGATCGGCAGGGCGATGCCGCACATGCCCACCCAGTCGAGTGGCAAGGCTTGGCGTGAAGCCTGCGCGGCAATATCCGGCAGAGTCAGCGCATTCATAAGCAGGTCCATCGTTGGAAATAATTCGACATGTTATAGTATAACAATAGAGTCGACGATGAATTTTCTGCCCCGGCCTTTTTTCACTCATGCGGAGTACGGACGCTCCTCCATTTGCGGTATTTTTCATGCACAGACGTCAGCTCCTCAACCTGCTCCTGGCCAGCCCTTTGTTTGCTTTGCCGTTCGCCGCCCACGCGACCCAGATCCGCAATGCACGCCTGTGGCGTTCGGACGACAAGCTGCGCCTGGTGTTCGACCTTAGCGGCCCAGTGCAATACAAGACCTTCTCCCTGACTGCCCCGGAGCGCCTGATCATCGACCTGAGCGGCGCAGGCCTCAGTGGTGACTTTTCTCAACTTGAGCTGAAGAACAGCGGGATCACCTCGATTCGCTCGGGGCATTTCGGCAAGGCGGATACGCGCATCGTGCTCGACCTGGCCGCGCCGATGCAGCTCAACAGCTTTGTATTGCCGCCTCAGGACGGGCAGGGCCATCGCCTGGTGCTGGACCTGACCAGCGCCACCCGTGCACCGCGTCAAATCGCGGCTGAAGCCGTGCCCCTGGTGGCCCCGGTGAACAAGGCGCACCCCAGGCGTGACATCATTGTGGTGGTCGACCCCGGCCACGGCGGCAAAGACCCCGGTGCTGTCGGCTCCAAGGGTCAGCGCGAAAAAGACGTGGTGCTGTCTATCGCCCAACTGCTGGCCAAGCGCTTGAAGCGCGAAAAGGGTTTTGACGTGAAACTGGTGCGTAACGACGACTTCTTTGTGCCGCTGCGTAAGCGCGTGGACATCGCCCGTCAGCACAAGGCCGATATGTTCATCTCGGTGCATGCCGATGCCGCGCCACGGCTCACGGCCTCGGGCGCCTCGGTGTATGCGCTGTCGGAGGGCGGCGCAACCTCGGCCACGGCGCGCTTTATGGCACAGCGTGAAAACGGCGCGGATTTGCTGGGCGCCACCACGTTGCTCAATCTCAAGGATAAGGACCCGATGCTGGCCGGGGTGATTCTTGATATGTCGATGAACGCCACCATCGCTTCCAGCCTGCAACTGGGCAGCTCGGTACTGGGGAGCCTGCAAAGCATCACCAGCCTGCATCAGAAGCGTGTGGAACAGGCGGGGTTCGCGGTGCTCAAGTCACCGGACGTGCCGTCGATCCTGGTGGAGACCGGCTTTATCTCCAATGCCCAGGACGCCCAGCGCCTGGTGACGGCGCGCCATCAACAAGCGGTTGCGGATGGCTTGTTCGAAGGCCTGAAAAAATACTTCCAGAAGAACCCGCCGATGAACAGCTACATGGCCTGGGTTCAGGAACAGAAGAATGCTCAGGCCTAACAGCCGGTAATTCGGCTGCACGTGAATTTGGCAGTGGCGCCACCGGAGCTGGAAAACCGGTTGATTGTGGTCCAGCCCACGCGCCGCGTGTAGCCCACCCATGCCTCTCCATCCGACGCCAAACCGGTAAAGAACGTCAGTTGTCCGTAGCGGCTGTTGGTTTGTGCCCAATAACGTTTCCCGATCACCTCGAAACCGCGCAGATACGTGGTCGTCCCCAGCGTCGCCACGCTGTAGGCATTGCCCAGGGGGTCCACACAGGCCAACAGGTTGGCGCTGCGCGTGCACGTGGCCAGCAAGCTTGGCGCTTGGGCGCAGGCAGGCCCTGCGACTGCCAGTAACAGCGCGCACATCAGGTATTTCATAAGGCGTCTCGGGGCTGGGAAGTGCTCAAGCATTGCGCCCTTCGTCGTAACGAGCAAGGGGGGATTGGCTTATTTGTATTGTTATACTATAACATAAAAGTACAGCCTGACCCGTGAACCGCTCCCCATGACCGAACAAGACCTGCTGGCCCAACCGCCCGCCGACTACATGAATGAAGCCCAGCAGGGCTTTTTCCGCGAACTGCTGCTGACTCAGCGCCATGAACTGCAAGCGCGCATCGAGGGCGAATTCCTGGTGCTGCGCGAGCAGGAGCCCAACAGCGACCCGGCCGATGTGGGCAGCGCCGAAGAACAGCGCCAGTGGCAACTGCGCTTGCTGGAGCGGGAAAAGAAGCTGCTCGACAAAATCGACGACGCCCTCGAACTGCTCGCCCGCGGCGAATACGGCTGGTGCCGCGAAACGGGCGAGCCCATCGGCCTGCAACGCCTGCTGCTGCGTCCCACCGCCACCCTGTGTATCGAAGCCAAAGAACGTCAAGAGCTGCGCGAACGCCATAAACGGGCGATTTGACCGGCCAACCCTGATGAGGATTACCTGATGCCCAATCGTCTCCCCGTTACCGTGTTGTCCGGCTTTCTCGGCGCCGGTAAAAGCACGCTGCTCAACTACGTCCTGCGCAACCGCGAAAACCTGCGCGTGGCGGTGATCGTCAACGACATGAGCGAAATCAACATCGACGGCAGCGAGGTGCAGCGTGACGTTACCCTCAACCGTTCCGAAGAAAAACTGGTGGAGATGAGCAACGGCTGTATCTGCTGCACCTTGCGTGAAGACTTGCTCGAAGAAGTCGGAAAACTCGCCAAGGAAGGTCGCTTCGATTACCTGTTGATCGAATCCACCGGTATCTCCGAGCCGTTGCCCGTGGCTGAAACCTTTACCTTCCGTGATGAAAACGAACAAAGCCTGGCCGATATCGCGCGCCTGGACACCATGGTCACCGTGGTCGACGGCATGAACTTCCTGCTCGACTACCAGGCCGCCGAAAGCCTCGCCTCACGGGGCGAAACCCTCGGTGAGGAAGACGAACGCTCGATCACCGACCTGTTGATTGAGCAGATCGAATTCGCCGACGTGATCCTGATCAGCAAGATCGACCTGATCAGCAGCCATGAGCGCGAGGAACTGATGGCGATCCTTGAACGCCTCAACGCCCAGGCGGAAATCATCCCGATGGTCATGGGCGAGGTGCCGCTGCACAAGATCCTCAACACCGGCCGCTTCGACTTCGAACGTGCCGCGCAGGCGCCGGGCTGGTTGCAGGAACTGCGGGGTGAACATGTGCCGGAAACCGAAGAGTACGGCATTGCTTCCACGGCTTACCGCGCACGTCGGCCCTTCCACCCGCAACGCTTCTTTGACTTTATCGACCGGCCTTGGGTCAACGGCAAATTGCTGCGCTCCAAGGGCTTTTTCTGGCTGGCCAGCAAGCATCAGGATGCGGGCAGCTGGTCCCAGGCCGGTGGCTTGATGCGCCATGGGTTTGCCGGACGCTGGTGGCGCTTTGTGCCGAAAAGCCAATGGCCCCAGGACGAAGAAAGCGTCGCCGCCATCATGGGCAACTGGCAGCTCAGTACTGGCGACTGCCGTCAGGAACTGGTGTTTATCGGACAGAACATCGACTTCGCGCGGATGCGTGCCGAGTTGGACGCGTGCTTGCTCACCGATGAAGAACTGGCCCTGGGTGTCGAAGGTTGGCGCCTGCTGGCTGATCCGTTTGGTCCCTGGTATGAAGAGGCCGCCTGATGCTGGCACCGCTTATCCCCTTGCGCCCGATGGTTCGTCAGACCCGCGGTGAAACCCCGCTGGCGCTGTCCGATATTCTCGAAGACGGCGTGAACCTGGCGCTGTGGCAGCGCCAATTGCCGTTGCATATCGCCGAGTTCGGCGCTTTGCTGGTGGCGCTCAATGAGCCGTTGGCCGAGTCCTTGGTGATCGAACTCAACAGCGAAGACGCCGAGCCGAACCTGTGCGGTCTGGCATCCAGCTGCCGCGATCTTGAAGGCTACGAAGGGTTTATCGCCGATGTGTCGTGGCTGGTCAGCGCCTTTGCGTGCCTGCTCGGCGCCAAGCGCATCGGTGTGCGCCTGCGGCTGCTGGATAAAGCCATGTGCCCGCGTTTTCACGTTGACCATGTGCCGGTGCGGCTGATCACCACCTACGCCGGCATCGGCAGCCAGTGGTTGCGCGAAGGGGTGATGGACCGCCGCAAGCTCAGCCAACCGGAAGCCGAACCGAGCGAGCGCATCGAACAGATCCAGTGCGGTGAAGTGGCCCTGCTCAAAGGCACCAAATGGCACGGCAACGAAAACCACGGCCTCATCCATCGCTCCCCGGCGCTGAAAGCGGATGAGCGCCGATTGATTCTGACGCTGGATTGGCTCGCGTAACCGCGTAGGATCAAACCCTCTACACGGTCCGAACGATGGCACCCATGCTGCAGAACATTCCCACCCACGTGATTGCCGGGCCTTTGGGCGCAGGCAAGACCAGCCTGATCAGGCACCTGCTTGCCCAACGCCCGGCCAACGAGCGCTGGGCGGTGTTGATCAACGAGTTCGGCCAGATCGGCCTGGACGCTGCACTTCTGACCCTGGGTGACGACGGCATTGCCCTCGGCGAAGTTGCCGGTGGCTGCCTCTGTTGTGTGAATGGCGCACCGTTCCAGGTAGGCCTGGGCCGGTTGCTGCGTAAGGCCAAGCCGGATCGGTTGTTTATCGAACCCTCGGGCCTTGGCCATCCTGCACAGTTGCTCAAGCAGTTGCGCGAAGCGCCGTGGCAGCAGGTGCTGGCGGTTCAGCCCTGTGTACTGGTGCTGGACGCCCAGGCGCTGGCGGCGGGCAGACCCTTGCCGCCGGCGCAGCAGGAAGCGTTGGCCAGTGCCGGGCTGTTGGTGTTGAACAAGGATGAGAGGCTGGATGCTGCGCAACGGGAAGCCGTCGAAGGACAGCTACCCGATCGCAACATTTATTGGACGCAGCAGGCATACGTGCCACTCGGCAGCCTGCCAGGCTTGAATGCGCAGGCTGAAGCGGCTGTGGATAACTTCGTGGTGCCCAAGGGGCTGGCTCAATTGCCGGCTGTCTGGAGCGATCCAGCAGTGCCGATCTGCCTGAGCCAGGTCCAGGAGGGCGGTTGGAGTATCGGTTGGCGCTGGCACCCGAGCCAGCAATTCGATTCCGAGCGTCTGCACCTGTGGCTGACATCCCTTGAGTGGCGCCGCGCCAAACTGGTTATCCACAGCCGTGATGGGTGGATATCGGCCAATGCTGTGGATAACAGCCCGCTGGCCTGGCAACCCAGCGAGTGGCGTCGCGACTCACGTATCGAACTGATCTTCAGCGCACCACAGGACGTGGCCGCGTTGCAGGCCGCACTGGCCGCCTGCCGTTACTGACGGTTCTTGGTGGCGTGGTCCTGGCGCCATTGGCTCAGCTCGATCACATTGGCGCTGGGCAGTGCTTCCTTGACCTCGAACGGGTAGGGCGCCAGTTCGATCTGCGCACTGTGGGCGCCGAATTGCGTGATGGTCCCGCTGTGACGGGTCTCGCCCGTGACGGTGAACTCGAAATTGTAGATACGCGCCAGACGTCGCCGACCGTTGGCATCCCTCACAAAACCGATGCGCTTCAACGCCACGGCGCCGTCGAGCAATTCGATATCGAGCTTGGCGCAATGCTGCTTGACCCGCGCCAACGCCCGCTCTCGCAGGCCGTGGTTGTGCCATACCCAGGCGGCGCCGGTCGCCAGCAGCATCAACACGAAGATGTTTCCCAGGGTCAGCATGCGAAAAACTCCAACAAAGTGAGAGCAGCTTAACTGTGTCGTCGGTCTGTCGTACAGGCTGCGTTTAGTCGCATACTGCGCGGCCAGAATTTCAATGGCTTTACGGAAATCTCCTGCATGAAACGCACACCTCATCTGCTTGCGATCCAGTCTCATGTGGTCTTTGGCCACGCCGGAAACAGCGCCGCCGTGTTCCCCATGCAGCGGGTCGGGGTGAACGTCTGGCCGCTGAACACGGTGCAGTTCTCCAACCATACCCAGTATGGTCAGTGGGCGGGCGAAGTGCTGGCGCCGCAGCAGATTCCTGCGCTGGTGGAAGGCATTGCCGCCATCGGCGAGCTGGGCAACTGCGATGCGATCCTGTCTGGCTACCTGGGCAGTGCAGATCAGGGTCGCGCGATTCTTACCGGTGTGGCGCGCATCAAGGCCATCAACCCCAAGGCCCTGTACCTGTGCGACCCGGTGATGGGCCATCCGGAAAAGGGCTGCATCGTGCCGCAGGAGGTCAGCGATTTCCTGCTGGATGAAGCGGCGGCCATGGCCGACTTCCTGTGCCCCAACCAACTGGAACTGGACAGCTTTGCCGGGCGCAAGCCGCAATCGCTGTTCGACTGCCTGGGCATGGCCAAGGCATTGCTGGCCCGTGGCCCGAAGGCGGTGCTGGTCAAGCACCTGGATTACCCGGGCAAGTTGCCGGATGGTTTCGAGATGCTGCTGGTAACTGCCGAGGGCAGCTGGCACCTGCGTCGGCCGCTGCTGGCGTTCCCGCGCCAGCCGGTGGGCGTGGGTGATCTGACGTCGGGGTTGTTCCTGGCTCGGGTGTTGTTGGGCGACAGCCTGTTGGCGGCTTTTGAGTTCACGGCCGCGGCGGTGCACGAAGTGCTGCTGGAAACCCAGGCCTGCGCCAGCTACGAGCTGGAACTCGTCCGCGCCCAGGACCGCATCGCCCATCCTCGCGTACGTTTCGAGGCGACGCCGATCAGCCTGTAAGTACACAGAACCCAATGTGAGAGGGGGGCAAACCTCCCCCATTTTTTGGTTGGACTTACAGCGCGTCAGCCTTGATTTCCTGGTAGCGCTTCTCAAGCTCCTGGCGGATCTGCCGGCGCTGCTGGGCCTGCACGAACCGGCGCTTGTCTTCACTGTTATGGGGCTGCAGCGGTGGCACGGCAGCGGGTTTACGCTGGTCGTCCACGGCCACCATGGTGAAGAAGCAGCTGTTGGTATGACGCACCGAGCGCTCGCGGATGTTCTCGGTCACCACCTTGATGCCCACTTCCATCGACGTATTGCCGGTGTAGTTGACCGATGCAAGGAATGTCACCAGCTCGCCGACATGGATCGGCTCGCGAAAAATCACCTGATCCACCGACAGCGTCACCACATAGCGACCGGCATAACGGCTCGCACAGGCGTAGGCCACTTCGTCGAGGTACTTGAGCAAGGTGCCGCCGTGGACATTGCCTGAGAAGTTGGCCATGTCAGGGGTCATCAATACCGTCATCGACAGCTGGGCGTTTCCGGGTTCCATAGCACACTCACGGGTTGTAGGCATTGGTTGGGGGGCACCTCTGCGGGTGCTGGGATCTTTGCAGCGCCATCCCTTACGGGACGCCGGTGGGCGGCTTGCCGTCACGCGTTCACCGATCTGTTTCCATATATTGCACCGGCTTTCCGGCGGAAGTCGCGGTGTTAACCTTCAAAAGCCCATCTCAGGGCATTTCTTACGATCAAGGCAGACTTTTCCTTCCGCACTTTGCGATCTTTCAAAGGCGCGTGCGGAAGTGGGAAAAGCGCCAGTACCCTCAAGGAGCCCCTCGCCATGCACGCCATCAGCTTTATCCAGGACTTGGCCGTGATCATGCTGGTGGCAGGGGTGGTCACCGTCCTGTTTCACCGCCTCAAGCAACCCGTAGTGCTGGGGTACATCGTCGCCGGCTTCATCATTGGCCCGCACACTCCGCCGTTCGGACTGATCCACGACGAAGACACCATCAAGACCCTCGCCGAGCTGGGGGTGATCTTCCTGATGTTCTGTCTGGGCCTGGAGTTCAGCCTGCGCAAGCTGTTCAAGGTGGGGGCCACGGCGTTTATCGCGGCCTTCCTGGAAATCATCCTGATGATCTGGATCGGCTACGAGATTGGCCGCTGGTTCGACTGGAACACCATGGACTCGCTGTTCCTCGGCGCGATCCTGGCGATTTCCTCCACTACCATCATCGTGAAGGCACTCAATGACCTGAAGATGAAAAACCAGCGCTTCGCCCAACTTATTTTTGGCGTGCTGATTGTGGAAGACATCCTCGGCATCGGCATCATCGCCTTGCTCTCGAGCATCGCCGTCAGCGGTACGGTGAGTTCCGGCGAGGTGTTCTCCACGGTCGGCAAGCTCTCGCTGTTCATGATTGTCGCGTTGGTCATCGGTATTTTGCTGGTGCCGCGCCTGTTGGCCTACGTGGCCAAATTCGAAAGCAACGAAATGCTGCTGATCACCGTACTGGGCCTGTGTTTCGGTTTTTGCCTGCTGGTGGTCAAGCTGGAGTACAGCATGGTGCTGGGGGCGTTTCTTATCGGTGCGATCATGGCCGAATCCCGGCAATTGGTTAAGATCGAGCGCCTGATCGAGCCGGTTCGCGACATGTTCAGCGCGATCTTCTTCGTGGCGATCGGCTTGATGATCGACCCGCAGATCCTCCTGCAATACGCCTGGCCGATCGCGGTGATCACCGTGGCCGTGGTGCTGGGCAAGATGCTGTCCTGCGGCCTGGGTGCCTTTATCGCCGGCAATGACGGCCGTACCTCACTGCGCGTAGGCATGGGGCTGTCACAAATTGGCGAATTTTCCTTCATTATCGCCGCGCTGGGCATGACCTTGCAGGTGACCAGCGACTTCCTGTATCCGGTAGCGGTGGCGGTTTCGGCGATTACGACGCTGCTCACGCCGTACTTGATTCGCGGCGCCGACCCCTTGTCATTGAAGATCGCTGCGGTGATGCCCAAGCGTCTGAGCCGGGTGTTCGGCATGTACGGCGAATGGTTGCGCAGTATTCAGCCGCAAGGCGAGGGCGCCATGCTGGCGTCGATGATCCGCAAGATCATCCTGCAGGTGGGCGTGAACCTGGCGCTGGTGATCGCGATTTTCTTCGCTGGAAGCTTTTTCGCGGTGCGCATTGGTGGGTATCTGGAAGGTTGGATCAGTGATCCAAGCTGGCAGAAGGCGTTGATCTGGGGTGGGGCCTTGCTGTTGTCGCTGCCGTTCCTGATCGCGGCGTACCGCAAGCTCAAGGCGCTGTCGATGTTGCTGGCGGAGATGAGCGTGAAGCCGGAAATGGCCGGGCGACATACCCAGCGTGTGCGACGGGTGATTGCGGAGCTGATCCCGATTTTGTCGCTGCTGGTGATCTTTGTGCTATTGGCAGCCTTGTCGGCCAGTATTCTGCCGACCAACAAGTTGCTGGTGCTGATTGCCGTGGTCACGGCGGCGGTGGCGGCCGTGCTCTGGCGATGGTTCATCCGTGTGCATACGCGGATGCAGGTCGCCTTGCTGGAGACGCTGGATAACCATAAGGATACGCCGGAGCACTAGTGGGGCCGCTACGCGGCCCGGCGCGGGACAAGCCCGCTCACCACCGCAAGCCCGTTCGCCACGGGGGTCAGGTGTCAGCTTTCCAGCCAGACGTCCCGCGCCCAGTGCCACACCGATTCCCAGGTCTCTTCGGTGACGAGTTCTTCTTCGCCGGACCATAGCACCACGGTGCCGTCTTCTTCGACGCAGTAGTAATCGTCACCGTCCTGGCAGATCGGGATCATGCTGCGGTCAACACCGGCATCCCAGGCGTTGGCAGCCACGTCCGGCAGGTAGGTGTGGGATTGCGGGTCGGTGACGGTCACCGGCTCCAGGCTGCCGTACACCACATCGCTGACGGTCAGCAGGAATTCACGAAAGACAAACGGGATGTCGATGAACAGCTGTTCCTCGATTTCCACCAGTTGATCTTCGTCAGGCAACTCCAGAGGAACCGGAACCGGTTCATTGGCTTCACGCAATTGTTCGATGATTTCTTCCACGGCCGGGATCCTCTTGCTGATGGCGCGGTTTATAGGGGCGTTTTATACAGTAGCTCGCCATAAGTGCAACCGTGAAATAGAAAACCCCGGACAGGTCCGGGGTTTTGTTACGACTTGCTCAAGCGCGTGGGTATCAGCCGTTCTGGCGGATACCGGCGACCAGCCATGGCTGGTTGTCGCCCTGGGCACGTTCCATGTTCCAGCTTTCGCTGAACGCTTCACCCTGGTCGAAACGCGAAGTCTTCGACACGCCACTGAAGGTCAACGTTGCGATGGTCTTGTCGGCGCGATCATCCACACCTTCCAGTTGCACGTGCAGGTCGTCGATATAGGTCGACTGGAAGCCGTCGCCCAGGTCGGCGCGTTCGCGCTTGAGGAACTCCAGCAGTTGCGGGGTCACGAACTCGGAGATCTTGTCCATTTCGTTGGCGTCCCAGTGCTGCTGCAGGGACTGGAAGTGGCTGCGGGCCGCTTCGACGAAACGTTCCTCGTTGAACCACGCCGGTGCGTTGATCACCGGTCGGGCTGCGGCAGGCGCTGCCGAACCACCGAAGATCGAACCCATGGCTGGCTTCTGCTCGAACACTTCACGCTGCATCGGCGCGCCGGCCGGAGCCATCTGCTCCTGCTGCTTGCGGCGACGGGCGGCGATGAAACGGAAGACCAGGAAGGCGATGACCGCCATGATCAGGATGTCGAAGATCTGCATGCCCTGGAAGCCGCCGCCCATGAACATGGAAGCGAGCAGGCCACCGGCCGCGATACCGGCCAGAGGGCCCAACCAGCGCGAAGCACCGCCGGCCTTGGCAGCGGCGCCGGCAGCACCGGCTGCGCCTGCGGTAGCGGCAGCACCGCCGGCACCGGCGGATGGAGCCATTTGGCTGGTCTGGTGAGTCGGCGCCGCGCCCGAGCTTTTGCCGCCACCGAAGCGTTTGGCGTTGGCGTCGAGGCTCATCGTCAGGCCGATGCACAACGCCATGGCGATGCTAAGAAAACGTTTCATAAAGGGAATTCCCATTTGTGGATTGCACGCGCGCCATGTTGCACAGGTGTAGTGACAGTGGCTAGCGACATAATGTTTCGGGCTTTTGCGTAAGACCGAAACAGAATGGTCTGTAGGACGTATTACAGATATTGGCCCGCGCTCGTTAAAAACAAGGGCGGGCCAATAACCTTCATGTAGGCAAATGTTTCAGACAGCTTCGAGCTTCGCGTAGCCCATCATCAGCCATTTGCTGCCTTCGGCGAAGTTCACCTGTACCCGTGCCTGGGCACCGGCGCCTTCGAAGTTGAGGATCACGCCTTCGCCGAAGATCGCATGCCTGACCTGCTGGCCCAGGCTGAATGGGGTTTCCGGAATCTCGGAACCGGCGAACATGCTGCTGGAGTTCTGCTGCTGGCCCCCGCCGAACGGGCGGCTGACGCTGTTGGACAGGCGCACTTCCTGGATCAGTCCCTTCGGCACTTCACGTACGAAGCGCGACACCTTGTTGTAGGTCTCGCTACCGTACAGGCGTCGGGTCTCGGCGTAGGTCATCACCAGGTTCTGCATTGCGCGGGTGATGCCCACATAGGCCAGGCGGCGTTCCTCTTCAAGACGGCCGGGCTCTTCCAGGCTCATCTTGTGGGGGAACAGGCCTTCTTCCATGCCCACCAGGAACACATACGGAAACTCCAGGCCCTTGGCGCTGTGCAAGGTCATCAACTGGATGCTGTCTTCATGCTCATCGGCCTGGGTGTCGCCGGCTTCCAGGGATGCATGGCCGAGGAAGGCGGCGAGCGGGGTCAGCTCTTCGTCTTCCTCGGTGTTTTCGAACGCGCGGGCGGCGCTGACCAGTTCCTCGAGGTTTTCTACCCGGGCCTGGCCTTTCTCGCCTTTTTCCGCTTCGTGATAGGCAATCAGCCCGGATTGCTCGATCACCGTCTGGGTCATCAAGTGCAGGGGCATTTCCGAACACTTGGCCGCGAGGTTCTCGATCAACTCGACAAACACCCCCAACGCCCCGGCGGCACGGCCGGTCAGGCCTTTATTGGCGATCAGCAGGCGCATGGACTCCCACATCGACACATCGGCATGGCGCGCGTGGTCGCGAATCGCCTCGACGGTTTTCTCGCCGATGCCACGGGCCGGGATATTGATCACCCGCTCCAGTGCCGCGTCGTTGCCACGGCCTTCGAGCAAACGCAGGTAAGCCATGGCGTTCTTGATTTCCGCACGCTCGAAGAAGCGCTGGCCACCATAAATGCGGTACGGGATGCGCTCGCGCAGCAAGGCTTCTTCCAGCACCCGCGATTGGGCGTTGGAACGGTACAGAATCGCGATATCGCTACGGGCAAGGCCGGTTTTCAGTGCGCTTTCGATGGTTTCCACCACGTAGCGCGCTTCATCGTGCTCGTTGAACGCGGCATACAGGTTGATCGCCTCGCCTTCGCCGCCGTCGGTCCACAGCTCTTTGCCCAGGCGCCCGGTGTTGTTGGCGATCAAGGCGTTGGCGGCCTTTAGGATGCCGGCGGTGGAGCGGTAGTTCTGCTCCAGGCGGATGGTGACCGCGTCCGGGAAATCCTCGGAATACTGGTAGATGTTCTCGATTTTCGCGCCACGCCAGCCGTAGATCGACTGGTCGTCGTCGCCCACCACCATCAGGCTGTCGCCGCCCTTGGCCAGCAGACGCAACCAGGCGTACTGCACGGCGTTGGTGTCCTGGAACTCGTCCACCAGAATGTGACGGAAGCGTTTCTGGTAATGGGCCAGCAAACCCGGATTGTCGCGCCACAGGTCGAGGGCGCGCAGCAGCAGCTCGGAGAAGTCGATGACGCCGGCGCGGGCGCAGGCGGCCTCGTAGGCTTCATAAATGCTGCGCATGGTGGCCAGGAACAAATCGCCGCTGGCCTGGATATGCTGCGGGCGCAGGCCTTCGTCTTTCTGGCCGTTGATAAACCACTGGGCCTGGCGCGCCGGCCAGCGCTGTTCGTCGAGACCCAGTTCGCGGATCACTCGCTTGACCAGGCGTTGCTGGTCATCGCTGTCGAGGATCTGGAAGGTCTGGGCCAGGCCCGCTTCCTGCCAGTGTGCCCGCAACAGACGGTGCGCCAGGCCGTGGAAGGTGCCCACCCACATGCCGGCCGGGCTGATGCCCATCAACTGCTCGATGCGGTGGCGCATCTCGGCAGCGGCCTTGTTGGTGAAGGTCACCGACAGGATGGAATGCGGGGACGCGTTCTCGACCTGGATCAACCAGGCGATACGGTGCACCAGCACTCGGGTTTTACCGGAGCCAGCACCGGCCAGGACCAACTGACGGCCAACGGGGGCCGCTACGGCCTGGCGTTGGGCATCGTTGAGGGAGTTCAGCAAAAGAGAGAGATCATCGCGCATCGACGCATTCTATGGGCCTAAGGGGGCTCGGGCAAATCCCAATGCCGGGTGGTCGATGCAAAACCTCCCGCGTGATCCTGCAGGGGCAAACATTCCGGCAAGGCTGATGACCGGTAAGTCATGGGCCACAGCCCGCGCAGTGCCTCGCCCGAGGGGTCTGGCACCAAGGTTTGCGGCTGATCACAGGATGATTTTTATGATCTGGAGCAGTTTGGCCGAAGCGCTTGCTTGTGTATGCTCCGTCGACGTTTCGGGCTCACCATTATAAGAACACTGCCTATGACTCTCAGTACCGACCTGCTTGGCCCATCGGCGGCGCCCGCGCAGGTTATCCGTAAACATTACGCCACCGAGATGGCGGTCGAGCGCACACGCCTCCTCTATCAGGGCTCGTTGCTGCCCACCTTATTAATGCTGGTCAACGGCCTGGTCTGCGCCTGGCTGCTGTGGAACCCCAAGCAATACCTGCTCGACAGCATCTGGCTGGTGTGGCTGCTGGCCCTGGTGGCCATGCGCGTGATCCAGGTGGCGGCCTTTGATTCGGCCATGCCCAGCCGCCAGGCCCAACCGATCTGGCGGCGCATGTTCATGCTCGGCTCGGCGGTCAGTGGCCTGACCCTGGCCACCGCGGCCATTGCCCTGGTGCCGGTGGACAGCTTTATCCAACAGGCCTGGGTGTTCGGCCTGATCGGGGCGGCGACGCTGTCAGCCAGTGTCGCCTACGCCGTGAGCCTGCCGGCGTTCCTGTCCTTTGCCTTGCCGTGCCTGGTGCCGGCCATTGCCTATCTGTTCTGGAATGGGGCGCCGCAGCAACAGGGCTGGGGTGTGCTCGGCCTGATCCTGCTGGCCTCCCTGAGCGTGGTGGCGTGGCAGGTCAACCGCCTGATCCAGCGTGGGCTGTTGCGGCGCTTCCAGAACCAGGCATTGATCGAGCATCTGCAGCAGGCGCAGCAACGCAGCGAGCAACTGAATCAGGATCTGGTGCGCGAAGTCGAGCAGCGGCGTCAGGTCGAGCAGGAGTTGCGGGATGCGCAAATCGGCCTGCAGGACCGCGTGGCGCAACGCAGCCAGGAACTGGACGCCGCCAGCCTGGCCCTGAATAAAAGCGAGGCGCGCCTGGCCATGGCCCTGCAAGCCAGTGAGCTGGGCCTGTGGGACTGGAACCTGCAAACCGATGAGGTTCACCACACCCAGCTCAAAGAGCTGTTCGGCCTCGAGCCCGAGTACGTCACGGCCATGCTCGGCCACCTCAAGCCGCGCCTGCACCCCGACGACCTGCCGCTGCTCAAGCGGGCACTGGTGGAGCACCTCAAGGGGCGCACTGAGGATTACCAGGTGGAATACCGCGTGCGCCATGGCGATGGCCACTGGGTGTGGATCGAAGACCGCGGGCGCGCCGTGGAGCGTGCACCCAGCGGGCGAGTGATTCGAATGCTCGGCACCCGCCGCGACATCAGCGCCGGCAAGGCCCTGGAAGAGCAGCAGCGGTTGGCCTCGACCGTATTCGAGGCAGCCAGCGAAGGCATCGTGATCCTTGACCCGGACTACGCGCTGATCGCGGTCAACCAGGCTTTCAGCCGTGTCACCGGGTTTGAAATCGACGATATGCTCGGTCGCAATGTCGTCGAGCTGCCCAGCAGCCGCGATGCCCGGCGCCACTTCCCGGTCATCCGCCAAGCCTTGCTCAGCCATGGCACCTGGCAGGGCGAGCTGGTGGAAACACGCAAGAACGGCGAGTTGTACCCGCAGTGGCTGCAACTGAATGTAGTGCGTGATGTTCGGGGAAAGGTCAGCCATATCGTGGGCTTCTTCGCCGATCTGTCAGCGCGGCGCGAATCCGAGGAGCGCATGCGCTACCTCACCCACTACGATGAGTTGACCGGCCTGGCCAACCGCTCGCTGTTCCGCGAACGGCTGCGCGAGGCCCATCAGCGTGTACGCCAAGGCGGGCGCAGCCTGGCGTTGCTGCATATCAACCTCGACCGCTTCAAGTTGCTCAATGACAGCCTGGGCCATGAAGTGGCCGACCAGTTGCTGCAAAAGATGGCCCGTCGGTTGATCAATGCCTTGCCCGAGGCCGACACCATCGCGCGTTTGTCCGGCGATGAGTTCGCCGTGCTGTTCGACGCCTACGGCAACCTGTCGAGCCTGGCACGGGTGGCCACGCGGCTGCTGGCCAAGCTGCGGGTTCCGGTGACGGTAGAAGGGCATGAGTTGGTGGTGAGTGCGTCGATGGGCATCAGCCTGTTGCCGGATAACGCGCGGGAAATTTCTGCGCTGGTCAGTCAATCGAACATGGCCATGCAGCACGCCAAGCACCTGGGTGGCAATAACTTCCAGTTCTACACCGACAGCCTGCAAGCCAGCACCCTGGAGCGTTTGCAGCTGGAAAACCATCTGCGCAAAGCCATCGATGAGCGTCAGCTCACGGTGTTCTACCAGCCGAAACTGTGCCTGGCCACCGGCAAGCTTAACGCTGCCGAAGCGCTGATCCGCTGGGAGCACCCACAATGGGGCATGGTGCCGCCAGGCGACTTTATCGGCCTGGCCGAAGAAACGGGCCTGATCGTACCGCTGGGCGAATTCGTGCTGCGCCAGGCGTGCTGGCAGGCCTGTGAGTGGCAGCGCCAGGGGCTGGCACCGATCCGCGTGTCGGTGAACCTCTCGGTGCACCAGTTGCGCCAGGGCAAGCTGGTCAGCCTGGTGCGCCAGGTATTGGAAGAAACCGGCCTGGACCCGCAATACCTCGAACTGGAACTGACCGAGAGCCAGTTGCTCGACAGTGTTGAACACATCATTGCGACCTTCCAGCAGCTGCGTGACCTGGGCGTGAAGCTGGCCATCGACGACTTTGGCACCGGCTATTCATCCCTCAGTTACCTCAAGCGTATCCCTGTGGACTACGTGAAGATCGACCAGACCTTTATCCGCGGCCTCGGCCAGGGACGGGAAGACGCCGCCATTACCCGAGCGATCATTGCGATGGCTCACGGTCTGGCGCTCAAGGTGGTGGCCGAAGGTGTGGAAGATCAGCAGCAGCTGGATTTCCTGCGTACAGAACGATGCGATGAGGTGCAGGGCTACCTGATCAGTCGGCCGATGGAGGCCGAAGGGCTGGCAGATTTGTTACGCAACAATGCAGATTTTCCCTGAAGACAGTCCGCACGCCCATATGGCTACAAGGCAGCTGCCCGCTGATTCAAAGGGCATCAGGGCGATTTAGTGATGCATCGGGCGGGCAAAACGGCAATTCTTGTAGTATAACTACAAGCTTGCTACATCCCTGGCCCTGCCAATAACAAGAGTCCTGCCCTTTGAACCTGTTGCAACATATCGCCCAGTCGCGCCACCTGTTACGCAAATCGGAACTCAAGGTTGCCGATCACGTGCTGCTTGACCCTGCGGCCGTGATGCACAGTTCCATGGCCGACCTTGCCCACAGCGTGGGCATCAGCGAGCCGACCATCGTGCGCTTCTGCCGCGCCATCGGTTGCTCCGGGTTCCAGGACTTGAAGCTCAAGCTGGCCCAGAGCCTGGCCGCCGGCGCGAGCTTCGGCCAGTTTGCGATCCACGAAGACGATTCCGTCGCCGACTACAGCCTGAAAATCTTCGACACCACCCTGCACACGCTTATGGAGGTGCGCGAGAAGCTTGACCCGGTGGAGCTGCAAAAGGCCGTGACTGCCATGTCCCAGGCCCAGCGTGTCGAGTTCTACGGGTTCGGTGCTTCCGGTGCCGTGGCGGCCGATGCCCAGCACAAGTTCTTCCGCCTGCTGCTCACCGCCGCGGCCTACAGCGACCCGCACATGCAGGCGATGTCGGCGGTGACCTTGAAGCCGACCGACGTGGCGATCTGCATTTCCCAGTCGGGCCGCTCCAAAGACCTGCTGATCACGGCCAACCTGGTGCGTGAAAGCGGCGCGACATTGATTACCTTGTGCCCGAGCCAGACGCCGTTGGCGGAGCTGTCCACGGTCAACCTGGCGATCGATGTGCACGAAGACACCGAGATCTACACCCCGCTGACGTCGCGTATCGCGCACCTGGTGGTGATCGACGTGCTGGCCATGGGCGTGGCCATGGCGCGGGGCCCGAGCCTGGTCAACCACCTCAAGAGCGTCAAGCGCAGCTTGCGCAGCCTGCGGTTGTCGCCCAAGTCCGTCAAAGCCCTCGACGACTGATCCAGGGCCATACACGCTCAAAGTGTGGGAGGGGGCTTGCTCCCGATAGCAGTGGATCAGTCAAAGAGAAATCGGCTGATGTACCGTAATCGGGAGCAAGCCCCCTCCCACATTTGGATTGTCTACCTATTCGGAAGATTCATCGTCCTGTAACCCCCGCGCCGTTAAACCGTCATCGCTACAACCCATCCTGTACTCCCCGTACTCGCATTGGGAGACTCCAAATGGCCCGGCCCTACGAAGACAGCAACAGCTCCGTCAAGACCCGTCGTCAACAGGAAGACCAGCGCCGCATGGCGTTCCGTCGCGCAATCGAAGACCGCTGCGACCAGCGCCAGCTGCAGCAGAGCATCAGTGACTACCCGGAACTCCACTGGCAGGCACCCGCGGCTGCCCAGCGAAACGTTCAGCCAACGCGCTGATCTGCACCCGTTCGCTGCGGATAAAGCCCAGGAACGCATGGGCCACCGGTGACAGGCGCTTGGCCTTGGCCTGCACCAGGCACCAACTGCGGTACAGCGGCAGTTCTTCCACCGGCAGCTCCTTGAGCCCGCCGGTGGCCAGTTCCATGTTGACCGCGTGGCGCGTCAGCAAGGCCACGCCCAGCCCGGCACACACGCATTCACGTTGCGCTTCGGCAGAGGCCACTTCCACCGTCTGGGTGAAGTGCACGCGTTTCTCCTTGAAATACTCCTCGCAGGCCAGTCGCGTGCCGGAGCCTGGTTCGCGCAGCAACAGCGTGTAGGGTTCCAGGTCCTGCAAACGCAGCGGCCCTTGCAGGCTCAAAGGATGATCGGGGGGTGCCACGGCCACGATCGGGTTGTTGAGGAATGGCAGGAATTCCAGGCCCATGTCCTGGGGCACCATGGACATGATCACCAGGTCGTCACGGTTGTCGGAGAGGCGGCGGATCACCTGGGCGCGGTTGACCACGGTCAGGTGCAGTTGCACCTCGGGATGCTGGCGTTTGAACGCGGCAAACAGGTGCGGCACGAAGTACTTGGCGCTGGATTCAATCGCGAGCTTCAGCTGGCCCTGCAACGAGCCTTGCATGTCCGACAGCTGCATATCGAGGTTTTCCAGGCGCCCGAAAATATCCCGGCTGGCCCGTTGCAGGGCTTCGGCCGCCTCGGTCATGTAGAGCTTCTTGCCGACATAATCGAACAGCGGCTGGCCGACCAGCTCTTCGAGCTGGCGAATTTGCAGGCTCACGGCGGGTTGGGTGAGAGACATTTCCTCGGCCGCGCGGCTGTAGGAGCGCAAATCGCACACTTCATTGAAGATCTGCAATTGACGCAATGTCATACGCATCAGTGACTTACGCATTATTTAAATCCTCTCGCCCCAGGTCGACCGGCCAACTATAAGTCTTTACTTATGAGCGACCCAATAATTATTGATTTTTGTTAATCCCTCCACGGGCTTAGTGTGTGGCTGCGACTGGCTTGAAACATTTAGTCACGCGCCGACCCGGCTCCAGCGGGTCGAAGAACGCAGCAATCGGCTCAAGGGAATTTCCAAGTGATAAAAAAGATCCTGATCGCCAACCGTGGTGAAATTGCCGTACGAATCGTGCGTGCCTGCGCCGAGATGGGCATTCGCTCGGTCGCGGTTTACTCGGACGCCGACCGCCACGCGTTGCACGTCAAGCGTGCCGACGAAGCCCACAGCATTGGCGCCGAGCCGCTGGCCGGCTACCTGAACCCGCGCAAGCTGGTGAACCTGGCGGTGGAAACCGGTTGCGATGCGCTGCACCCCGGCTACGGCTTCCTGTCGGAAAACGCCGAGCTGGCAGACATCTGCGCCGAACGTGGAATCAAATTCATCGGCCCTTCGGCTGAAGTGATTCGCCGCATGGGCGACAAGACCGAAGCCCGCCGCAGCATGATCAAGGCCGGTGTGCCGGTCACGCCCGGCACCGAAGGCAACGTCGCCGACATCACCGAGGCCCTCACCGAAGGCGACCGCATTGGTTACCCGGTGATGCTCAAGGCCACCTCCGGTGGTGGCGGTCGCGGTATCCGCCGTTGCAACAGCCGCGAAGAACTCGAACAAGCCTTCCCCCGCGTGATCTCCGAAGCCACCAAGGCGTTCGGTTCGGCGGAAGTGTTCCTGGAAAAATGCATCGTCAATCCCAAGCATATCGAGGCGCAGATCCTCGGTGACAGCTTCGGCAACGTGGTGCATCTGTTCGAGCGCGACTGTTCGATCCAGCGCCGTAACCAGAAGCTCATCGAAATCGCTCCGAGCCCGCAGCTCACCCCGGAACAGCGCGCCTACATCGGCGACCTCTCGGTGCGTGCGGCCAAGGCCGTGGGCTACGAGAACGCCGGCACCGTGGAGTTCCTGCTCGCCGAGGGCGAGGTGTACTTCATGGAGATGAACACCCGGGTGCAGGTGGAACACACCATCACCGAAGAAATCACCGGGATCGACATTGTCCGCGAGCAGATCCGCATCGCCTCGGGCCTGCCGTTGTCGGTGAAACAGGAAGACATCCAGCACCGTGGCTTTGCGTTGCAGTTCCGCATCAACGCCGAAGACCCGAAGAACAACTTCCTCCCAAGCTTCGGCAAGATCACCCGTTACTACGCGCCCGGCGGCCCCGGCGTGCGTACCGACACGGCGATCTACACCGGCTACACCATCCCGCCGTTCTACGACTCCATGTGCCTGAAGCTGGTGGTCTGGGCGTTGACCTGGGAAGAAGCCATGGACCGCGGCCTGCGTGCCCTGGACGACATGCGCCTGCAAGGCGTGAAGACCACCGCCGCCTACTACCAGGAAATCCTGCGTAACCCGGAATTCCGCAGCGGCCAGTTCAACACCAGTTTTGTGGAAAGCCACCCTGAGCTGACCAACTACTCGATCAAGCGCAAACCCGAAGAGCTGGCCCTGGCCATCGCCGCCGCCATCGCCGCCCACGCAGGCCTGTGAGGAACATTCCAATGACTAAAAAAATCTTCGTAACCGACACCATCCTGCGCGACGCCCACCAATCGTTGCTGGCGACCCGCATGCGCACCGACGACATGCTGCCGATCTGCGACAAGCTCGACAAAGTCGGCTACTGGTCCCTGGAAGTCTGGGGCGGCGCGACCTTCGACGCCTGCGTACGCTTCCTCAAGGAAGACCCGTGGGAGCGCCTGCGCAAACTGCGTGCCGCGTTGCCTAACACGCGCCTGCAAATGCTCCTGCGCGGCCAGAACCTGCTGGGCTACCGCCATTACAGCGACGATGTGGTCAAGGCCTTTGTAGCCAAGGCCGCGGTGAATGGCATCGATGTGTTCCGCATCTTCGACGCCATGAACGACGTGCGTAACCTGCGTGTGGCCATCGAAGCGGTCAAAGCCGCCGGCAAGCATGCCCAGGGCACCATCGCCTACACCACCAGCCCGGTGCACACCGTCGAGGCCTTCGTGGCCCAGGCCAAGCAGCTGGAATCCATGGGGTGCGACTCGATCGCGATCAAGGACATGGCCGGCCTGCTGACCCCGTACGCCACCGGTGAACTGGTCAAGGCGCTGAAAGCCGAGCAGAGCCTGCCGATCTTTATCCACTCCCACGACACCGCCGGCTTGGCCGCGATGTGCCAACTCAAGGCGATCGAAAACGGGGCCGACCATATCGACACCGCAATCTCCAGCTTCGCCTGGGGCACCAGCCACCCGGGCACCGAGTCGATGGTCGCCGCCCTCAAGGGCAGCGAATTCGACACCGGCCTCGACCTGGAACTGCTGCAAGAGATCGGCCTGTACTTCTATGCCGTGCGCAAGAAGTACCACCAGTTCGAAAGCGAATTCACCGCCGTCGACACCCGTGTGCAAGTCAACCAGGTGCCGGGTGGCATGATTTCCAACCTGGCCAACCAGTTGAAAGAGCAGGGCGCTCTGAACCGTATGAGCGAAGTGCTGGCTGAAATTCCACGGGTGCGTGAAGACCTCGGCTTCCCGCCGCTGGTGACCCCGACTTCGCAGATCGTCGGCACCCAGGCGTTCTTCAACGTGCTGGCCGGTGAGCGCTACAAGACCATCACCAACGAAGTGAAGCTGTACCTGCAAGGCGGCTACGGCAAGGCGCCGGGCACGGTGAACGAGAAGTTGCGTCGCCAGGCCATCGGCAGCGAAGAAGTGATCGACGTGCGCCCAGCCGACCTGCTCAAGCCGGAGATGACCAAGCTGCGCGGCGAAATCGGCGCCTTGGCCAAGTCCGAAGAAGACGTGCTGACCTACGCCATGTTCCCGGACATCGGGCGCAAGTTCCTCGAGGAACGCGACGCCGGCACCCTGACACCTGAGGTACTGCTGCCTATCCCTGAAGCCGGCGGTGTGGCCCGTGCCGGTGGTGAAGGCGTGCCGACCGAGTTCGTCATCGACGTGCACGGCGAAAGCTACCGCGTGGACATCACCGGTGTCGGTGTGAAAGCCGAAGGCAAGCGCCATTTCTACCTGTCCATCGACGGCATGCCGGAAGAAGTGGTGTTCGAACCGCTCAACGAATTCGTCGGCGGTGGCAGCAGCAAGCGCAAGCAGGCCAGCGAGCCGGGGCATGTCAGCACGGCGATGCCGGGCAATATCGTCGATGTGCTGGTCAAGGAAGGCGACGTGGTCAAGGCCGGCCAGGCCGTGCTGATCACCGAAGCGATGAAAATGGAAACCGAAGTGCAGGCTGCGATTGCCGGCAAGGTGACCGCCGTTCATGTGGCCAAGGGCGACCGGGTGAACCCTGGCGAAATCCTGATTGAAATCGAAGGCTGATCCAGCCTTCGACACGACCGTTTAATCCTCGGGGGGGCAGGTGCTCCCCTTTTTTTTGCCTGATGATCAGGCTACCTCATGGCTCAGAACGCTATCGCCCACTGGCCCATCACCCCTTGGTTGCGGCTGTGGCTGCCGAACTCGGCGGAATAGGTCAGGCCCACGCTGTGTGTGTCCGACAGCGCCATGTCCAGGCCGGTACGCAGCGCCAGGCTGTTACGGTCCAGTGAGGTGCCGCCGATGGTGAAGGAGCTGTCGAAGTCCTCGCGTTTTTCCCAGGCGAAGGACTGGCGCACCCGGCTGCCGATGTCGCCATACAGATGTTTCCAGCTGGTGCTCAGGTGCGGTTTGAGCGTCATTTGGTTGCCCAATGCAACGTCGCGGGTCACGCGTAGACCGAAGGTACTGCTGAGGTTTTGCTGGGTCTGTGCACCGACATCCAATGCGCTATAGCCACCTTTCTCCACAAAGCGATCGCGCTGATAACGCTGGAAACCCAGTGCGGCAAAGGGCTCGGCGCGTAAGCCACCGGTGTGGAACTGATAGCCCAGTTCGGCGAAGGAATTTTGGCTGCGCGCTTTGTACTTGCCCGTGAGGTGTTCGCGGTAATTGATGAAGTCGAAATCGACATTGCGTTGATTCTGCCCGCTATGCCTGCTGTAGAGCGCACCCAGACGCAGTGCCAGCGGCCCGTCCTGACGCACCGCATAAGCGCCCAGATGCCAGCTGTCCAGTTCGCCTTTGAAACGTTTGGCGCTCAGGTCACTGCCCGACTTGCCGCCCACCACGCCGAGCCGCCATGCGTTGTCGGCCGACCAGTCGGCGCCCAGCAGCAAGCCTTGGCTGCGTTGTTTCAAACCAACGCTTGCGTGTTGAGCATCCAGCGTGCCGGCGCCGCCCAAGGCTTGGAGCCATACACGGCTGCCCTCGTCGGTGTCGTTATCCAGCTGACGTACTGCCGACAGCAGGCTGGCGTTCAATTGTTTCATGCTGTTTTGGGTGGCACTGCCCAGGTTGGCGTTCTGACTACCCGCCAATTGCTCCAGCACCGCACCCAATCGCCCTGGCTCCAGGCTGCCCAGGTACTCGCCGTATTGCTCAAGTCGGTATTTTTCCCACTCGTTCAGTTCGTCCGACGCCAGCAGGTCATCCACCGCGGCGTCGAGCACACGGGCGACGCTCAGGCCATTGCGGCTGGTGGCATGGTCAGCGAAGTAGAAGTCATCGGGCGCGGGCAGGGCCGGTTCATAAGGGCTTTTCTCGCTGTGCTCCGCGAGCGGATCGAACCATTCGCTGTCTGGCTCCATGTCGCCCCGTGCCTGTGCGTATTGAGCGCAGGTGGCCCCCAGCGCGAGGGTGATGGCGAGTACGAGTTGTTTCTGAATGAGCGGCATGTAAACCCACCTCTTGATGTATGAGGCGGGGAATTTAGCGGGGCACTCGGGGGATAACTGTCAGGCCAGGCAGTGCTCGTTTGCGGGAGATGTCTCTAGCCTGATGCGGAAAAGAATGCCACAGGATTGGCGCACTAAGGTGGCGGTCGATTGTTACTTGACTGACCTCATCCTCGCCTTACATACCCCTTGCCAAAATGGCGTTCCATCCGTGCCTGGATCAGTTCCAGCCCGAGGGACATGACCCAATAGATGATTGCCGCGGTGCTCAGCATCTCGATGTAGCGATAACTGGAGCGCCCGTAGGATTGCGCCAGGAACATCACTTCCCACACGCCCATCACCGAGATCAGCGACGAGTCCTTGAGCATGGAGATGAACTGGTTGGTCGCCGGCGGGACGATGGTGCGCATGGCCTGGGGCAGGGTGACGTGCCAGAAGATCGAACTGTCGCGCATGCCCAGGGCCAATGCCGCTTCCCGTTGCCCATGAGGGACGCCCAGGATGCCGGCGCGGAAGATTTCGCTCAGGTACGCGCCGTAGTTCAGCGACAGCGCGATGATCCCCGCGACGATGGCGCCCGGCACCAGGCCCAGCTGTGGCAGGCCCAGATAGATCAGCAGGATCTGGATCAGCAACGGCGTGCCACGGAAAAACGACGCGTAGAAGCTGGCGATACCAAAGGCCACGGCACTTTTGGACAGGCGCCCGAGCGCGGTGATAAAGCCCAGCACCGACGAGGCGGCAATCGCACACAGGCACAGGAACAGCGTCAGCGCTGCGCCTTGCAGGAAGCCATTGGGTGCCAGGTGCAGGCCAACCAGGTTGGGCAGCTTGTCGAGAATGATCGAGAACTTCAGGTCAAAGCTCAGGAAGAAACTGGCAAACAGGGCGAACAGCGCCGCCCAGGTCAGGTAAAGCCGCGTGCGAAAGCCCAGCAGGGCGCGCGCAGGTTTTGGGGGAACACTCATTGGCTGATATCGGCACCGATCCATTTTTGCGACAGTTTGCTCAGGGTGCCGTCCTGTTTCAACTGGGCAAACACCTCACGCACCTTGGCGTCCCACTGGGCGTCACCTTTTTCGATGGCCACCGAGTTGGGTTCGGCGTACAGCGCTGCGCCGGCGAGTTTGAAGCGTTTGTCCTGGTCCAGGCGCGGCTGGGCGGTGACCAGGTTGGTGAGGATTGCATCCAGGCGTACACCGGCGCCCAGGCCAAGGTCCTGGAAGGCGACGTTATCGGTGTCGTACGGGGCGATCTGCACGTTCTCGAACGGGTACTGCAACTGGGTGTCCTCGGCGCCTTCGATCACCAGGTTCTTGTTCAGGTAGCTCTCGTAGCTGGAGGCGCTGGTGAGGCCGACTTTCTTGCCGCTCAGGTCCTTGGCGCCGTGGATGCTGTCATCCTTGGCATTGACCACGATCACGGCAGGGGAGGCGTAATACTCCACCGGGAAGTCGAAGACTTCGGCGCGGGCCTTGCTCGGGGTCATGGAGCAAATGCAGATGTCATAGCGCCCGCTCCAGCGGCCGGCGGCGATCACGTCCCACGACGGCGTTTCCAGGCGCAGTTTCACACCGAGCTTTTGCGCGACAGCCTTGGCCACATCGACATCGAAGCCGTCGAGCTGGTTTTGGTCGTTGAGGAACGAGAACGGCGGGTAGCTTTCCATCAGCACGCCCACCAGTTCCTTTTTCTTCTCAACCCGGTCAAGGGTCGCGCCGCCAAAGGCTTGGGTGGAGGCAGCCAGTATCGTCAGGCCCAGGGCCAATAGCGGTTTAAGTTTCAAAATGGGCACCTGAATAAAAAAGAGTTGTTATGAACCGAATTGAACGTATTAAATAGTTATAAGAACGACTCTCATAGTGAGTTATTTTCATAAGCTTATGAGTAAAAAGCATATGGCCGCAGGGAACACAGTAATTCTGGATGGCGGCATGGGCCGTGAACTGCAACGCCGCGGTGCGCCGTTCCGGCAGCCGGAGTGGTCGGCGCTGGCATTGAGCGAAGCACCGCAAGCGGTGGAGGCGGTGCATGCGGCCTATATCGACAGTGGTGCCAATGTGATCACCAGCAACAGCTATGCGGTGGTGCCGTTCCATATCGGCGAGGCGCGCTTTGCTGCCGAAGGCCAGGCCCTGGCGGCGCTGGCGGGTGAATTGGCCAGACGGGCGGTGCAGGCTTCGGGCAAGGCCGTGCGTGTGGCCGGCTCGTTGCCGCCGCTGTTTGGTTCGTATCGGCCTGATCTTTTCGAGCCGCAGCGCGTGTCTGAGTTGCTGACGCCACTGGTGCAGGGCCTGGCACCCCATGTCGACCTGTGGCTGGCGGAGACCCAGAGCTCAATCGTTGAAGCGCGGGCGATTCATGCGGGCCTGCCGAAGGATGGCAAGCCGTTCTGGCTGTCCTTCACCTTGAAAGACGAAGACACCGACGAAGTACCGCGCCTGCGCTCCGGCGAACCGGTGGCGGACGCGGCCGAAGCGGCAGCGCAATTGGGCGTCCAAGTGTTGCTGTTCAATTGCAGCCAGCCGGAAGTGATCGGCGCGGCGATCGATGCCGCACGCCAAACCTTCGAGCGGCTGGGCGTGGCGATTCGGATCGGCGCCTATGCCAATGCCTTCCCGCCCCAGCCCAAGGAAGCCACGGCCAATGATGGCCTGGACCCCTTGCGCGAGGATCTCGACCCACCGGGCTACCTGCAGTGGGCTGCGGACTGGCAAACGCGGGGTGCCAGCCACTTGGGCGGGTGCTGCGGGATCGGGCCGGAGCACATTGCGGTGCTGGCCCAGAAGCTGGGGTAAGCCTTAAAGCGCCTGGCGGCGACACTCCGCCAGGCCCTTCAACTGCCCGGAACCTGCCTGGTTCGCCTCCGACAACCACGCCTCAAACCCCGCACCCACCGTCGGCCATTCCGAATCCAGGATCGAATACCACGCCGTATCGCGGTTCTGCCCCTTCACCACCATATGCTGGCGGAACACCCCTTCAAAACTGAACCCCAACCGCTCAGCCGCATACTTGGAGCGGGCATTGCCGTTGTTGCACTTCCACTCCAGGCGGCGGTAGCCCTGTTCGAACGCGTATTTGGCCAGGAGATACACCGCCTCGGTGCTTTTGGGTGAGCGTTGCATCGGCGCGCCGAAGGTGACATGCCCGATTTCGATACGGCCCTGGGCCGGGACGATGGACATCAGGCTGAGGATGCCCTGCACCTGGCCGGACGCACGGTCGACCACGCTGAAGAAATACGGGTCGCTGTTCGCCGCATGGTTGTTCAACCACGCATCAAACGCGGCGCGCTCGGCAAACGGGCCGTAAGGCAGGTAATCCCACAACTTGGGGTCGGCACCGGGGCCTTCGAGGGCTTGCCACAATTGATCGGCGTGGCGGGCCGGGTCGAGTTTTTCCAGGCGGATAAAGTGCCCTTCGAGCAGTTGCGCGGTGGGCGCCGGGGCGCCTTTCCAGTCGGCGAGGGAAGTGGACATGCTGCGCTCCTTAAAGACCTTTGCGAAATTGAATGAAGCCAGGGCGTTCGGCGATGCGCTCGTAGAGCTGGATCGCGGTGGCGTTGGTCTCGTGGGTCAGCCAGTGCACCTTGCAGCAGCCGTCGGCCTTGGCAGTGGCGTAGACGAACTCGATCAGTTTACGGCCGACACCGGTGCCGCGCTGGGCCGGGTCCACCAGCAGGTCCTGCAGGTAGCAGGAGTTCTCGATGCTCCAGTTGGAGCGATGGTAGATGAAGTTGACCATGCCCACCGCCTTGCCATCCTGCCAGGCCAGCGCGGAGTGGGTCGGCTCATGGGCATCGATCAGGCGCTGCCAGGTGCTTTGGCTGACGGCGTCCGGCAGTTCGGTGTTGTAGAACGTCAAGTACGCCTGCCACAGCGGCAGCCAGGCGGCGTGGTCGGTTGCGGTGACCTGGCGGATCTCGATCTGGCTCATTCTGGAACTCCTTAGGGAATAAAGCGCGCGAGGGTCTGGTCGCGTATATCGGCGCTGGCGGCCAGGCCGTCGCGCACGCCGGCGATGTCCGCCGCGCTGCGGTTCTGGCTGAGTTTGCGTTTGCCGATCAGGCGCTCGATCGGCAGGCTGAAGCCGACAATGGCCTTGAGCATGCCGTCAATGTAATCAGCCGGGGCGTCGCTGACCTTCCATGGCTGGGCGCGATTGCCCTCGTGGCGGTCAGTGAGGGCGCTGACCACGCCGAGCAGGCGCTCGGCATCGGTAAACACCTGGGCCTTGCCATAGGCATGCACCGCGATGTAATTCCAGGTGGGCACCACTTTGCCGTGCTCGGCCTTGGCCGGGTAAAACCCTGGGCTGACATAGGCCTCGGCACCGGCGAAGATCACCAGGGCTTCGCTGCCGTCTTGCAGGTCCTGCCACTGCCGATTGGCCTTGGCCAGGTGCCCGTACAGCGTGCCGTTGGGGCCTTCATCCGGGTTGAGCAGCAGCGGCAAGTGGCTGGCCTGCAGGCCTTGCTCGCCAAAGGTGACCAACTGCGCCAGGCGTGTGTGCTGGATCAGTTGCTGTATTTCGGGCAAGTCGTCGAGGGCAAAGGCGCGTGGTGTGTACATGAATATTTTCCTTGGCGAATGCCTGCATCCTAGGCAGGCTAATGGTTCGTTGTAAGAGCCATCTTCGGCCAATTTCATAGGTCCAATATGATGTCGCCCATTTCGCCGCCGCTGTCCTTCAACCCTGCCGGTATCGAGCTGGATCGACGCCAAGGCCTGACGCGCCAGCTTTATGAAGCCCTGCGTCAGCGCGTGCTGGATGGACGCCTGGCCAGCGGTACGCGCCTTCCCGCCAGCCGTGACCTGGCCGCTGCGTTGTTGATTTCCCGCAACAGCGTCGTGCGTGCCTACGATCAGTTGTACGCCGAGGGGTTTGTCGAAGGCCGTGTGGGTGATGGCACCTATGTCGCCCAGTTGCCCACGGCAAAAAAACTATCCACAAAAGTATCCACAGGCTTATCAACAAGCTTATCCCCAGCCTTATCCACAAAATGGCTGGATTTGCCGCACGATCTCGACGGCGAAGTTATCCACAGGCCGGCCTTGGGGCGCGTGCACAGTCACCATTTGCCACAGCCGCCGGCGGGGCCGCCCAAGGCATTTCGCGTGGGCGTGCCAGCCTTCGATCTATTCCCTTTCGAGGTCTGGGCCAAGCTCAACGGGGCGTTCTGGCGCAAGCCGGACCTGGCGCAGCTGTGCTATGGCGACCCGGCGGGTGACAGCCGCCTGCGCGGCTTGATCGCCGCTTACCTGCGCAGCTCACGGGGCATGCAATGTACGGCTGAGCAAATAGTGATCACCAGCGGTGCACAACAGGCAATCAGCCTTTGTGCACAGCTGCTGGTAGAGCCTGGTGATGGGGTAGCGGTGGAAAACCCGGGCTATCGGGCCGCCGGGCACGCGTTCGCACTGGCCGGTGCCAATCTGCAGGGCGTGCCGGTGGACAGCGACGGCATCGATTGCCAGGTCCTGAATACCTTGGGTGATTGCCGTCTGGCCTATGTCACGCCCTCTCACCAATACCCGCTGGGCGTGGTGATGAGCCTGGCGCGGCGCCTGGAGTTGCTGGCCTGGGCCGAGCGCACCGGCGGTTGGATCGTGGAGGACGACTATGACGGCGAATACCGCTACAGCGGCGCCCCCCTGGCGCCCCTGGCCGCGCTCGACCGCAGCGGCCGCGTGCTGTACGTCGGCACCTTCGGCAAGGTCGCATTCCCGGCCTTGCGCCTGGGCTATCTGGTGTTGCCGCCAGGCCTGGTCGATGCCTTCTCACGGCGCCGTGCGGTGGATATGCGCCACTCGGAAGTCAGTACCCAGGCGGTGATGGCCGAGTTTATGGCGGCCGGGCACTTCCAGCGGCATATCCGCCGGATGCGGCGCGCGGCATTGAGCCGGCGCAATGCCTTGCTCGCCGGGTGGCCGCGCGGTCTGCCGGGGGTGGGCGAGTTGCCCGTTATCGCCGCAGGGCTGCACATGACCGTGCGCGTGGACAGCCTGGCCCGCGAGCAACAGCTGCTTGAGCAAGCCCGTGCCGTGGGTGTCGAAGTCAATGGTTTAAGCAGTTACTGGCTGGCGCACTCCACCACTCCGGCAGACCAGCGCGCCGGCCTGGTGCTGGGGTTTGCCGCCGTACCTGAGACGGCCGTTGCCGAGGCCCTGGCAACCTTGCGCAGGGCCTGGCAGCACGATTGACGGTCAGGCCTGGAAAAACAACGAACGGGCCAGGATCGGGCTGATTTCACTGCGATAAATCGCGATCTGGTCACGGTCGCTCAAGCCCGTGCGGTGCACAGCGCCCCCCAGTTTCTGCTGGTCGCGGGTCTTGAGGTGGCCGGCGGTGTAGTGCTCCAGCGCCGCCTGGGGAGACTCATAGTGAAAGTGCGCATACCAGAGCACCGCATGGGTCTGGTGATCACGCACCTCATATTCGTCCAGGTAGTTTTTGCCGGGGCCCTTGAGCCGCCGCCGCGTGACCACTTTGGCGATTTTCACCAGGCCTTGGCTGTGCAGCCACTCCACCCGTGCCGCCGTGGGTGGTTGTTGTTTGGTCATGCTGATGCGAGTGCTTGTGCCCAGTTCGTATAGCCGTTGTGCGGCGTCATTGAGCCGGCGGTTGAGGGCGGCGGCGGGCGGGCGGTCGCTTTCCGTGAGGTTGAGCCGGGTCAGCGCCTCTTCGATCGTGGCCACTGCGTGTTCCAGGCGTGCGGCGTACTGGTGGAACATCTCTTCGATTTCCACCGGAATACGTCCGGCTTTCTTCGCGTGGTCCAGGGTGCGCAGGGTGGCGGCGGGCTCTTCATTCAGCAGGCTCTGGGCGGCGTCGATGCTGGTGCCCAGGTCGATCACCTGGGGCTCTCGGGGGCTTGAGGGTGTGCTCTGGCGTTCGACCCAGACCCCAGGGGTTTTTTCGTGGAAGGTCGCGATGAGCTTGCCCGTCACCGGGGCCTTGACGTCCACCAGGCCGCTTTCGGCTTCACGGGGCTCGCCCACCACCAACCCGTTGAAGCGTGTCTTGATGACTTTGCGCTTGGGTGTCGGGGGGGCTTTTGATGGGCCAGGCTTGGGCTCCAGGGCTTTTCGTTGCCTGATCAACAGCGCCAGCTCATGCACCGCCTGTTGGTTGAATTCATCGATGCGTTGGCGCAGGTGTTCCAGGGGTTCTCGCTGCACCTGTTCCGGGTGTTCGGCGTGCAGGTCCAGCAGGCGTTGGTCGACAATTGCGAACTGGTCGACCAGGCTGTTGAGCACTTCAATACGCTCGTGCAGGTCGCTGATGCTGGTTTCCACCAGGGTCTCGATCCACGTTTGCACCGTGAGATCGGCGTTATCCACGATGTCATTGAGTTGTACCCGTGCGTCGGTGAAGGCCTCCCCGCTGCCTTCGCCAATACACAGGTAGCGGCTGAGGGTGAGTTGCATGGCCTTGAGGTCGTGCAGCTTGAAGTCGGGCAGGGCCTGCACGCTGGTCTGGATGACCTTGGCACCCTCTATGCCAAGGCTTTCCAATTGGCGATAGCGCGATTGCGCATACTCCATGCGGTTGATCATATCCAGGTTCAGCTTCGCCATCGTCTGTGCGATCTCGTTACGCTGCTTGATGTCCAGGGCGGTGACGGCTTCCATGTCTTCCACCGACACCAGCAACTTGTCGCGAAAGACCGGCAAGCGTTCCGAGATGGCCGAGCGGGTCAGCAGCAGTTGTTTGTTCAGGTAGTCGATCATCGAACTCTGGTAGTTGGGTACCGAATCGATGACATTCAGCGAGCGCAACTGGCGAATGGGCACGTCATAGTCGGCCAGGCGGCTGTCGACCTTGTCGAGGAACGCCTGGCGCTGGCGATCGGAGGAGGGCCCGGGCAGCGGGTCTATCGCGGCGTGGGCCTGGGCGACTTCAGCTTGCCCGCGCCGTTCGTCAGCATCGAATTGGTTGAGTTTCTGCCGGAGGTCGGTGATCCGCGAAGGTACTTTGCCGCGAGCCGATTGCCGGCGATTCCTGAAACCGGCACCGCGCAGGCGCAGGCGAGTGTCGACAAACCATTGCCCGGCCAGGTTGCTCACCAGCAGCGGGCCGATGTGAGTGGGGCGGCCCGGATCGACGACCATGACATTGTCGTGCTCATCCACCGCCACCTCGAACCAGCGTGCGCCCACCGGCGCGTACCATTTATCGGCAAGCGCATAGAGATGCAGGTGCGGCCCTGTTTCCTTGACGGCTTCCCCCAGCCCGTCGGGCCTGGCCACTTTGAAGCGGTCCAGTGTGGCCCCCAGGCTTGTCGGAGAACGTTGGAGTGCGCCGCTGTTGTACAGCGGGCCTTGATGGCGAGCGGGCGGTTCGGCGTCGGGCAAGTCGGGGCGGCGCATCACGGGGATCCGGTGCTCCGGCGGCAGTCTGGTTTCCGGCGCCTGAGTCGGGGTGGCTTCCTGTTTCGGCAACGTGGCCTTGGGCGTCTTTCGTACCGGCGGATGGCGCAGGGCGACGTGCAGCACCAGGGCCATGCCCAGGTTGAGCAGCAGATCCACCTGGGCTGTCCAGGACACCTGCCCGTCAGGCTCCGGCTCCGCCTGGGTGGTCGCCTGCAGGTCGTCCATGATTTGCCAGATCCAGGCCGCGATGCCCACGGTGCGGCCCATGAATGGCAAGGCCGCGCTGAAAATCAGCCAGCCGGCTTCTCGATAGCTTGCCCAGCGTTTCTGAGCGTTGGACACCGATTGCCGCGTCGCCAATTCAACCATCGCGTTGGCGTTGTCCCTGAACAGCGTCGCCAGGCTGTCGTTGCCCACCACTTCGTCGCTCAAGGCCAGGGGGCCGCTCATTTGCACCACCACTTGCGGCTCCACCAACCCGCGCACCACGGTCCACGGCGAAGGTAATGCGGCAGGGAAGACATACTGCTCGTAGTTGAAGCGCACATCTTCGGCCAGCCAGGCCAGCACCGAGTCGCGCAGGGTGCGGTGATGCTTGATGGCATACAACAGGTTTTGCCGTGACGGGTACTGGATCAGCACCGGCTCCAGCAGTGGGCGGTACAACAGGCAAGGGCCTTGGGTGTGGTCGCGGGGGCCGATCACAAACATATTCGCCACCCCATCCTGCGCCTGGCTGGTGCGCAGGGTGGGAATGAACGCCAGGCGCCGGATGACGATCTCTTGCCCCTCGACCTGCCGTTCATGGGCGTGTTCCTGCACCGCGGCAGCGATATAGCGATAACCGCGATCATCGATGCCGTGCAGGCCCTGGATTTTCCACTGCAAGGCCAGCAGTGGCAGTTGCACCCGCAAGTGCGAGGTGTAGAGGGTTTGCCGAAGCCTCGATTGAACGGGGTCGTCGAGCAGGGTGTGTTTGATCAGCGTCGGGTAGCGTTCACCGATGTCGAGGGTTTCGATCACGTCCTTGAGGTAGTTGTACGTCAGCCATTGCGGCCCCTCGCCGCCGTTGTAGTGCACGCTGGACGTACCGGTGGGCAGCCCGGTGAGGTTTTCCAGGGCCAGGTCGATCAGGCTGCGCCGGGTGATGTCACTGGTTCCGGGCAGCACGAAGGTGCCCCAGACCACCGGGCTTTCGATGCTGATCTCTATCTTGTCCAGGTTCAGGCTCGCGCCATTTGCATGGGCCTTGATCCGGTTTTGCAGTTGCTGCCGGGCGTAGTCGCGGATCGGCGGGATACCGTCCTGGAAAGACTGCCCGTGGTTGTGGGTATGCAGTTCCGCCAGCTCGATCACGTAACGGCTGTAGGTCGATACGTCCAGGTCCGAGGCATTGGCAAGCCAGTCGGGAAGTTGCTCGTGGATCTGGTGGATGCTCGACAATGAGTGATCGCTCAAGTCTTCAATCACCGGCAGGATGCGCGCGACGGCCTGGCCGGTGACGGCAGCCGTGGCGGGGGCTTCAAGTTCGGCGGAGCCAATTGATCCGATGGCCTGCAATTGCAGGGCGATCAGGTTGCACGCCAGGCTGTCGAAAAAATCCCCGGCGGGTTCGTACAATCGCCATTGCACGGTTACCTCCCCGTCAGCATGAGTCAGTGCCGCGGGCAAGGCTTCGCCGAGCTTTTGCAGTGACTCGAATTTCTCGTAGCCGTTGATCAGCGAATACGTCAGGACCCGCTGGCGTTGCTCATGTACCCCGATCAGCACCGCGATATCCGACAGGCCGACGTGAGTGGAGCGGTTGTTTTTCAGGCCATCTATATCGATCAGGTAAGCGTGTGTCTGGAATGTGTCGAAGTTCCGACGCTTGGTCCGGTCTGGAAAGTGGAACAACGTCCTGGCCATGGCGCAATCGTGTTCATCCCAGCCGTCCTGCGCGGTGACGTTCCAGACTTTGCGCAGGGAATGGGAGAGCGTTTGCCAGCGTGGGCCCGCCAGGCCGTTGGAAGCGTTCCAGTAATCAAGTTGCTGCTCCTGGAAGGCGGTAAAGATCAGCGCCGCCAGCTCATTGATCAGCCGCGCAATGGCATCGATCTGCACCGGCAGGTGCACGGCGGGCTTGGCCTCGGGTTCCAGGGTGAGGAAGTGTTCGCCGTCGATATAGATCACCGGCTCGGGCGCCAGAGCCTGGTTGGCCAGCACCGAGGTCAGCGATTGCGCGATGGCGGGTGCGGATTGGATGACATCGCCAACGATGCGCCAGCGCGGCGTGATGACCATGGCCAGGTCAGGGTCGATAGCGAGTGTCGGGTATTGCTCCATGAGGGACGAACGCAACAGGTTGGCGGCAACGTCGCGGATCGACGGGCCGACGCTCAGTTGCGTCAGCAGCTCATAGCTGCTGGGCGGGCGATTGTTGCTAGGGAGTGAATCGTTGGGCATCTGCAGCTCCTTGGCCTGGGTCGGCATGAAGAGCTGCAAGGTAATTGGCGCTGCGGCCGGGCGGTCGGTAGATAAGTCATCATGGCCGGGAAGCGCACTTCCCGGCCACATTTGCTCAGGTCCCGGACTTGATTTTGGACCAGGCGCGGGTCCTGGCGCGTTCGGCGTCGCGTCCCAGGGGTTTCAAGGTATAGAGCGTGGCCATCGCGGCTTCGGTGGGGTACAGGTTGGGGTTGTTGCGGATCGCCGGGTCCACCTGCCCGGTAGCGTCTTTGTTCGGGTTGGGGTAGCCGACAAAATCACTGATCGGCGCAATAACGTGCGGTTGCAGCAGGTAGTTGATGAAGGTGTAGGCGTCCTGGGGGTTCTTCGCGCCCTTGGGAATGGCGAGCATATCGAACCAGATCGGCGCGCCTTCCTTGGGCAGGCGCATGTCCACGGTCACGCCGTTCCTGGCGTCCTTGGCGCGGTTGGCGGCCTGGGAGAAGCTGCCGGAGTAGCCGACGGCGACGCAGATGTCGCCGTTGGCGATATCGGCCATGTACTTGGAGGAGTGGAAGTAGGTGACGTACGGGCGGATCTTCAGCAGCAAGGCTTCGGCTTTTTCATAGTCCTTGGGGTTGTTGCTGTTGGGGTCCAGGCCCAGGTGCTGCAAGGCCAGGGGCAGGATCTCCGAGGGTGAATCCAGCAGTGCCACGCCGCATTGCTTGAGCTTGCTGATGTTTTCTTCCTTGAAGATCAGGTCCCAGCTGTCCACCGGTGCATTGGCGCCCAGTGCGGCCTTGACCTTGTCGGGGTTGAAGCCGATCAGGATGGTGCCGTACATGTAGGGCACGGCGAATTTGTTGCCCGGGTCGTTGGCCTCGATCAGCTTCATCAACTTGGGATCGAGGTGGTTCCAGTTCGGCAACTGGCTGCGATCCAGGGCCTGGAACACTCCGGCCTCGATCTGCTTGGCCAGGAACACATTGGACGGCACCACCACGTCATAGCCGGAATTGCCGGTGAGCAGCTTGGCTTCCAGGGCTTCGTTGGTGTCGAAGATGTCGTAGACCAACTTGATCGACGGGTTTTGAGCCTTGAAGTCGTCCAGGGCCTTGGGGGTGATGTAGTCGAACCAGTTATAGACCCGCAGGGTTTTTTCTTCAGCGTGCGCGGCGGTGCTTAATACGGCGGCGCAGAGCACTAGCGACTTGAGCATATTCATTCGACTGCCCCTTCAAAACCTTCGAGAACGTTGACGGCATTGATGCCGATTTCTTCTACCGCGTAGCCGCCTTCCATCACGAACAGCGTCGGCTTGCCCAGGCGGGCGATACGCTTGCCCATGGTCAGGTAGTCGGGGCTGTCGAGCTTGAACTGCGAGATGGGGTCGTCCTTGAACGTATCGACGCCCAGGGACACCACAATGACGTCGGCGCCGTAGCCCTCAATCGCCTGGCAAGCCTGTTCCAGTGCGGCGCTCCAGGTGTTCCAGCCCGAACCGGCCGGCAACGGATAGTTGAAGTTGAAACCCTCTCCTGTCCCGTCGCCGAGCTCATCGGCATAGCCGAGAAAAAACGGAAACTCGGCTTCCGGGTGCCCGTGGATCGAGGTGAACAGCACATCGCTACGCTCATAGAAAATCGATTGGGTGCCGTTACCGTGGTGGTAATCCACATCGAGGATCGCAACCTTCCTGTGGCCCTGATCGAGAAATGCCTGGGCGGCGATGGCGGCGTTATTGAGGTAGCAGTAACCGCCCATCAAGTCGCTGGCGGCGTGGTGTCCCGGTGGCCGGCACAGCGCGAAGGCACTGTGGGCGCCTTGCTGGATCGCCCGTTGCGCGGTCAGCGCCACCTGCGCCGCACTGTAGGCTGCCTGCCAGGTGCCGGCGGTAATCGGCGCGCCGCCGTCGAAGCTGTAGTAACCCAACTGGCCGTGGAGGCTGGTGGGCATGACGGCGCGCAAGGTACGGGCGGGCCAGGTATAGGGCAGCAGGTCGCCGTCCTGGCCGAACTCGACCCAACGGGCCCAGGCACCTTTGAAAAAATCCAGGTATTCGCGGCTGTGGATGCGTTGCAAGGGGGCCAGGCCAAAGTCCTGCGGGGCTTGCACCGGGCCGAGCTGGCGGTCCTTGACCCGCTGCAGCACATGGTCGGCGCGGGCGGGCATTTCGAAGCAGGGCATCAATTGCCCGTCCATCAATTCACAACGGCCGTGGTGCAGATGATGATCGTCCGAGTAGATCGTCAGCATTGTTTTTGTTCTCCGCAGGCTGCTTGGGATGCCTTGCAGTGTTGCGGCGTGGGCAGGTTTGGAGAACGACAGGAGCGGCCAAAAGGGGATAAATATGGCCAAAGCCTGTGTCCGTTATTCGCCCCATGTCGGTGCGCGCGACTCAAGCCCGGAACTGACTCGGTGCCACGCCGCTCCAGCGTACGAAGGCGTGCCTGAAACTTGCGGTTTCACTGAAGCCCAACTGCTCGGCGATGCGATAGATCGGCAGTTGGTCCTCGCCCAGCAACTGCTTGGCCCGCTCGAAGCGTAACTCGTCCAGCAGTTCCTGATAGCTGCAACCCAGGTCATGCAGATGCCGGCGCAAGGTGCGCGGTGAACAGTTCATCTGCCCGGCCAGGCCATCGATGCCGGGGGCGGCGTTCAATTGGGCGGCCAGCAATTGGCGTACCCGGCCGAGCCAGGCCTGGCGCCCGGTGAATTCAGTGTTCTGTTTGCGGCAGCGCTCGGCCATGGCGCGGTGGGTGATGGGGTCGGCCAGCGGCAACGGCTGGTCGAGCCAGCGCCGGTCGAAAGCGAAGGCATTGGCGCTGGCAGCGAAGGCAAGAGGGCAATCGAAGTGCTCGGCATAGCGTGCGCGATAGTCGGGGGCGCGGTGTTCGAAACGCGCACCGAGCAACGGCAGGGCATGGCCCAGCAGATCGTCACAGATGACCTTCAACGACACCAGGCAGAACTCGACATTGAAGGTGGCCAGCGCCGGGTTTTCCCGATACCCGTCGGCGGTGAACCAGATGCGCTGGCCGTCGTCTTCCAGGCTCAGCTCGAAAAGTGTTCCCAACAGCGCCGGATAGCGCAGGGCCAGGCGCAAAGCGTCACCGAAGGTGGCACTGGTCAGCAGCGCGTAGCCGAGCATGCCGTAGGATGACACGTGCATGCGCCGGCCCAACTCCAGGCCGATATCGCGGCGCAGGGCCACGGCATTGGCACACACGCGCATCTCCTGGTTGGTGGTGATGCGCGTGTCGGCGCGGTTCAGGTCGGCGCCGCAGATACCGCTGCCGGCCAGCAGCACGTCGCGGCTCACGCCCTCGGCCATGAAGGTGTCGAGTACCAGGGAGACGGCGTTGAGCGTAGTCAGGTGCGAGTGCAGCATGGGGGAGTCCTGCCAGGGTTTGCCCAGAGGCAGCAAGGAGTGTGCCGTCTACTTGTGGTCAAAAAATAGCCGTTTGGCCGCCTCCAGGCTGATCTCGCTGCGGTAATAGTCGATTTGCTGCTGCTCGTTCAGGCCTTTGACCGAGTCGGCCGCCGAGCCCTGGCGATATTCATGGGTGGTTTTCAACCGTGCGCTGAGGTAGGCCTTGGCAGGCGTCCAGTCGGTCGAATAATGAAAGTGCGCGTACCAGAGCACTTGATGGGTCGCGCGCTCGGTGATGATGTATTCGTCCAGGTAGTCCGGTGTGCTGCTTTTGAGCCGGCGACGCCTCACGGATTTCTTGATGACGATCTCGTCGCGCTCGCTCAGCCATTCGACGCCTTTGGTGGTTGGGGGGTGCTGTTTGATCATGCGCGTCATGCTTTCGGATGCGCGCAGGTACAGGTCCTGCGCGGCGTCGTTGAGCTGCTTGCCAAGGGCGGTTGCCGATTGGGTTTGATCGGCTGTGATGGTGCTGTCGGCCAGGGCCTGCTCGATGTGCCGGCTGGTCTCTTCCAGCAGCAACGCGTGACGGTGGTACAGGTATTCGATGCCGACGGCGGTGCGCCCGGCTTGGCGGGTTTGCTCGATGGCCCGTTGCTTGAACGTGGGCAAACCGTCCAGCAGCGTGCGGCCCTGTCCGAGGCTGGACTGAAGCTCGGGCACCGCCTGCTCGGTGTGTGCAGGGCTCAGCCGTTGCACCCAGACGTTGGGGCTTTTTTCATGGAAGGTGGCAATGACCTGCCGGGTCAGCGGTGACTTGATATCCACCAGGTCGGTTTCAAGGCCGACCGCCGTCAGGCGTGGCTCGCCGATCATCACGCCGTTGTAACGGGTATGGATGAATTTCTTCAAGGGCTTGGGGGGCGTCGGTGGAGGGGTAGGCCGGTTGCGCAGGATGTCCCGCTCAGCGTGCAGCTGGGACAGATGGGTCAAGGCCTGCCTGGAGAAATCCTTGACCTGTTTGCGCAGGCGTTCCAGCGGGGAGAGGTGGGTCAGGGTGGAAAACTCCTGGGAGAAGTCCTCCAGGCGCTCGTCAAGGACCTTGAATTGTTCGATCAGGCTGCTCAGGGATTCAATGCGTTCGTCCAGCCGCGCCTCGCTGCGTTCGTTGAGGGTGTCGCGCAGGGCCTGGACCGACAGATCGGCGTTGTCGACAATCTCATTGAGGTTGGCCCAGGCCTGGGGTGCACGGGTCGCGCTGTCCTCCGGCAGGCACAACCTGCGCGCCAGGGTTATCTGCAGGGCCTTGAGGTCGATACTGGTGTAGGCCGGCAGTTTTTTCCTGGCGCTCTGGATCAACTGCACGCCCTCCTTGGCCAGGGCCTTGAGTTGAGTGAAGCGCGCATGGGTGTAGTCCAGGCGCGTGATCATGTCTTCACTCATCTCGGTCATTTGTCGCGCGTCTTCGACGTACCGCGCCGGGTGCCGGGTGTCGGGGTGTTCGAGCTGGTCAAGCACGACCCTGAGCTGGGGGGTGAAGGTGGTCTGGGCCTCCCTGATCGCGGCTTCGGTAAGCTCCAGTTGCGCTCTTATATAACCCAGGGCTTTTTGCTGATAGTCGGGGACCGGGGTGAACACACTCAGGGTCTTGAGGTGTTGCAGCGCCGCTTCGTAATCCGCGCTCTGCTGGTCGAGGGTGTCCATGTAGTGCTGGCGTTTGACTTCGGCGGCGTTACCGGAGACGTCGGTCATGGCCTGGCGGGCCTGTTGCAGTGCTCTTTGTGCGGTCTTCTTGGCGTTTTCGAAGGCCTCGAGCTTGGCCCGTACTTCCGCGGCCTTGAGGGTCGCTTCCGCTTCGGCTTTGTTGAGCATGCGCTTGGGGCCGCCGCCGCGCAGGCGCAGGCGGGTGTCGACGAACCATTGGCCGGCGGCGTTGTGAATCAGCGGCGGTCCGGTTCGATCCGGCTGCCGAGGGTCGATGATGACCACGTTGCCCTCGTCGTCCGCGCTCACTTCAAACCAGCGCTCGCCGACCTGTGCGTAGAGACGCTCGGCGACGCGGGTAAGGTGGCGGGTGGGCCCCGGGCGGGTGTCGACGCTGCTCGCTGCGCCAGGCTGGCTGACTTTGAAACGGTCCAGCACCCGCCCCAGGGTGGCGGGCGACCGATTGAGCGCGCCGCTGGTATGCAGCAGTGGAGTGTGACCCGGTGGGCTTTCATTGCCGGCGATGGCGCCCAGCTGTTTGATCTCGACCCGCTGCCCTGCCGAGGGCTCGGTCGGCCTGGATTCCCGCTCGGGCCGAGCGCCGCGGGGACGCAGGCGCGTGCTGATATGCAGGGTAATCGCCATCGACAGGTTCAGCAGTACGTCGGTGAAGGCGGTCCATTGGACGGCGGTGTCGTCCTGCTCCGTGGCCCCGACAAACTGTTGCAACTGATCGACGACCTGCCAGATCCACAGGCCTGTCGCTACGCTGGGGCTGGTAAAGGGCAGCGCGGCATTGAGGAGCGTCCAGCCTGTCTGCTTGAGGGTCGCCCAGCGGTTTTCGGTATTGGAGGTCGACTGGCGGTCGGCCAGCTTGACCAGGGCCTGGGCGTTGGCTTCAAACAGGCCGGCGAGCAGGTCACCCTTGAGTGGGTCTTTGCCCAGGCCGATGGGGCCGCTCATGGTTTCCAGTGTCGAGGCGTCCACCAGAAAATCGGCGACGGCCCAGGGGGAAGGCAATTCTCCCGGGAACACATAGTTGGCGTAAGCATCGCGCGCGCTGTCCGGCAACCAAGCCAGCACCGAACGGCGCAGGTCGGGGGACTGTGCAATGGCGTACATCAGGTTGGTCGGGGACGGATATTGCACCAGGGCCGGCGTGAACAGCGGTCGATAGAGCAGGCAGGGGCCGGCAGCGGGATCTTGCGGGCCGATGACGTACATGTTTTCGACCTCATCGGCAGTGGCGTCGTCCCGACGTTGCGGGATGAACGCCAGAGGCCGCATGACGATGGTCTGTCCGTCGACTGTGTGATCCGAGGCCTCGGCTTGCATCAGGGCGGCAACGTATCGATAGCCGCGGTCATCGATGCCGCCCTGCTGCTGAATCTTGCCTTGCAGGGCCAGCAATGGCAGCTGGATGCGTAGGTGCTGGATGTAGAGGTTCTTTCGCGATGAGGCCTCGCGAGGGATTTCCAGCAGCTTGCTTTTGATCAGCGCCGGATAGTTCCGGCCGATGTCCACCCGGGAAACGAGGCTCTCGATGTACTCGACGGTCAGCCAGTCCGGCAGATTCTGGCCGTTATGCAGCTGCAAGGTCTTGTTGCCGACCGGGAGGGCGATCAGGTTGTGCAGCGCCAGTTCGGCGAGGTTGAAGGTGGTGGTCTCGGTCATGCCGGGCACCGTGAAAGTTCCCCAGACCACCGGCTGCTGGACTTTCAGGGTGAGCGTATCCAAGGCCAGGGCACCGGCTTGCGGGTGGTCCTTGAGGATTTCCGCCTTGAGGCGATTGAGCGCGTACTGCTCGATGGGCGGGATATCGTCCTGATACGACTTGCCGCCGGTGCTGCTGTTCAGGGACGCGAGGTCCTTGAGATGCCGTGCATAGAAGTTCAGGTCGGACGTCGACGCCTCCTGCAGCCAGCCCGGCAGCGCCTGCTGGTACCACTCGCGGCCGGGACCGGTGGTCAGCTCGGTGGCACCGGGTGGTGGAGCCGTGTCCGGGTGGCGCAGGTCGGAGAGGTCCAGGCTGCCGATGGCCTCGACCTGCAAGGCAATCAGGCTGCAGGCCTGGTGATCGAAAAAATTGCCGTCAGGTTCGAACAGGCGCCATTGCAACTGTGTGCGGGGCGCCGAGGTGTCCAGGCGGGCGGGCAGGCTCTGGCCCAGCTGTGCCAGGGACGCGAACTTCTCATAGCCCTTGAGCAGCGAGTGGGTGAGGATAACGTCTCGCCCGGCCTGCTTGCCGATCAGGACCGACAGCGCGAGCCGGTTGAGGTGGGTCACCTGCGCGCCGTCGACCTGATCGATGTCGAGCAGGTAGGCGTGGCTGGCGTAAGGGTCGTCGAGCCGTCGCACATCGTAGGTGGGCGCGTGAAACAACTGGCGCGCCATGGCGCAGTCGCTTTCGTTCCAGCCCGGTGCCTGCCGGACATTCCACACCGCGCGCAATGAGTTGGACAGCTGATGCCAATGGGGGCCGCTGCCGTTGCTTTTGTTCCAGAACGCCAGTTGTTGCTCCTGCCAGGCCGCCAGCATGACGGGGGCCAGGGTATTGAGCAGATGGGCGATGTCACCGATGCGCACCGGCAAATGGGTTGGCGGCTCGGTGAGCGGTTGTTGGGTCAGGAAGTGTTCGCCTTCGATGTACAGGGTCGGTTCGCCGAGCACGGCCTGATCGGTCAGGCTGTCGCTCAGTGTGCGGTAGGCGGTGGTAGTGGCGCGGGCCTGCTCGTCGATGATCTCCCAGCCGGGGGTGCCGATCAGGCAGATATCGGGGTCGATTGCCAGTGTGGGGTAGCGGGCCTGCAGCGCCTGGCGCAACAACACCGCCGCCACTTCCCTGAACGACGGGCCTGTTAACAGTTGGGTGAGCAATTCCAGTGGCTGTTGTGAAGCGATTGAGATGGGCGTGGTCATGGGGCATCCCTGTCTTGCCGGTTGATGGGAACGGCCCGAGGTGTTCGCTCGGGTGTTCCATCCTAGGGGCCGGCCAGCCAGGGAAGGGGGTGACTATCTACAGTGCGGCGGTGGGGTCAGCTCAGTTCGCCGCACAGGTCCAGCTCTACCAGTCGCCGGACTTCGGCGATGGACAGCCCGGCCCCGAGCAACGCGTTGAGCTTGCCGAATACCGCTTCACGGGTCATGCCGCCACCTGACAACACGCCCACGCTACGCAACCGGCTGCCGGCTTCGTACACATCCAGTTCCACGCCGCCTTCATGGCATTGGGTGATTGCCACGACCACGATGCCGTTTTCTTCGGCGCGCTGGAGGCTGGCAAGAAACTCAGGGTTGTCGCTGGGCCCGGTGCCGCTGCCGAAGCATTCCAGCACCAGTGCCTGGATGCCGCTGCCGAGCAATGCGTCCAATGGTGCTGCGGCGATGCCCGGTACCAACGGCAATACACCGACATTGGCCAGGGCCTTCGGTTGGCGGTAATCCAGCGCGGCGGGCAGCGCTTCGGCCTGGGCCACACCGCCGTTGCGCTGCAGCGCGGCGAACGGATGGCGACCAAAGCTGCGGATCTTCGCGCAGCGGGTCGGGGCCATCAGCGCGCCGTGGAAGTACAGGTGCACGCCGGGTGCCAGGCCCTCGCCCAACGCCAGCAGGGCTCCGCTGACGTTTTCCCAGGCATCGCTGTCGGGTGCGCCGGCAGGCAACATCGAGCCGGTGAACACCACCGGCGCCGGCAAGCCCAACAGCTGGAAGCTCATCGCCGCCGCGCTGTAGGCCAGGGTGTCGGTACCGTGCAGGATCAGCACGGCATCGCAACCGTCATCCACGGCCTCGACCACGGCGGTGCGCAGGCGCTGCCAGTAGGCGGGGCTCATGTTGGCGCTGTCGATCAGCGGGGACATTTCCCGGAAGCGCCAGGCGGGTACTGACACGTTGGCGAGCTGTTCGCGCATGCGCGCTTCAAAACCGGATGTGGGCGCCAGGCCATAGGCGCTGGCCTGCATGCCGATGGTGCCACCGGTGTAGAGCACCATGAGGTTATTGGCTGGGGACATCGAAGATTCTCCTGAACGAAAAACGCCGCCGGGCCCCGAGCATGCCCAAGGCCGGGCGGCGTGTCATCTGTCTACGCTCAGCGTTGCACTTGAGCGTTCAGTTCTGCCGATGCGGCAACGTCCGGTTTTGCCGGGTTGGCCGGCCAGGCCTTGCGGTCCAGGTCCAGGTCAGGGAACTGGCTGGAGTCGAACACCGGGGTCTTGATGCCTGCCGCGCGCTGGTTGTCGTAGTCGTTCAGGATGCGCATGGCGATCTTGAACAGGAACGCCAGGGCGAACAGGTTGACGAAGGCCAGCATGGTCATGGTGATGTCGGCGAAGGCGAACACGGTGCTCAGGTTCTCGATCGAACCCCAGAAAATCAGCACCAGCACCAGCGCGCGATACCCCATCAGCACCTTGCGGTTGTTGCCCACCAGGAAGCGCAGGTTGCTCTCGCCCAGGTAGTAGTTGTACATGATCGAGGTAAACACGAACAACGCCAGGGCCACCGAGATAAACATGCGGCCCCAGTCACCCACTACAGCGGCCAGGGAGTTCTGGGTCAGGGCAATGCCGTCGCCTTCGAAGCCCGGGGTGTAGAAACCGGAGAGCAGGATCAGCAACGCGGTGCAGGTGCAGATCACGAAGGTGTCGAGGAACACGCTGAATGCCTGGACCACGCCCTGGGCGATCGGGTGTTCTACCGAAGCGACTGCGGCCACGTTAGGCGCACTGCCCAAGCCGGCTTCGTTGGCGAACACGCCGCGTTTCACACCCATGATGATTGCACTGCCCACCAGGCCGCCAAAGGCTTGGTCGAGGCCGAAGGCGCTTTTGACGATGGTCGCGAGCATGGCCGGTACGTGGTCGAATTGCAGCACGATCACGTACAGGGTCACGGCGATGTAGACCAGGGTCTTGACCGGTACCAGCAGGTCGGCGATCGAGGCGATGCGCTTGATCCCGCCGATGAACACCAGGCCCAGCAATACCGCCAGGGCCAGGCCGGTGTAGGTGGTGTCCAGGCCAAACGCGTTGTTCAGCGAGTGGGTCACGGCGTGGGCTTGCAGGCCGTTGAAGGCAAAGCCGAAGGTCACCAGCAGCAGGAACGCCATGACCATCCCCAGCCAGCGCTTGTGCAGGCCGTGCTGGATGTAATAGGCCGGGCCGCCACGGTAGGTGCCTTCCGCGTCAGTGCGCTTGTACAACTGGCCGAGGGAGCACTCGATAAAGCTCGAAGACATGCCCACCAGCGCGGTAACCCACATCCAGAACACGGCACCCGGGCCGCCCAGGGTCACGGCAATGCCGACACCCGCGATGTTACCGGCACCGACACGCCCGGCCAGGCTGAGCATCAGCGCCTGGAACGAGCTGAGTTGGTCGGAGCTGTTTTTCAGGCTGTCGCGAAACACCGAAAACATGTGGAAAAAGTGACGCAATTGAACGAAACGCGAGCGGATCGTGAAATAACCGCCGAGCCCGACAATGAGCACGATCAGTACTTTCCCTGAGAGGAAGTCGTTGATGACTTCGAGCATGGAGTGTTCCTCGCTGATTTTTCTAATGGCAAACGCAGGACGGTCCTACCCCTCGCATAGCACCAGGCAGTGCGCGACGGTTCGATCCCAATCCTTTTGCGGGTGTTGTTATTCATGCGCTATCGCGTGTATCCGGGCTCGTTACCGACGGCCGCAGACGCGAAGAGGGGCGGCACTATACCTAGGCGAACGTGATCCGTCTGCTCGGGCTGATTAAAGGTTTCAGCCAAGCTGTTACAGGCAAGGAGGGTTTGCAGGGCGATATTGGATTTTTTATGGGCGTCATTTCACAACCTTGAGGCAAAAAAAAGGGCCTGAAGAACGAGCCTTCAGGCCCTCAAAAGGTGAGAGGTGTCTAGTCCCTCAACCTGGTGAGCGGTGCAACAAACGCTTAGGCCTTCAACGGGACCAGGCGTGGGGCAATCATGTTTTCGGGGCGCAGGATGTCGTCGAGCATGGCGTCGTCGAGCAAGCCTTCTTCGCGCACCAGTTCCAGCACGCCGCGGCCGCTTTCGAGGGCGATACGCGCAATGCGGGTGGCGTTTTCATAGCCGATGTACGGGTTCAGCGCGGTGACCAGGCCGATGGAGTGTTCCACCAGTTCGCGGCAGCGGGCTTCGTTGGCGGTGATGCCGACGATGCAGTGCTCGCGCAGCATGTCCATGGCGCGTTGCAGCAGGCGGATCGAGTCGAAGATCTTGAAGGCGATCAGCGGCTCCATCACGTTCAGTTGCAGCTGGCCGCCTTCGGCCGCCATGGTCAGGGCCAGGTCGTTGCCGATGACTTGAAACGCGACTTGGTTGACCGCTTCCGGGATCACCGGGTTGACCTTGCCGGGCATGATCGAGCTGCCTGGCTGGCGCGCCGGCAGGTTGATCTCGTTGATGCCGGTACGTGGGCCGCTGGACAGCAGGCGCAGGTCGTTGCAGATCTTCGACAGCTTCACCGCGGTACGCTTGAGCATGCCGGAGAACAGTACGAAGGCGCCCATGTCGGAGGTGGCTTCGATCAGGTCGGCAGCCGGGACCACTGGCTGGCCGCTGATAACGGCCAGGCGTTGTACGGCCAGGGCCTGGTAGCGTGGGTCGGCGTTGATGCCGGTACCGATGGCGGTGCCGCCCAGGTTCACTTCGGTCAGCAGCTCTGGCGCCAGGGTTTTCAGGCGGGCCAGGTCTTCACCCAGGGTGGTGGCGAAGGCGCGGAATTCCTGGCCGAGGGTCATCGGCACGGCGTCCTGCAATTGGGTGCGGCCCATTTTCAGCACGTGGCTGAATTCGACGCCCTTGGCGGCGAATGCCTGGATCAGGCTGTCGAGACTGGCCAGCAGCGCGTCGTGGCCCAACAGCAGGCCCAGGCGGATCGCGGTCGGGTAGGCGTCGTTGGTCGACTGCGCCATGTTCACGTCGTTGTTGGGGTGCAGGTACTGGTATTCGCCCTTGTTGTGGCCCATGGCCTCCAACGCGATGTTGGCGATGACTTCGTTGGCATTCATGTTGGTTGAAGTGCCGGCGCCGCCTTGAATCATGTCCACCACGAACTCTTCGTGGAAATCGCCGCGAATCAGGCGGGCACAGGCTTCGCTGATGGCCGCGTGCTTGGCTTCGCTGAGCTGGCCCAACTCGCGGTTGGCGTCAGCCGCTGCTTGCTTGACCATTGCCAGGCCGACCACCAATTTCGGGTAATGCGAAATCGGAACGCCCGAGAGGCGGAAGTTATTCACCGCTCGCAGGGTCTGGATGCCGTAATACGCTTGGGCAGGTACTTCGAGTACGCCAAGCAGGTCTTTTTCTGTGCGGAATGATGCAGCGGAGGACATGACGGAAATCATCTCGATATGGACCCGGAACAGGCCGGAACGCTGCGAATGCTAGGCCTGTAGGAAATTTTGGGCCAATGCTGTTAAACACTGGCCTATGCATAAACGGCATAATGTGAGTGTGACCCGGCTATCATGGCGGGCGTGTGTGCCAAAATGGTGCGTACCCGTGGGAGGCAGTGATGAACCTTGAGAGCAAATGGCTGGAAGACTTCAGCGCCCTGGCGGCGACTCGCAGCTTTTCCCAGGCGGCGGAGCGGCGCTTTGTCACCCAGCCGGCGTTCAGCCGACGTATCCGCAGCCTTGAGGCCGCATTGGGCCTGACCCTGGTCAACCGCTCGCGCACGCCGGTTGAGCTGACGGCGGCGGGGCAGTTGTTCCTGGTCACCGCACGTACCGTGGTCGAGCAGCTCGGTGAAGTGCTGCGCCATTTGCATCACCTGGAAGGCGGGCAGGGCGAAGTCATGCAAGTGGCCGCTGCCCACTCCCTGGCGTTGGGTTTCTTTCCGCGCTGGATCGCGCAACTGCGCAACGAAGGCTTGAACATCGCCACGCGGCTGGTGGCCACCAACGTCGGCGATGCGGTGCATGCCCTGCGTGAAGGCGGCTGCGACCTGATGCTGGCGTTCTACGACCCCGATGCGGCGATGCAAATGGACGCCGAAATCTTCCCCTCACTGCACCTGGGCAACACCGAAATGCTCCCGGTATGCGCGGCCGACGCCGACGGCAAACCGCTGTTCGACCTCGAAGGCGAGGGCAGCGTGCCGTTGCTGGCATACAGCGCCGGCGCGTTCCTCGGCCGTTCGGTGCACCTGTTGCTGCGCCAGCGCGCACTGCGCTTTACCACGGTGTACGAAACCGCCATGGCCGATAGCCTCAAAAGCATGGCCCTGGAAGGCCTGGGCATCGCCTGGGTGCCGCAACTGAGCGTGCGTGCCGAACTGGCCCGCGGTGAATTGGTGGTCTGCGGCGGGCCGCAATGGCATGTGCCGCTGGAAATTCGTCTGTATCGCTGCGCGCTGGTGCGCAAGGCGAATGTGCGGTTGTTGTGGCGCAAGTTGGAAGGTGGCGCGGCGCAAAGTACCTGAATGCGATCCCTGTAGGAGTGAGCTTGCTCGCGAAAAACCTGAGAGCGCCGTATCCATTCAGAACGCCCGCGTCATCGTTGGCGATCTTCGCGAGCAAGCTCGCTCCTACAGGGTCAATAAAACCGCCACTTTGCCCCGCTAGACAGATGGTCATCCCAGGGGCTGTTTATCTGGATTATTACGGTATACTGCGCGGCCTTCGGCCGGTCCAACCGGCCACATTTCGTACAACAAGCCACGCCGGATTTCCCGCGTGGCTTGTTGTTTTTTGACGCGCCTGCGGGCGCCCAGAGAGAAGAGGCACGACGATGAGTGCATTGGTTGGCGTGATCATGGGCTCCAAGTCCGATTGGTCCACCCTTAGCCACACCGCCGATATGCTGGAAAAACTCGGCATTCCGTATGAAGTGAAAGTGGTCTCTGCCCACCGCACCCCGGATTTGCTGTTCCAGTATGCCGATGAAGCAGAATCCCGTGGCATCGAGGTGATCATCGCCGGTGCCGGCGGTGCCGCACACCTGCCGGGCATGTGTGCGGCCAAGACCCACCTGCCGGTGCTTGGCGTACCGGTGCAGTCGGCAATGCTCTCGGGCGTGGATTCGCTGTTGTCCATCGTGCAGATGCCGGCCGGTATCCCGGTGGCCACCCTGGCGATCGGCAAGGCCGGTGCGATCAACGCCGCCCTGCTGTCCGCCAGTATCCTGGGCGCCAAGCACCCGCAGTTCCACGCGGTGCTGAAGAAATTCCGTGCCGAGCAGACAGACAGCGTGCTGGACAATCCAGACCCACGTATCGCCTGAGGGTGTTGACGATGAAAATCGGTGTAATCGGTGGCGGCCAACTGGGCCGTATGCTGGCCTTGGCGGGTACCCCGCTGGGGATGAACTTCGCTTTCCTGGACCCGGCGCCGGACGCCTGTGCGGCAGCCTTGGGTGAACACCTGCGCGCTGACTACAGCGACCCGGACCACCTGCGCCAACTGGCCGACGAAGTCGATTTGGTGACGTTCGAGTTTGAAAGCGTACCGGCCGAAACCGTGGCCTTCCTGTCGCAGTTCGTACCGGTGTACCCGAGCGCCGAAGCCTTGCGCATTGCTCGTGACCGCTGGTTCGAGAAAAGCATGTTCAAGGACCTGGGCATTCCGACCCCAGCCTTCGCCGATATCCAGTCCCAGGCGGACCTGGACGCCGCCGTCGCCAGCATCGGCCTGCCGGCCGTGCTGAAAACCCGCACCCTGGGTTACGACGGCAAGGGCCAGAAAGTCCTGCGCACCGCCGCCGATGTGGTCGGCACCTTCGCCGAACTGGGCAGCGTGGCCTGCCTACTGGAAGGCTTCGTGCCGTTCACCGGCGAAGTCTCGTTGATCGCCGTGCGTGCCCGGGATGGTGAGACCCGCTTCTACCCGTTGGTGCACAACACCCACGACAGCGGCATCCTCAAGCTGTCCGTGGCCAGCACCGATCACCCGTTGCAGGCCCTGGCCGAAGACTATTCCAGCCGCGTGCTCAAGCAGCTGGATTACGTCGGTGTGATGGCGTTCGAGTTCTTTGAAGTCGACGGCGGCCTCAAGGCCAACGAAATCGCCCCGCGTGTGCATAACTCCGGGCACTGGACCACCGAAGGCGCCGAGTGCAGCCAGTTCGAAAACCACCTGCGCGCTGTCGCGGGCTTGCCATTGGGCTCCACGGCCAAGGTCGGTGAGAGCGCGATGCTCAACTTTATCGGCGTGGTACCGCCGGTGGAGCGTGTGATCGCCATCGAAGACTGCCATCTGCATCACTACGGCAAGGCCTTCAAGGCCGGGCGCAAGGTCGGCCACGCCAACCTGCGCTGCAAGGACCGCGCAACGCTGCAAGCGCAGATCCTCAAGGTCGAAGCGCTGATCGCCGAGCAATAACCCGGGGATCGACGGGAACCATTCGGTTATCGCCGTCCTCTGATTGCAGGATGCCAAAGCCTGTCTAGGCTTTGGCATAGCTCACTTCATTCAGAGGGAAATGCCATGGGTATCATCGGAACCATCTTTATCGGCTTGATCGTCGGCCTGCTGGCGCGTTTCCTCAAGCCCGGCGACGACAGCATGGGCTGGATCATGACCATCCTGCTGGGTATCGCTGGCTCCCTGGCCGCGACCTACGGTGGCCAGGCGCTGGGCATCTACCAGGCGGGCCAAGGCGCAGGCTTTATCGGCGCACTGGTCGGCGCCATTGTGTTGCTGGTGATCTACGGCCTGATCAAAAAGAAGTAATCAGCCGACAAAGTCCTCTGCGCTGCGCAGGCGCAGAGGGCTAGAATGCTCGCCACTTGTACTTGCCGAGCCTCTCCATGCGCCGTCTCCTGTTGACTCTCCTTCTGCTGGGCTCTGGCCTGGCCCACGCCGGCGAACTGCCGGAAACCGACTGGCTCGACCTGATGCCGCTGTCGGACCAGAAGGCCCTCGAGGCCATGCCCGAGATCGATCACAACTCCCCCGAAGCCCAAGGCACGTTCACCGACAAAGGTGGCCTGAAGCAGAGCAAAGGCTTGCCGGCGGTGATGTATTCGACCAAGACCGTGGCCGCCATGAACGGCAAGAACATCCGGATCGGCGGCTACCCGGTGCCGTTGGAAACCGACGCCAAGGGGCGCAGCACGCTGTTCTTCCTGGTGCCATACCCGGGCGCCTGCATCCACGTGCCGCCACCGCCGCCTAACCAGTTGGTGCTGGTGCGTTATCCCAAGGGTTTGAAGCTGGATGATATCTACACGCCGCTGTGGGTGACCGGCACGTTGAAGGTGGAGACGGTGAACAACGATTTGGCCGACGCCGCCTATGCGCTGGATGCGGGCAAGGTGCGGGTCGTAAAGGAATCCGATCTATAAGCTTCCGCTGGGTTTACAAGGCGATGCCGGTGATGCTCACACCCAGCGTGTGGCTTTCACCCGGCGCCAGCGTCACCACATCATCCAGCACATTCGCCGTCTCGATGCACAGCATGCCCTGCCAGCCATCATCGGCCATGTCGTCGAAAGCCTTGGCGCGTTCGGTCCAGGGATTCCAGATCACGGTGGATTTCGAGCCTTGGCTGGTGAGCTGGATGCGACGCTGCCAGTCCTGATCGAGGATGCTCAGCGACGGGGGCGTATCGAGGTAGATGCGGTCGGTCTCGGCAGTGAAGTGCAGCAGGCCGGACTGGGTTTTCTCGCTCCAGCCATCGGCGGTATCGATGTATACCGAGCCGTCCAGGCCTTCGATCTGCACGTTGCGTACGTCGCTCACGGCGAAGTAGGTGTGCAGCGCCTGGCTGAGCGTGACAGTGCCGTCGCCACGGTTGTGGCTGGTCAGGCGGATGTGCAGTTGATCGTCCAGCAGCAGGCTCAGGCTCAGGTCGACCTGATGGGGCCAGCCGGGGAAGCCGCCTGCAGGAACCGGTAGTTGCAGGTCCACCCGTAGCGTTTCACCTTCAAGGGAGGCGCCGGCCAATGCCCAGGTCGCGGTACGCACGAAACCGTGAGCGCCCGCAGGCTGATCACTTCGGCGCATCGCCTTTACGCTGGACGGGTTGCGGTCGAACACCCCAAACCAGGGCCAGCACACCGGTACGCCGGTACGAATGCCCTTGCCCTTCTTGAACACCGCCTCAGGATTCGGCCAGATCAGCGGCTGCTCGCCTTCACGCCCGTAACTGAAGATATGCGCGCCCTGCTGGGCAATCATCAGCTCGGCGCCGTTATGGCGGATGCGCCAGCAGTCCAGTTCGTCGACTTTCACGGTCTCAACGTGGGGCGTAGGCATAGCAGGCACTCTCAATGGCAGGCAATGGGGCAATTGACCGTCAAAACCCCGCGAGGTTTAACGCGCGCGCGATGGCACCGAGCGTGTGCGGCCGCTGCCATCGATAGCGACAAATACAAACACCGCCTCGGTGACCTTGCGCCATTCGCTGGACAGCGGGTCGTCGCTCCACACTTCGACCATCATCTGGATCGAGCTGCGGCCGATTTCCAGGGCCTGGGTATAGAAGGACAGTTGCGCGCCCACGGCCACCGGCACCAGGAACGCCATGCGGTCAATGGCCACGGTGGCCACACGCCCGCCTGCGACCTTGCTGGCCATGGCGGTACCGGCGAGGTCCATCTGCGCGACCAGCCAGCCGCCGAAAATATCGCCAAAACCGTTGGTTTCACGCGGGAGCGCGGTGATTTGCAGGGCGAGATCGCCTTGCGGGATAGGATCTTCTTGTTCGAGTTCGATCATGCCGGGGGGCCTCTGACCCGTGACGCTTTTATAGGTGGAGCAAGGTGGATAGCCGACTGTTAGAAAAACGTTTCAGCACAAACATACTCCGTTCGATACGTTTCTCGTAAGGCGTACTAAAGGGAAACTCTGCCAAATCGGCTGGATGGCACCCAACTACGTTTTGGCGCAGCAGCCCCTCAAGCCTGGGGTTCTTGCGCTTGCAAGGGCCGAGTATATCGAGACCCTGGCGCCACGACGACCTCCCGGCGCTCATTTGGTCGGTAAATAGCTGCTGTATCGCGGCTTTTGCGCGCAACTGTTCTCCTGGCGCTGTGCTTTTACAAGCGATTTGCTATCTTGCCAGACCGCCGCCGGTCCCGGGCGTGTCGTCCTTACCAAGCTGACTACTATAAGAGAAGCCTTGCCATGTCCTCCGTGCCTGCAAGCAGTGCGCAACCGTCGCGCCCGCTGACCCGCAACGACTACAAAACCCTGTCGCTGTCTGCCTTGGGCGGGGCGCTGGAGTTTTATGACTTCATCATTTTCGTGTTTTTCGCCACCGTGGTCGGAAAACTGTTCTTCCCTGTCGATATGCCCGAATGGCTGCGCATGATGCAGACCTTCGGCATCTTCGCCGCCGGTTACCTGGCACGCCCGCTGGGTGGCATCATCATGGCGCACTTCGGTGACCTGCTGGGCCGCAAGAAAATGTTCACCCTGAGCATCTTCATGATGGCCGTGCCGACCCTGATCATGGGCCTGCTGCCGACCTACGCGCAGATCGGCCTGTGGGCACCGGTCCTGTTGCTGTTGATGCGCATCATCCAGGGCGCAGCGATTGGCGGTGAAGTCCCCGGCGCCTGGGTGTTCGTCTCCGAGCACGTACCGCCGCGCCATATCGGCTACGCCTGCGGCACCCTGACCAGCGGCCTGACCGCCGGGATCCTGCTGGGCTCGCTGGTCGCTACCGCGATCAACACTATTTACAGCCCTGAGCAGGTCTCGGATTACGCCTGGCGCATTCCGTTCCTGCTCGGTGGCGTGTTCGGCCTGCTGTCGGTGTACCTGCGCCGCTGGCTGCATGAAACGCCGATCTTCGCCGAGATGCAGCAACGCAAGACCCTGGCCGCCGAGCTGCCATTGCGTGCCGTATTACGTGACCACCGCGGCGCCATCGTGTTGTCGATGCTGCTGACCTGGCTACTGTCGGCCGGCGTCGTGGTGGTCATCCTGATGACCCCGACCGTGCTGCAGACCATCTACCACTTCAGCCCGACCGTTGCGCTGCAAGCCAATAGCCTGGCCATCGTGACTTTGAGCCTTGGCTGCATTGCCTCCGGCGCCCTGGCTGACCGTTTTGGTGCCGGGCGTGTACTGGTAAGCGGTTGCGCCTTGCTGCTGGCGACCTCCTGGACGCTGTACCACAGCCTCATGACCCACCCGGACTGGCTGTTCCCGCTGTACGCCTTGACCGGCCTGTTCGTCGGCACCATTGGCGTGGTGCCTTACGTGATGGTGAAAGCCTTCCCGCCCGTGGTGCGCTTCACTGGCCTGTCGTTTTCCTACAACGTGGCCTACGCCGTATTCGGCGGGCTGACGCCGCTGGCGGTGTCGCTGCTGATGAAGGAAAGCCCGATGGGGCCGGCCTACTACGTGGCTGTCCTGTGCGTGATGGGGATGGTGGTGGGTGGGTATCTGTGGAAGCGCGGGCGGTAACCCCGTTTAGCGCTTTTACCGGTAACCATGTGGCGAGGGAGCAAGCTCCCTCGCCACATGTCTTGCGTTTTATAACAATTACAGCTTGTTTCCAAGAAGTCACTTAGTCGCTCTAACCTCCTCGTACGTCCCGACCTTCTCTCCTTTTGTTGTGTGATCTCCAATGCTGGCCTTTCATCCAATTGTCATATTTCAGACATAGAGTGTTCACACGGCCTCTCGATACTTGGCCCCGATCCAACTATCCCTATCTGCTAGGAGCAAGGCATGAAACTGAAACGTTTGATGGCGGCAATGACTTTTGTCGCTGCTGGCGTTGCGACCGCCAACGCGGTGGCCGCAGGTGTTGATCCGGCAATCCCGGCTTACGTCAAGACCACTGGTGTGTCGGGCAACTTGTCCAGCGTCGGTTCCGATACCCTTGCCAACCTGATGACCCTGTGGGCCGAGGGTTACAAAAAGGAATACCCGAACGTCAACATCCAGATTCAAGCTGCCGGCTCCGCCACCGCGCCACCTGCGCTGACTGAAGGCACCTCCAACCTGGGCCCGATGAGCCGCAAGATGAAGGACACCGAACTGGCGGCCTTCGAGCAGAAGTACGGCTACAAGCCAACCGCGATCCCGGTTGCCGTGGATGCCCTGGCCGTGTTCGTGCACAAGGACAACCCGATCCAGCACCTGACCATGGAACAAGTCGACGCGATCTTCTCCTCGACTCGCCTGTGCGGTGGCAAAGCCGATGTGAAAACCTGGGGTGACCTGGGTGTGACCGGCGACCTGGCCAACAAGCCAGTGCAACTGTTCGGCCGTAACTCGGTATCCGGCACCTACGGCTACTTCAAGGAAGAAGCCCTGTGCAAAGGCGACTACAAGCCTAACGTGAACGAACAACCCGGCTCGGCTTCGGTCGTGCAGTCGATCAGCTCTTCGCTGAACGGCATCGGTTACTCGGGCATCGGCTACAAGACCGCCAGCGTGAAGACCGTGGCCCTGGCCAAGAAAGGCAGCACTGACTTCATCGAAGACAGCGAAGAAAACGCCTTGAACGGCAAATACCCGCTGTCGCGTTTCCTCTACGTTTACGTCAACAAAGCCCCGAACAAGCCTCTGGCCCCGCTGGAAGCCGAGTTCGTGAAACTGGTTCTGTCCAAACAGGGCCAGGAAGTTGTGGTCAAGGACGGCTACATCCCACTGCCAGCCAAGGTTGCCGCCAAGGCCCTGGCTGACCTGGGTCTGAAAGAAGGCAACTGATTGCCTCTGCGGGGCCGGAATACCGGCCCCGCATCCGAATTTTCTAGTCCGCTGCCAGCCCTGCTTCGCGGCGGATTTGTTGCGTCACTGCACTGTCATCTTTCTGTCATACAGGATCGCTAGGGTGTGCGCATGAATGATCTGGCCAATTCCACCATGACGACAACTTCTCCCCCCAAGCGCATTGATTTCAATACGCCTGAGCTGCAACGCAAGCGCCGTATTCGCGCGCTCAAGGATCGCCTGACCCGTTGGTACGTGCTGGTGGGCGGCCTCGCCGTTCTGGGTGCGATCACCCTGATCTTCTTTTTCCTCGCCTACGTGGTCGCGCCACTGTTCCAAGGCGCCTCGCTGACCAAGGAAGACGCACTGACGCCCGCCTGGATGCAGGACGCCGGCAAGCCGTTGTTGATCTCCCTGGAAGAGCAGAACCAGGTCGCCATGCGGGTTTCCGACAAGGGCCAGGCGCTGTTCTTTGACGTCACGAGCGGTGCCGAACTCAAGCGTGTCGACCTGCCGCTTGCGCCCGGCGTGAGCGTGGCTTCCATCGGTGAAGACCAGCCGGGCAGCCCGCTGGTGATCCTCGGTTTGTCCAATGGCCAGTCCCTGGTATTCCGTCACACCTATAAGGTGTCGTACCCGGACGGCAAGAAAACCATCACGCCTGCGATTGAATACCCCTACGGTGAAACGCCGATCGTGCTCGACGATGCCGGCCGCCCGTTGGAGCATGTTGCCCTCAACGCCACTGATACGTCGCTGGTGGTGGCAGGCTCGGCCGGTTCGCACTTGAACGTGCTGACCCTGAGCCGCGAAGAAAACATGATGACCGGTGAAGTCACCAGCGAGCAGAAGCGTGTCGAGCTGCCGCAAATGACCGAGCCGGTGAAGGCGATCTTCATCGATCCGCGCCAGCAGTGGCTGTACGTGATCAACGGGCGTGCCCTGGCGGATGTGTTCAGCCTGCGCGACAGGAGCCTCAACGGTCGCTACAAATTACTGGAAGATGGCACTGCCGAAGTCACCGCCAGCACCCAGTTGGTGGGCGGCATCTCGCTGATCGTCGGTAACTCCAAAGGCGGCCTGGCCCAGTGGTTCATGGCCCGAGACCCGGATGGCGAGCAGCGCTTCAAGCAGATCCGTACCTTCCAGATGGGCACCGCGCCCATCGTGGAAATCACCGCCGAAGAGCGGCGCAAAGGCTTCACCGCCCTCGACGCTTCCGGCAAGTTCGGCGTGTTCCACAGCACCGCCCACCGCACCCTGCTGGTGGATCCGGTGGTCGACGGCCAGGGCGTGTTTGGTATGTCGCCGCGCGCCAACCGCGTGATCGTCGAAGCCGGCGGCAAGCTGCAGCCACTGCTGCTGGATAACCCGCACCCGGAAGTGTCCTGGAGCGCGTTGTGGAGCAAGGTCTGGTACGAAAACTACGACGAACCTAAGTACGTCTGGCAATCGACCGCCGCCAACACCGACTTCGAACCCAAGATGAGCCTGGCGCCATTGACCTTCGGTACCCTGAAGGCGGCGTTCTACGCCATGCTGCTGGCGGCGCCACTGGCGGTTGCCGCGGCGATCTATACCGCTTACTTCATGGCCCCGAGCCTGCGCCGCAAGGTCAAGCCGGTGATCGAACTGATGGAAGCCATGCCGACGGTGATCCTCGGCTTCTTCGCCGGCCTGTTCCTGGCGCCGTATGTCGAAGGGCATCTGCCGGGGATCTTCAGTCTGCTGATGCTGCTGCCGATTGGCATCCTGGTGGCCGGGTTTGTCTTCAGCCGCCTGCCTGAGTCTATCCGCCTGCGGGTTCCCGATGGTTGGGAAAGCGCGATCCTGATCCCGGTGATCCTGTTCGTGGGCTGGCTCTCGCTGTACATGAGCCCGTACCTGGAAACCTGGTTCTTCGGCGGCGACATGCGCATGTGGATCTCCCACGACCTGGGCATTACCTACGACCAGCGCAACGCCCTGGTGGTCGGCCTGGCCATGGGCTTTGCGGTGATCCCGAACATCTACTCCATCGCCGAAGACGCCGTGTTCAGCGTACCGCGCGGCCTGACCCTGGGCTCCCTGGCCCTGGGCGCCACACCGTGGCAGACCATGACCCGCGTGGTGATCCTGACCGCCAGCCCGGGCATCTTCTCGGCGCTGATGATCGGCATGGGGCGCGCCGTGGGCGAGACCATGATCGTGCTGATGGCCACCGGTAACACGCCGGTGATGGAGATGAACCTGTTCGAAGGCCTGCGCACCCTGGCGGCCAACGTCGCGGTGGAAATGCCCGAGTCGGAAGTCGGCGGCAGTCACTACCGCGTGCTGTTCCTCTCGGCGCTGGTGCTGCTGCTGTTCACCTTCATCATGAACACCCTCGCCGAGCTGATTCGTCAGCGTCTGCGCAAGAAATACTCGTCGCTTTAAGAAAGGTAGAAGTCTGTGAAACAGAACTCCCTGAATGGATGGTTCAAGAGCGGCGCTCCCGGCGTCTGGATCAGCGGTGGCGCGGTGTCCATCGCGGTCATCATGACCATTGGTTTGCTGGCCGTGATTGCCGTGCGTGGCCTGGGCCACTTCTGGCCGGCCGACCTGATCCAGGCCAACTACAACGTGCCGGGCCAGGAAAGCCATATCGTCATCGGCGAAGTGGTGCAGAAAGAAGAAGTGCCGCGCGAGCGCCTGAAAAGCGCGGGCCTGCCGGTGCCCGATGCGGGCCCGGAGTTCATGACCCGCGAGCTGATCAAGGTCGGCAACCGTGACCTGAACGGCAACGACTTCACCTGGATCGTCGGCGAGTGGTTGAAGGACCAGAGCACGCCGAAGAACCTGATGACCATCGAACGTCGTGAGTGGGGCAACTTCTACGGCACCCTGGTCAACGTCAAGCAGGATGGCAAGGTCATCGCTGAAGGCGAGGCCGCGTGGCCGGAGCTGCAAGCCCGCGTGGACCGCGTGAACAAGCTGGCGGCCCAGCTCAAGACCCTGGAGAAGTCCGACATCGGCGCGATCAACGCCGGCCTCGAGCGCATCCGCCTGCATGGCCGCAAACTGGAGCTGGAAGGCAAGCTCGACGCGGCCGCCCAGGCCGACATGGATGCCGACCGCGCCGAGCTGAACGCTCGCTACCAGGACATCGAAGCGCGCCTGGCCGACCTGCACGCCCAGTTCAACCGTGACGCCTTGACCGCTCGCGATGGCAACGGCAAGGAAATTGAAATCGGCATCGGCAAGGTGGTGCACGCCTACCAGCCGAACGCCATGGGGACCGTGACCAAGATCGGTTTCTATGTCAGCAAGGTGTGGGAATTCCTCAGTGATGACCCTCGGGAAGCCAACACCGAAGGCGGGATCTTCCCGGCGATCTTCGGCACCGTGATGATGACCCTGATCATGGCGATGATCGTGACCCCGTTCGGCGTGCTGGCGGCGGTGTACCTGCGTGAATACGCCAAGCAGAACACCCTGACCCGTATCATCCGCATCGCCGTGAACAACCTGGCGGGTGTACCGGCCATCGTCTACGGCGTGTTCGGCCTGGGTTTCTTCGTGTATGTATTGGGTGGCTCGGTCGACCGTCTGTTCTTCGCGGAAGCGCTGCCGGCACCGACCTTCGGTACACCGGGCCTGCTCTGGGCCTCGCTGACCCTGGCGCTGCTGGCGGTACCGGTGGTGATCGTGGCCACCGAAGAAGGCCTGGCGCGGATTCCGCGTACGGTGCGTGAAGGCTCCCTGGCGCTGGGCGCGACCAAGGCGGAGACGCTGTGGAAGATCGTGCTGCCGATGGCCAGCCCGGCGATGATGACCGGCATGATCCTCGCCGTGGCCCGCGCCGCCGGTGAAGTGGCGCCGCTGATGCTGGTCGGCGTGGTGAAACTCGCCCCGTCGCTGCCGCTGGACGGCAACTACCCGTACCTGCACCTGGACCAGAAGATCATGCACCTGGGCTTCCATATTTATGACGTCGGTTTCCAGAGCCCTAACGTCGAGGCCGCACGGCCGCTGGTGTACGCCACCGCCTTGCTGCTGGTGCTGGTGATCGCCACGCTCAACCTGTCGGCGGTGTGGATTCGTAACCACCTGCGCGAGAAGTACAAGGCGTTGGACAGCTGATCTGAATTGAACGCGGACTTATTTGTGGGAGGGGGCTTGCTCCCGATTGCGGTGTGCCAGCCAGCACACATGTTCCTGATGCACCGCTATCGGGGGCAAGCCCCCTCCCACACAACAGCACAGGGAGCATCCCATGCAACACGACACCCATTCCCACGGCATCAACATGTCTGCCCTGGGTCGCGACAAACAGAGCCTGAGCCTGGCCCAGGAAACCGTGGCCATCGAAGTACCGGGCCTGAGCCTGTACTACGGTGACAAGCAGGCACTGTTCGACGTCAGCATGAACATCCCCAAGCAGCGCGTGACCGCCTTTATCGGCCCGTCGGGCTGTGGCAAGTCCACGCTGCTGCGTACCTTCAACCGCATGAACGATCTGGTGGACGGTTGCCGCGTAGACGGGGCCATCAACCTCTACGGCACCAACATCTACCGCAAGGGCGAAGACGTGGCCGAACTGCGTCGCCGTGTGGGCATGGTGTTCCAGAAGCCTAACCCGTTCCCCAAGACCATCTACGAAAACGTGGTCTACGGCCTGCGCATCCAGGGCATCAACAAGAAGCGCATCCTCGACGAAGCGGTTGAGTGGGCCCTTAAAGGCGCGGCGCTGTGGGACGAGGTCAAGGACCGCCTGCATGAGTCGGCACTCGGCCTGTCCGGCGGCCAGCAGCAACGCCTGGTGATCGCGCGCACCATCGCCGTGGAACCGGAAGTGCTGCTGCTCGACGAACCGTGCTCGGCACTCGACCCGATCTCGACGCTGAAAGTCGAAGAGCTGATCTACGAGCTCAAGTCCAAGTTCACCATCGTTATCGTGACCCACAACATGCAACAGGCGGCGCGGGTTTCCGACTACACCGCGTTCATGTACATGGGCAAGCTGGTGGAGTTCGGCGATACCGACACCCTGTTCACCAATCCGGCGAAGAAGCAGACCGAAGACTACATCACCGGTCGCTACGGCTAGGAAGCTGTGGTTCTGATTGCACTGACGCTGCGGTTCTCCGCACCTTACCGGACGCTCCAAGGACGCCAACATGATTAGCAAAGAAGGCCTTACCCACCATATCTCCGCGCAGTTCAACGCCGAGCTCGAGGAAGTGCGCAGCCACCTCCTGGCGATGGGCGGGCTGGTGGAGAAGCAAGTCAACGATGCCGTTACTGCGCTGATCGAGGCCGACTCGGGCCTGGCCCAGCAAGTGCGCGAGATCGACGACCAGATCAACCAGATGGAACGCAACATCGACGAAGAATGCCTGCGCATTCTCGCCCGTCGCCAGCCGGCAGCCTCCGACCTGCGCTTGATCATCAGCATTTCCAAGTCGGTGATCGACCTCGAGCGGATCGGCGACGAAGCCACCAAGATTGCCCGCCGTGCGATCCAGCTATGCGAAGAGGGTGAAGCGCCGCGCGGTTATGTCGAAGTGCGTCATATCGGCGACCAGGTGCGCAACATGGTCCGGGATGCCCTGGATGCCTTTGCGCGCTTTGACGCCGAGCTGGCATTGTCGGTAGCGCAGTACGACAAGGTCATCGACCGTGAATACAAGACCGCCCTGCGTGAGCTGGCCACCTACATGATGGAAGACCCGCGCTCTATCTCGCGGGTCTTGAGCATCATCTGGGTGTTGCGCTCCCTTGAGCGGATCGGTGATCACGCGCGCAATATCTCGGAACTGGTGATCTACCTGGTGCGCGGTACCGACGTACGGCACATGGGCCTCAAGCGCATGAAGGCCGAAGTTGAGGGTTCAGCCGATCAAATCCCTAATGTTCCGGGCGAATCTGACGATAAGTAAGGTTGCCCGAGAAATTAACGCCCGGCCTCTGGTCGGGCGTTTTCGTTTGTGGCGCCTGAATTTTTTGCGAATCGGGTAAAAGAAAGTCCGAACGTGACTACAGAGTTTTGGCAAAATGCCATTAGTCAGGCGTTTTGCGTGCCGAAGTTTTTATAGGATGAAGGGTCGATGAGTAAAGTCAGTGTATTGGTGGTGGATGACGCCTCGTTTATCCGCGACCTGGTGAAGAAGTGCCTGCGCAACTACTTCCCCGGGATCAAGCTTGAAGATGCGGTAAACGGCAAGAAGGCCCAGACCATCCTGATGCGCGAGAGCTTCGACCTGGTGCTGTGCGACTGGGAAATGCCGGAGATGTCCGGCCTGGAGCTGTTGACCTGGTGCCGTGAGCAACCGCACCTCAAGGCCATGCCGTTTGTGATGGTGACCAGCCGTGGCGACAAAGAGAACGTGGTCCAGGCGATCCAGGCCGGGGTATCCGGTTACGTCAGCAAACCGTTCACCAACGAGCAACTGCTGAACAAGGTCAAGCAGGCCCTCCACAAGGTCGGTCGCCTCGACGCCCTGGTCGCCAGCGCGCCGACCAAGATGAACTCGGCCTTCGGCAATGATTCCCTGAGCGCCCTGACCGGTGGCAAGCCCGAAGCCGTACGTGCAGCCCCCGTTGCTGCGGCTGCGGCTGCGCCAAGCAAAGGCCTGCTTAACAACGCCCCGCCGGTCCAAGCGCCAGGCGCTGCGCCCGCTGGCGGCCGTGGCCAGGGCCAGTTGCGCCTGTCCAGCGGCACCCAGCAATGCGTGATCAAGGCACTGAGCATCAAGGAAGCGCTGCTGGTGGTGCGTCGAGGTGAGGTCCTGCCTCAGGTACTGGAAAGTGCCGTGCTCGACCTGGAACAGGGCGACAACGCCGAGGTAGCGCGTCTCAACGGCTACCTGCACGCCATCGTCGCCTTCGAACCCAAGCCGGACAGTGACTGGCTGCAACTGACCTTCCGCTTTATCGACCAGGATGCGCAGAAGCTCGACTACATCTCTCGCCTGATTGCGCGCGGTACGGCGCAGAAGCATTTTGTGCCGGGGGCCTGACCTTCAGTCCGAAAGGGCGTGCCCCGGGATTGTCATGATCCCTTGCTAGCTTGCTGTTCATTCACTCCGGCAGGTTCGCGCCATGCTCCTTCGCCTTTTGCTGTCCTGCATGTTGGCCTTGGTCGCCAATTCGACCCAGGCCATGACCCTGTACAAATCCACCGATGCCAACGGCATGGTGTTTTTCAGCGATCGGCAAACCCCCGGCGCCCAGGCGTTCGTGATCCAGGAACGTAGGGTCGAGCGCGTACAGCCGCCGGTACTCTACAGGCCAAAACCCGTTTACCCGCAACAAGCCTACCGTTACCCCTTGCCCTGGCGTGGCGGTCCGTTCCGCCTGACCCAAGGCCCCAACGGCAGTTTCAGTCACACCGACGCCAAAAGCCGCTACGCCATGGACATCGCCATGCCCGAAGGCACGCCGATCATCGCGGCACGCAGCGGTGTGGTGGTGAAAATCGAGAATAGCCAGATCGGACGCGGCAACGATGCGTCAGGCAATTTTGTGCGCGTGCAGCACGATGACGGCACCCAGGGCGTGTACCTGCACCTCAAGCAAGGCTCGGTCAGTGTCAGGCCGGGGCAGCGTGTAGCGGTGGGCAGCGCACTGGGGTTGTCGGGCAATACCGGCAACAGCAGCGGGCCGCACCTGCACTTTGTGGTGCAACAGAGTACCGCGGCCGGGCTGGTGTCGATTCCTTACGAATTCAACCAGCCGGTCGGGACATTGCCCAATTTTGCATTGGGCAATTGAGGGTCAATCCAGCAGCAGGACCTTGGCCAGCACGATCTTCGGCCCTTTCATCTTCTTGATGATGATCCGCAAGCCTTCAACCTCCAGCACTTCTTCCTCTTCCGGCACGCGCTTGAGGGTGTCGTAGATCAGCCCTGCGAGGGTTTCGGCCTCGATGTGGTCCAGGTCGACGCCCAACAGGCGTTCCACCTTGAACAGCGGCGTATCGCCCCGTACCAGCAGTTTGCCGGGCTGGTAGGCGAGGATGCCGCGCTCGGCCTTGCGGTGTTCGTCCTGGATATCGCCCACCAGCACTTCCAGCACGTCTTCCATGGTCAGGTAGCCGATGATCTTGCCGTCGGCTTCTTCCACCAGGGCAAAGTGCGCGCCGCCTTTGCGGAACTGCTCCAGCAACTGCGATAACGGCATGTGCCGCGACACACGTTCCAGCGGGCGGGTCAGCTCGGCCAGGTTGAACGATTCGGGGATGTGGTCCAGGGCCGCCAGTTCCAGCAGCAGGTCCTTGATGTGCAAAAGCCCGACAAACTCGTTGCGCACCGCGTCATACACCGGATAGCGGCTGAATTTATGGCGGCGGAACAGCGCGAGGATTTCCTTGAGCGGGGCGTTGAAGTCCAGGGTCACCAGGTCTTCACGGGAGTTGGCCCAGTCCACCACTTCCAGCTCGCCCATCTCCACGGCCGAGGCCAGTACGCGCATGCCTTGGTCGCTCGGGTCCTGGCCACGGCTGGAGTGCAGGATCAGCTTGAGCTCTTCGCGGCTGTAATGGTGTTCGTGGTGCGGGCCGGGTTCGCCTTGGCCGGCGATGCGCAGGATCGCGTTGGCGCTGGCGTTGAGCAGGTAGATCGCCGGGTACATGGCCCAGTAGAACAGGTACAGCGGCACCGCCGTCCACAGTGACAGCAGTTCGGGCTTGCGAATGGCCCAAGACTTGGGCGCCAGTTCACCGACCACGATGTGCAGGTAGGAAATCACGAAGAACGCGGCAAAGAACGACACGCCCTTGATCACTTCCGGCGATTCGACGCCTGCGGCGCCCAGCAGCGGTTCGAGGATGTGCGCGAACGCCGGCTCACCGACCCAGCCCAGGCCCAGGGAGGCCAGGGTGATACCCAGCTGGCAGGCCGACAGGTAGGCGTCGAGCTGGCTGTGCACGGTACGCAGGATCTGCCCACGCCAGCCGTTGGTGTGGGCGATGGCCTCGACCCGGGTCGAGCGCAGCTTGACCATGGCAAATTCCGCCGCAACGAAAAAACCGTTGAGCAGTACCAGGATCAGAGCAAAAAGAATCATGCCGAAATCGGCGAAGAGTGTGGCGAGGGTGATACCAGGGGAAGGGTCCATGATTGGGTTTTGCAGGTTCCGTGTGTTCAATAAGGGGTGACAGAAGGGCCTGAAAGGCAGGCACAAGTCGGCCAATGTAGCGGCTGACGGGGCGCTTGCCTAGTGGTTGCCGCCGGGTGGGGTGTGGAATGCCTTATTCGAAACAGCACAATTCCAATTGTGGGAGGGGGCTTGCTCCCGATAGCAGTGTGTCAGTCAGCATATCTGATACTGATGCACTGCTATCGGGAGCAAGCCCCCCCCCCACATTTGGTTTTGTGCTGTGTTTGAGTTATTCGTCATTTCCGACGAGCCGCGAACGGGTCATCTGCCCTGGCGGAAAGTGGCAGGTGAACGTACTGCCATGCCCCAGCACACTGCTGATTTCCAGGCGTGCGCGGTGGCGCAGCAGCACATGCTTGACGATGGCCAGGCCCAGCCCGGTGCCGCCGGTGTTGGAGTTGCGGCTGGAATCGACGCGGTAGAAACGCTCGGTCAGGCGCGGCAGATGCTTGGCGTCGATGCCGATGCCGGAGTCCTGCACGCTCAGGTGTGCGCCTTGCTCGTCGGCCCACCAGCGGATGCGGATAGTGCCCTTGTCCTGGGTGTACTTCACCGCGTTGAACACCAGGTTGGAGAACGCGCTGCGCAATTCGCCTTCGCTGCCTTTGAGCAACACCTGCGGGTCGGCATCCAGGCTGATCTGCTGCCCGCGCTCGCCCGACAGGGCCTTGGCGTCATTCTTGATGGTCTGCAACAGGCTGTGGACGGCCACTGGTTGGTTGTCCGATGGATAATCCGTGGCCTCGAGCTTGGCCAGCAACAGCAAGTCGTTGAGCAGGGTCTGCATGCGTGAACCCTGCTGCTGCATTTGCTGCAGGGCACGGCTCCAGCGCGGGTTGATCTCCTCGACGTTGTCCAGCAGCGTCTCCAGGTAGCCGCAGATCACCGTCAAGGGCGTGCGCAGTTCGTGGGAGACGTTGGCAACGAAGTCTTTGCGCATCTGCTCCAGCTGATGGATGCGGGTTACGTCGCGCACCAGCATCAGGTGTTCGTTATTGCCGTAGCGGGTCAGGTACAGCTGGATGCGCACGCGGTCGTTGGTGGGCGAGGGGATTTCCAGGGCTTCTTCGTAGTTGTCCTGCTCGAAGTATTCCTTGAAGCGCGGGTGGCGCACCAGGTTGGTTACCGGCTGGCCGCTGTCCTGGGGCGTCTTGAGGCCCAGCAGGGTCTCGGCGGCGCGGTTCCACCACTCCAGGTTGCCGTCGCTGTCGAGCATGATCACCGCGTCCTTGAGCGCAGCGGTGGACTCCTGTACCCGGTCTATCACGGCTTGCAGGCGCCCGCGTACCCGTTGGTCGCGGCGTTGCAGGTGGTAGATGCTGTCGAACACCTCACCCCACAGGCCGTAGCCATCGGGCGGTGCTTCATCGGGTTTGTGCTGGCGCAGCCATTCATGCAGGCGCAGCAATTGCTTGAGGGTCCAGCCCAGGTACAGGCCGATACCGATGGCCAGGCTCCAGCCGTAATAGCCGCTGACCAGGCCCACCAACAGGCAGGCGGTGATCAACAGGAGCATGTGGCGGATCAGGGTGCCATGCCAGTTCTGGTTCACTTAAACATGCGTCCTTGTCAGCTGTTAAGGAAGGAAAGTGACTGGCTCAGCCCTTGGTGGAGAACCGGTAGCCGGTGCCGCGCACGGTTTGTACCAGATTCTCGTAGGCATCGCCCAAGGCTTTGCGCAGGCGACGGATATGCACGTCGACGGTGCGTTCCTCGACATACACGTTGCCGCCCCACACCTGGTCCAGCAACTGGCCACGGGTATAGGCACGCTCCTGGTGGGTCATGAAGAACTGCAGCAGGCGGTATTCGGTCGGGCCCATCTCGGCCGGCTTGCCGTCGATGGTCACGCGGTGGCTGATCGGGTCCAGCAGCAGGCCACCGACTTCGATAGGCGCTTCGCCATCGGTCGGGCCGGCACGGCGCAGCACGGCTTTCAGGCGCGCTACCAGTTCTCGTGGGGAAAACGGCTTGGTGATGTAGTCATCGGCGCCGACTTCCAGGCCCTGGATCTTGTTGTCCTCTTCGCCCTTGGCGGTGAGCATGATGATCGGGATATCCCCGGTCAGCTCATCGCGCTTGAGGCGGCGGGCCAGTTCGATGCCGGAGGTGCCGGGCAGCATCCAGTCCAGCAGGATCAGGTCCGGCTTGCGGTCGACGATAATGGCATGGGCCTGCTGGGAGTTCTCCGCCTCCAGGCAGTCATAGCCGGCCATTTCCAACGCAACGGCGATCATCTCGCGGATGGGCGCTTCGTCGTCAACAATCAGAATGCTCCTGCCAACCATGCTCGAAAATCCTCTTGTCATTTAACTGTCTTGCGCCGCATTAGATAACGGAATTATTGCAGTCGTGTGACAGTAATTTAGTCGCTCGGGCAATTCGGGGCACTCTGGACTACGCTTTGGGTCCGAATCCTGACAACCACAAAAGGAAGGTTCCGATGACTCACAGTACTTTTTCCTGGAAGGCCCTGCTGGTCACGGCGGCGTTGACGCTGCCGACACTGGCATTCGCGGCGGAGCCGGCGATGACCCAGAACGGTCTGTTAGTGGATCACAGCGGGAAGACCCTTTACACCTTCGACAAGGACGCCGATGGCAAGTCAGTGTGCAAGGACCAGTGCGCGACCAACTGGCCGCCGCTGAAAGCGGAGTCTACCGACAAATCAATGGGCGATTGGAGCGTGATCACCCGTGATGACCAGACCAGTCAATGGGCCTACAAAGGCAAACCTGTCTACACCTACAAGGATGACCACAAGGCCGGCGACAAGAGCGGTGATGGCAAGGGTGGGGCATGGCATGTGATCAAGCCCTGATTTCGCGGCGCTGCTGAAACCATCGGGGGCTTGCCCCCGATGAGGCCCGGCTAGACACTGCAAAAACCTCAGCGAAACGCGTAATCCGCCACAATCCCGACAAAAATCGCCAACCCGGCCCAGTGGTTGTGCAAAAACGCCTTGAAGCATTTCATCCGGTCCCTGTCGCGGGTGTACCAGAACTCCCAGGCAAAGCAGCCTGCCGCCGCCAGCAGCCCCAGGTGGAACCACCCCCCCAGCTCAAACCGTGCGCCGGCCAGCAACAGGCACAGCAGCGCCAGGCCTTGCAGGGTCAGGATGATCACGCGGTCGGCATCGCCGAACAGAATGGCGGTGGACTTGACGCCGATCTTCAAGTCGTCGTCGCGGTCGGTCATCGCGTAATAGGTGTCGTAGGCTACTGTCCACAACAGGTTGGCTATATAGAGCAGCCAGGCGGTGGCAGGCAGGTGGCCGGTTTCGGCGGTGAACGCCATTGGCATACCCCAGGAAAACGCCGCGCCCAACACCACCTGGGGGTAATAGGTGTAGCGCTTCATGAACGGGTAGCTGACCGCCAGTGCCAGGCCGCCCAGCGATAACCAGATGGTGGTGGCGTTGGTCAGCAGCACCAGCAGGAAGCTGATCAGCATCAGTACCGCAAAGAACACCAGGGCCTCTTTCGAACGGATCCTGCCGCTGGCCAGCGGGCGTTGCGCGGTGCGTTTCACGTGGCCATCGACCTTGCGGTCCGCCCAGTCATTGATGACACAACCGGCAGCGCGAGTCAGCGTCACGCCCAGCACAAAAATCACGATGTTGGCCAGGGACGGCGAGCCCTTGCCGGCGATCCACAGCGCCCACAGCGTCGGCCACAGCAGCAGGTAGATGCCGATGGGCTTGTCCATGCGGGTCAACTGAATGAAATCCCAGGCCCTGGGGTGCAGGCGGTTCAAGGATTTGAGCAGACGTTGATACATCAGCAGTTCTCCGGATGGTCATGTAGCGCGTGCCAGAAAGCCGGCAGGAAGACTTCCGCTACCAGCACGCTCAGCGGCCCGCGATCGAAGCGTGAGCGGCGCGCCCACAGCCCGTCTGCCTGGTCCGTGGTGGGCAACCATTGGCGAGGGTAATGGCACACCTCGATGGCCTGGCGGGTGAACGCGCGGTCGCAAAACAGCAATTCGCCGAGGGAGCGGCTGCCCAATTCGTCCATCTGCAAGCCGTCGCCCTGCAACGCACTGCGCGCCGCCACACTGCGGGCGAACACCCAGGGTTGGCCATGCCCGCGCAAATACACCTCGCGCACCCAACCGATACTGGCCGGTGGCATGCGCAGCGCCGCGCATTCATCATCGCGCAGCGGCTGCCAGCCTTCGAACAGCGGTGTCACGCTGAAGCCATCGTGGGACAGCCACGTCAGCCGGCGGGTCAGCGAGCCTTCGTCGAACAGCCAGTTCAGGGCCAAGGGCGCGGGCGCAGGGCTCAGGAGGCTCTGGGTCAACCATTGGCAAGCATCGGGAAGGGCGATTGAGTGCGGCACGGTGCGTCAGTATTGGCAGCAAAAGAGGCGGCGAGCTTACCATGGCGTCCTGATCTTTTGCCGGGCCGGCCCGGCGCCTTGCGTCGATCGAGCTTGCATCTGTCGGCCCCGATCAGTACAAAACGCCCTGAGCCGCGCGGCAACGCTGGATCCATCGACCGCCGGCCAACCTGCCTGGACCCTGAGGAAGCAAGTAAATGAAGAAGTGGCAATGTGTAGTCTGCGGCCTGATCTATGACGAAAAAGACGGCTGGCCGGATGATGGTATCGCTCCGGGCACCCTGTGGCAGGACGTACCGGAAGACTGGCTGTGCCCGGACTGCGGCGTCGGCAAAATGGATTTCGAAATGATCGAAATCGGCTAATTTTCAGTTTCAGAGACGTACTACAAGGAGAACGGAATGAACGCACCTGTCGTGATCATCGGCACAGGATTGGCCGGTTACAACGTGGCCCGGGAGTTTCGCAAGCTCGACAGCGAGACCCCATTGCTGCTGATCACCGCGGATGACGGGCGCTCCTACTCCAAGCCCATGCTCTCCACCGGCTTTGGCAAGAACAAGGAAGCCGATGGCCTGAGCATGGCCGAACCCGGCGCCATGGCCGAGCAACTCAAGGCCGAAGTGCGCACCCACACCCGTGTCAGCGGCATCGACCCCGGCCACAAGCGCCTGTGGATCGGTGAAGAAGCGGTGGCCTATCGCGACCTGGTCCTGGCCTGGGGCGCAGAAACCGTGCGTGTACCAGTCGAAGGCGACGCCGCTGAGCTGGTTTTCCCGATCAACGACCTCGAAGATTACGCCCGCTTTCGCGCCGCCGCCGCCGGCAAGCGTCGCGTGCTGCTGCTCGGCGCCGGCCTGATCGGCTGCGAATTTGCCAACGACCTGATCCTCGGTGGCTATGAGATCGACCTGGTGGCGCCGTGCGAGCAAGTCATGCCGACCCTGCTGCACCCAGCGGCGGCCGCAGCGGTACAGGCCGGCCTGGAAGGACTGGGGGCGCGTTTCCACCTGGGGCCGGTGCTCAACCGCCTGCAACGCAGCGCTGACGGCCTGGAAGCGCATTTGTCGGACGGTGAAGTGGTCCACTGCGACCTGGTGGTCTCGGCCATCGGCCTGCGCCCGCGCGTCGACCTGGCCGCCGCCGCTGGCCTGCAGATCAATCGCGGGATCATGGTGGACCGTCACCTCAAGACCTCCCACGCCAATATCTACGCCCTGGGCGACTGCGCCGAAGTCGACGGTTTGAACCTGCTCTACGTCATGCCCCTGATGACCTGCGCACGCGCACTGGCCCAGACCCTGGCCGGTAACGCCACCGCCGTCAGCTACGGCCCGATGCCGGTCACCGTGAAAACACCGGTCTGCCCGCTGGTGGTCTCGCCGCCGCCACGGGGCACCGAAGGGGTGTGGAGCGTCGAAGGGCAGGGCGCCGACATCAAGGCCCTGTGCCGCGACGCCAGCGGCCGTCTGCTGGGTTACGCGCTGACCGGCAGCGCCGTGATGGAAAAACTCGCCCTCAACAAAGAACTTCCGCCGTTGCTGGCGTAAATACCGGTCGTTCTGTCGGAATAAGCACGTTTTTCCCCCGAGAAAGGTCGCCGCGAGACTGGCGGAGCGTGCGAGGGCATGCCATCCTCACTCCCGTCTGCCGCAGAGTAGAGCCTGCGGCGCCTTGGCCGCTGTTCCGTTAGAGAGCAGCACGGACATAACAACAAAAAACCGTCAAAGAGGCTTCACATATGCGTAAACCAGAACTCGCAGCCGCCATCGCTGAAAAAGCGGATCTCACCAAAGAACAGGCCAACCGCGTCCTCAACGCCGTTCTCGAAGAAATCACCGGCGCCCTGCACCGCAAGGACAGCGTCACCCTGGTGGGTTTCGGCACCTTCCTGCAACGCCACCGTGGCGCCCGCACCGGCAAAAACCCGCAAACCGGTGAGCCTGTGAAGATCAAGGCGAGCAACACCGTTGCGTTCAAGCCGGGCAAGTCGCTTAAAGACACCGTTAACGCGTAAGCAGTGCCGTCTCGACAGGGGGCGGGGTGGTAGGAAAATGGGCACGCCGACTGGGTCGGGTGCCCTTTTTTTGTTGATGATGTCAGCTTTTAGCTGGAGGGGCTGATGTCTTGTGCAGCGAGATAAAGGACTTCACATGCGCGTCACTTTTCGGTACGCAGCTTGGATAAGCTTTTGCTTGGACATCAGACACGGGGCTGTCATTACCTAGGATATCGATTTTCTTCAGGTCCCCGGGAACCCCGTAGATGAAGTAGAAACCTTCGATATTCTGGGCTTTGTAGCCAGGCTCTGAGGCGATGATTCTCCACTCCCCCGAGTTTTTTTTATCAAACAGCCCGTAGCTGTTCAGTAGTATCGGGTGTGATACGCGTTTGGCATCCGTCAATTGTTGCTCTGAGATAATAGGTTCGGCGGAAAAGAAGTCCAGAATCTCGGCGCAGTGACCTTCGTCCATGGTGGACAGTACTCGTCCAAAACCGAAGGTATCTTCCGTGAACTTGAAGCAAAAAATATCGCCAGGCTTGATAGCGCGAAGCATCGTCCGGGGCTTTTTATCCCAGCCAAAAAACGTTAGGGCATTCATGAGCACTTTCCTCCCTTGCCAATGAGGCTGGATTTTTTTCGGTTATAGGCGTCTTGGAAGTACTGATGCCTGTCCCGAGCGCGAGTTGTATTGTCGTGATCGAAGGAATTGTATTTATTTCCCCTGTTGCTTTGGGAGGTTGCGGCGCCTATTTCACCTGTCCTTGTCCCGTAGCGTTCTATGTATGCCTGCTCATAACCCCTGGCTTCGCCGTATGTGACATTTTTCTCAATGCGCCGCAGACCTGTGGTGCTGTCGTCTTTCGTCAATCGGCCTGAGGCCTCATGTTCACTCGTTCTGCGCGCAATGTCGTTGGTTATCCCGACGTAGTAAGGATCACCCACCGTATTTCCATGGATATCCAGGTCGTATAGACCGTACACGTGGTAGCCCGGGGCATTGGCAGGTGTGAGTCCAAGCGGGTCTACATAGCTGATCGGGTTCCTGGCATAGGTGTAGAGATTGAGTCCCCCTTTCAGGCCAATGGGGTCCGGAGTGGTAAATCGGCCGATGTCAGGGTCGTAAAAGCGGAAAGTGTTGTAGTGCAACCCAGTTTCTCTGTCCAGATATTGACCCTGGAATCTGAGATTCTGGTCTTCAATGTAATAGGGCTCTCGAACCTCTTTAACGGCATTACCCCAGACTCGGTATTGCGCTTCCCAGACGATATGCCCGTCTGTCTCAGTCAACACCTCAGGCAGTCCATTCAAGTCGTTGTGGTAATAGCGGACTTTGGCCAACGCACCGACGCCGTCTACCCTGGCTAGTGGCTGATAGTCGTCGCCCTCATAGAGATAAAGGCTGGACTGATTGTTACGGTGTTCCTGCAGCAATTGCAGGCAGCCCCACGTGAATCGTGTCTCCCCGAGCAGGTAGCCATTGCTGTCGTGCTCGCTCTTGCTGATCCTGCGACCCACTGGGTCATAGCGCATGCGTACGACAGTCTCACCGGTACTGCCCTGATTTCTGACTTCAATCAGGCGATGCTCGGCGTCGTAGCTCAGGCGCTGAATGCCTCGGGCGGCACTGCGTTTTTCAATCACTCTGCCAAAACCATCGTAACGATATCGCTTGTCCTGATAAGTCAGCAGTTGGTTATGCACCACCAGGCCGGCACCAGCGATGGGGCTATCGAGAAGGTTTGCGGCGGCGTCATAGGCAAAGGTTTCGTTTTGCCCGTAGAGGTTGTCCTGGCTAGCAATGATTCGTTGGGTGGCGTCATAGTGCAACAACTTGCGGTGATGGCCACTGGCGTGCTGATCCGTGCGGCCAATCAAATTGTCCCCTGGGTCGTACTCAAAGTGTCGCCCGTCACCTGCCCTGAGCGGTGACAGTTGCTCGGCAAGGCTGCGTTTACGTGAGCGAAGTCGACCACTGCGATCGTACTCGCTACGGGTGATGAGACTGCCCTGAGTGCGCGATATTTCGCGATGCAGACGGTCACGTTCAAAGTCGCTGATAACTCGGCCATCTAGATTGATCTGGTGTAGATGCCCGCTGCCGTAATACAGACGATTGACCCAGGCGCCGTCAGGCAACTGCGTTTGGATCAGATTGCCCAACTCGTCATAGCTATGGCGCAACGTCCCTGCGGTGTTGTGTTCTTCTTTCAGTTGGCCCAATGCGTCGTAGACAAAATTCAGTGTCTGCACATTTTCGGCGTTATCAGTCATGGTGACCGTAGTCAGTCGGTTGACTGCGTCATACTGATATTCCGTGCGAGCATCGTCTGTCGTTTTGGTAATGAGTCTCCCAACGGCATCGCGCTCCAGATTATGAACAATGGGCAGGACAGGCTGGTTTAATACCAGCGCAAGACCGCTGCCGTGGGGCGCGGGAATGGCTTCAACCGCAGAGACCTTGTCCAACGCCCCATAGTGGTAGCGGCGTATGCTGCCATCAAGGTTGTGCTGTTCAGTCAATCTGTCGCCAGCGTCCCATATGAATCGATAGCTTTCGGCGTTTTCATTGGTCAGTGCTGTTAGTCGACCGTAGATGTCGTAGCTGAAAAACACCTGTCGCCCATGTGCATCCGTACGTTGACGGACTTGTCCGCGACGATTGTGCCGGTAATACGTGGTGTGCCCATCGGGATCCGTGAAGCCCTGTAACTGACCACTGGCGTCACGATGATAATGGGCGCGACGCCCGTCCGGTAACTGGCTGCTGAGCAAGCGACCCTGTATGTCATAGTTGAATTGGGTACGCTCCCCGAGCGCATCAATGATGGTTTGGAGGAAACCTCGTTCATCGTAGCTGTATCGGGTCGAGTAGCCAGAACAATCGACACGCTCTATGAGTTGCCCCAAGGCACTCCACCGGAGTTTTTTGCTTTTACCGATTGCATCGATGATTTCTACGACTTGACCACGGTTGTCATAGCGATACTGGGTAATGTTGCCGAGTGGATCGGTTTCGCGAGTGCAGTTACCGCGCTGGTCGTACTGGTATCTCCAGCTGTGTCCTCCTGCATCAGTCTCCACCACCGGCAATGCCCAATGCTCAAGCCATATTGATGACGGTCTGCGACCAAGCGGGTCGACTTCGCCAATCAAATTGCCGGAATCATCGTAGCTGCAGGTATACCGCCCCCCTTCAGGGTCGGTTGCACTCAGTAATTGGCGTTCGTCGTTCCACTCGAACAGCCAGGTCTGTTCGAGGTTGTCGGTATACGAAATGATCTGGTGCTGAGCGTTCCACACTCTTGTGCTGGTGCGCGCCGAGCTGTCGGTGATGCATGTAACGCCAGCATCCAAATCATAGTTGAAATGGTATTCATCTCCCTCATCTGTCCAGTGACGAACGACACGCCATTCAACACCTCCGACTAACCCCCATTCGTAGAAACAGCATAGGCCGGTGGGTAGTTGGTGTTCGACCATCCGCCGATTGACGTCGTACGCGAAGCGCCGACTGGTGTGTCCCGAAGCGTCGCGGACCTCTGTCAAGTCGCCGACAGCGTCGTATCCATAGCTCGCTAGCGTCTCTCGATGTTGATCGGGGTAGAGCCGCTCTATCCGGATGACGCGGCCCTGCTCCTGGATCAGCTCTACCTGTACTTGATCAAAGGTATCGCGCAGTCGTATCAGTTGCCCTGCTTGGTCATAGTCGAGGTAGATACGGTTGTCGTTCCGGTCGCCGAATTGACTTAACCGCAATACATGGGCCTCGTCGGCGGTGGTGTCAAAGAGGCGATACAGCCCGTTGTTGCTTTCGATCAACAATTGCCCGTTACGGTGCCTTCGGATGTTTAAGCCCTCACCCGGACTGAACATCGCGTAACCTGGAGGGATAGAACCGAGGTTGATGCGCCGGCCCTGTTCGTCGGTGTAAATCAGCTCCTCGCCACCCTCCGGGTGCGACAAGATTTCGACGCGGATTTCATAAGGCACACTCCAGCCTGCGCCAAACATCCCGTCTCGGCGCTCATCCCGACTGTTGTAGAATCGTTGCCAATCAATCGGCAACACGCCCGGCAATACGAAGTCCAGTTCCGTATCGCCACCCAACACCTTCGCCCCCGTCGCTGCATGTACCGGGTTGGGAGAGCCCATCGTCGCATTGGCCGCAGCGCCCATAGCCTGGCTGACCGCATACGACGTCACCCCGCTGAGCAACATGCACGGCAAATTACTCAGTGTTTTGCCTCTGGCGCCTTTGAGCATCATCAACGCTTCAATCGCCAACCCAACGCCTGGGGTTTTCCCGCTGCGAATCTCCTGTACCACCACCGTACCGCCGCCAATCGTGACATTCGGCGAGATCAGGCCCGAGGACACTACCGTCGCGTCGCACATGCTGCGGTCACCACTGCGCACGGCGGGCTGGCCGTTGATGGTGACTTTGTCGGAACCCTCCGCCAGAAGTTGCGGGGGCATCGGCGGATGACGGGCGCACAGGACCATATCGGTGAGGGCTGGAACGACACCAGGCGCGGGCGTGGCGACGGTCGGCCGCCATAGCTGCGAGAAGAAGCCCTCGGCCATATCCAGGAAGCCAGGTTCGGCTTGTGGCGCGATGTCGGGTTCCGGCGGCGGGATTTCAAGCTCCGTGCCTGCGGGCGCCACATGCGAGGGAATGGAGCCTGCCGCACGCGCAGCGGGGATGCTATTGACGAAAGTGTCGGCTGAGCCTACCGCAATCGTGGCTTCCACCACCGGTGGAAACAGCGCGTTGGCGAAACTCTCGCACATTTTACTGAGGCCCTTGTCGGCCCCCGTCTTGCTCATGGCCATGCCGACGACAATGCCGACTACCGCGCCGAGGATGCAGCCACCAATGCCGGCAGTAGCGACCGTCACACCAATCGCCGCCGCCACCGCAGCAGTCGCCAGAGCAGTGATCGCCACGTTGGCCGCCACCTCCAGCACACCGCCGAGGATGTCGGCCATCATCGAAGTGTGGGAGAGCGCATCGCCCATCCGGGCCGCCCATAACGCGTCAGACATGCAGGCAGCTCATCAGGAAACAGCGTCGAACGACAGCGAGTTTTTGATCAGGGCCCAGTGCGCCGCCTCGGCATCCCCCAGCGTGTCCGCCTTCACATAACTCAAGGCGAGCATCTTGCGCGTGCCCGGTATCACCAGCGCCAACTGATACTGGAATACCTTGTCATTGCCCTTGTTGAATTGGCTGCGCAGCTCGATGCCTTCCACCTCCTGCGCGGCGCCCAAACGCACGTCCACACCCGGTTGATAGCGTAAATCCTGCACCTGTTTTTCCAGGCGCTGGAGCTGGTCGTTGAAGTTGCTGTGCAGGGTTTCGCCGTCGGCCAACAGGCTGCGGCTGACGATCAGGGATGTGCCCAACTCCGGGAACTTGAGGATATTGATCGTCGCGTCCTGCAACTCACTGGCGGGCAGTTGAAACTGGAATTCGTTGATTCGGTACGTCATGGCAAACGGGTCTCGTCAGGAGCTTTTAGGTGCGGGGAAGGCGGCTTTGATATTGGCGTCGATGGCGCCTTTCTGGCCTTGGCCGTCGGGCGTGGCACCAGGGCCGCCGCCGTTGTTCAGGTGCAGCACGCCGCCGGTATTGAACTCGGCATCGCCGCTGGCATAGAAGCTGATGTTCACGCCGGTCAGGTTGATCTGCCCACTGGCGTTGAGCTCGAGGATGCTTTCACCGCAGACCAGGCGCAGATTTTCGCCCACTTCGATGACGTAGCTCTGGCTGATGCTGTCGGTCTTTCTCTGGCCCACCGAGAGGATGTCTTCCTGCTTGACGATGCGCAGGCGGTTGTTGCCGATGGTCACCGTCTCGTTATGGCCGATACTTTTATTGCGGTCGTGCCCGACGGAATGACTTTCGTCCACCTCGACAACAATGTCCTGGTTACGCTCGGCATGGATATACAACTGCTCCAACCCCTTCTTGTCCTCCATGCGGATTTCATTGAAGTTGGCCGGCGTGCCGCCCTTGCTGGAGCGACTCTTCATGCCGCTCTGGGTCGCATTTTCCGGCAGGTCGTAGGGCACCGTCTGCTCGGCGTTGTACACCCGCCCCGTAATGATCGGGCGGTCCGGATCACCTTCGAGAAAGCTGACAATCACTTCCTGGCCGATCCGTGGAATCTGCATCGAGCCCCAGTTCTTGCCGGCCCAGGACTGCGACACGCGGATCCAGCACGAGCTATTTTCGTTGGATTGGTCGTGGCGGTCCCAGTAGAAGTGCACCTTCACGCGGCCGTACTGGTCGGTCCAGATTTCCTCGCCTTTGGGGCCAACCACCAATGCCGTCTGCGGGCCTTTGACGATGGGGCGGTGGGTGGTAGCCAGCGGGCGGAAGCTTTGCTGGGCGTCGATGCAGGTCAGGCTGCTTTCGAACTGCGCCGAACCCGAACCGCCGCCGCTTTCCAGGCTTTCCTGGACGATGTAGTAGCGGCAGCCGACGATCAGGTATTCGCGGTTCTGGTCCTGGCGGCTGAAGCCGGTGAGGCTGAACAGGTGTCCGGAACCCAGGCCACGGGCATTGCCGGCGAACTCGACCTGTTCATGCAGGGTTTGCAGGGCTTCGATGCGGGTGCGCGCGTAGTGTTCGCCGTCGGCGCTTTGCACGTAGGTGCCGGGGTAGTCGTACAGCGGGTAGTCGCCGGCGGTATGCGGGCGCGGCATGGCCGAGCGCACGTCGATGCTGGCGCTGGGGCGCTGGAAGTCGTAGTCGTTGAGCTCCAGCGAGCCCGGCTGAACCTCCTGCGCCAGGTGCCAGTTGTGCATGTGGTCGCGTTCGCGCTGCTGCTCGTCCTTGGGGTAATACGGGATCGACGCATAGCCCGGCACCGTGGTGTGGGCGCCATAGGCGTCGGCCAGCACCAGCACATGGCGGTCCTGTTCATGGCGGAAGAAGTAGTAGATGCCTTCCTGTTCCATCAGGCGGCTGACGAAATCGAAGCTGGTCTCGCGGTACTGCACGCAGTATTCCCACTCGCGGTACGGCCGGCTCAGGGCGTCTTCGAAGTCGGAAAACCCCAGGTCGCGGAACACCTGCTTGATGATCTGCGGGATGCTCAGGTTCTGGAAAATCCGGCAGTCCGAGGTGCGAGTCAGCAGCCAGAACCACGGGCGCAGCGTCACCTGGTAACTGGCGAACTGGCCCTGGTCGATGTTCTGGCTGCAGCGCGCGACGATGCCGTGGAAGTGCCGCTCGCCGCCGTCCGCCAGTTGCACGCCCACGCTCATGGGCTTGCCGAGCAACTGGTTGAGGTCGATGTTGGCGTCCAGGGACGTCAGTTGCAGTTCATAGTTGAACAGGCGGCCCAGCTCTTCGCCGCCGCCCATTTCATTGAGCAGCAGCACATCCGGCCCGAGAGGGCTGGTGATCTTGGCCAGGCGTGAGGCTTGGTTGAATAGCATCGGTTAACCTGTAAATGACTAAATAACTGACGGAACCGGTTCGAAATATGGGAGGGGGCAAGCCCCCTCCCACATTTGCATTGCATTCCAACAGTCGTTATTCGGCGTCGCTGAAGTCGTAATGCAGCTCGTTATCCCGGCTGCTGATGCGCACACCGGCCAATGCCTTGCCTTCGAGCATGCGCGTGAGGAATTCACGGCTCATGTCCGGCAGCAGGCTATTGGTCAGGATGGTGTCGATCATGCGCCCGCCGCTTTCGGTCTCGGTGCAGCGCGAGACGATCAGGTCGACCACCGCGTCGTCGTAGTCGAAAGCAACCTTGTGCGTATTCTCCACGCGCTTTTTGATGCGGTTGAGTTGCAGGCGGGTGATCGCCTTGAGCATCTCGTCGCTCAGCGGGTAGTACGGGATCGTCACCAGGCGGCCGAGCAAGGCGGGCGGGAAGATCTCCAGCAGCGGCTGGCGCAGGGCCTTGGCGATTTCTTCCGGCTCGGGGATGTTCGCCGGGTCCTTGCAGACCTGGGAAATCAGCTCGGTACCGGCGTTGGTGGTCAACAGGATCAGGGTGTTCTTGAAGTCGATCACCCGGCCTTCACCGTCTTCCATCACGCCCTTGTCGAACACCTGGAAGAAGATTTCATGCACGTCCGGGTGGGCTTTTTCCACCTCGTCCAGCAGCACCACGCTGTAGGGCTTGCGCCGCACCGCTTCAGTCAGCACGCCGCCTTCGCCGTAGCCGATATAGCCCGGTGGCGCGCCCTTGAGGGTGGACACCGTGTGGGCTTCCTGGAACTCGCTCATGTTGATGGTGATCACGTTCTGCTCGCCGCCGTACATGGCTTCGGCCAGGGCCAGGGCGGTTTCGGTCTTGCCCACGCCGGAGGTGCCGGCCAGCATGAACACGCCAATCGGCTTGCTCGGGTTGTCGAGGCCGGCGCGGGAGGTCTGGATGCGCTTGGCGATCATCTGCAGGGCGTGGTCCTGGCCGATGATGCGTTTTTTCAGGTGCTGGTCGAGGTTGAGCACGGTTTCCAGTTCGTTGCGGGCCATGCGGCCCACCGGGATACCGGTCCAGTCGGCGACCACCGAGGCCACGGCCTGGTAATCCACGGTCGGCAGGATCAACGGGGTTTCGCCTTGCAGCGCGGTGAGGCGCTGTTGCAGGTCGACCAGTTGTGCGCGCAATTCATCGTTGCCGCTGTCCACGACGCCGGCCTTTTCGCGCAGGGTTGCACGGGTGGCGAGCAGCTCATCCACCAGGGCTTTCTCTTCGGCCCAGCGGCTTTCCAGGGTCGCCAGGCGCTCACGCTCGGCGCTTAACAGGGCTTCGCTGTTGCTCTGGCGCGCACCAATGGCAATGCCGATGGCATGCTCGCGGGCGATGATTTGCAGCTCGGTTTCCAGGGCTTCGATGCGGCGGCGGCTGTCGTCCACTTCGGCCGGCACCGCGTGCAGGCTGATGGCGACGCGGGCACAGGCGGTGTCCAGCAGGCTCACGGATTTATCCGGCAACTGACGCGCCGGGATATAGCGGTGGGACAGCTTCACCGAGGCTTCCAGGGCTTCGTCGAGGATCTGCACCTGGTGGTGCTTCTCCATGGTCGAGGCCACGCCGCGCATCATCAGCAGCGCCTTGTCTTCCGACGGCTCGGCCACTTGTACCACCTGGAAGCGGCGGGTCAGGGCCGGGTCTTTCTCGATGTGCTTCTTGTACTCGGCCCAGGTCGTCGCGGCCACGGTACGCAGGGTGCCACGGGCCAGGGCCGGCTTGAGCAGGTTGGCCGCATCACCGGTACCGGCAGCGCCACCGGCACCCACCAGGGTGTGGGCTTCGTCGATAAACAGGATGATCGGCTTGGGCGAGGCCTGGACGTCTTCGATGACCTGGCGCAGGCGCTGTTCGAACTCGCCTTTCATGCTTGCGCCGGCTTGCAGCAGGCCCACGTCGAGGCTGCGCAGTTCAACATCCTTGAGTGCGGGCGGCACGTCACCGGCGACGATGCGCAGGGCAAAACCTTCGACCACGGCGGTCTTGCCCACACCTGCCTCACCGGTGAGGATCGGGTTGTTCTGGCGGCGGCGCATGAGGATGTCCACCAATTGGCGGATCTCTTCGTCACGGCCCACGATCGGATCGAGCTTGCCGCTGCGCGCCTGTTCGGTCAGGTCAACGGTGAAACGCTTGAGGGCTTCCTGCTTGCCCATCGCACTCGGTGCCATGGCGCCGCTGGCCTCGCCCGGCACGGCGCCGGCATTGAAACCGTCGCTGGCAGTCAGGGCGTTTTCCGGCGAATCACCGACGTATTCGTCAAACCGCTCGCTCAGGGCTTCGGCCTTGATCTTGTCGAACTCCGAGGACAAGCCCAGCAGCGCATGGCGCAGGCTTGGCGTCTTGAGGATGCCCAGCACCAGGTAGCCGGTGCGCACCTGGCTTTCGCCGAACATCAGGCTGCCGTACACCCAGCCGCGCTCTACCGCCTCTTCCACGTGGGACGACAAGTCGGTGATCGACGTCGAGCCACGCGGCAGGCGGTCCAGGGCTTCGGTGAGGTCTCGGGCCAGGCGCGCCGGCTCGACGTTGAACTGGCGGATGATGCGGTGCAGGTCCGAGTCCTGCAGTTGCAGCAACTGGTGGAACCAGTGGGCCAGTTCCACGTACGGGTTGCCCCGCAGCTTGCAGAACACGGTGGCGGCTTCGATGGCCTTGTAGGCCACGCTGTTGAGTTTGCCGAACAGTGCGGCGCGACTGATTTCACCCATGCTCTGGATTCCTTGAGGTGGTGGCTTGATCGGCGTAATGCCGGGCCAGGATTAGGTCGTTGGCATCAACCGCAGGGCAGCCGAGCCAGGTGTTGAAGCCCAGACGGAACTGGCCATTGAGTTGCAGCGCCGGTACTTCGGGTTGTTGCAGAACCAGGTTCAAGTCCCAGTCCAATTCATGGCCCAGGTACTCGGCCACCCACGCCACCAGCTCGTTGAACGGCTGGCTGCCGGGCAGCATGCCCATGTAGTCGTCCAACTTGAGCGGGCCCAGACGGATGCGGAATTTATGCTGGCGGTCCCACACGTGGCTGCCCAGGCAGAAGTCCACCCCCAGCTGGTGGGCGCTCACGCCTACGCGGCTGCGCTCGGGCAGTTCCAGCCATTGGCCGACGTATTCTTCGATCTCCACCGGCAGGCCGAAATACTCGCCGAGGATCGCCTTCAAACCGTCCGGGTAGCGGGTTTGTGCCGACAGGTGGCCGCTGTAATGCAGCTTCGCCGTGTCCGGAATCAGCCCCTGGTTAAGCAGGCTCGGCATGCCCCGGCCACTCAAGGCCGCGAGGCGTGCGGACCAGTAGTCATCGTCCGGGCGATCGTGGCTGACCGTCGGCCGCGCCTCGGCCCAGGCCCGGTAAAACAGGCTCAGCAGGCGGTGGTGGAACACGTCCAGGAACTGCTTGCTGGTGCTGTCGGCGTTGTTGCGCTGGCGCTCGCGTACGTACTCGGTGATATGCAGCGGCAACGGACCGTTGGGGCCACCCAGGCCGAAGAAGAACTGTTCCAGCCGCGCCGGTTTGCCGTCGCCGCCGGGATCGACCGAGGCCAGGGTGGCCGGGGCGAAGGTGCAATCGGCCTGTTGCCCCAGGCGCAACGGGTCATCCGCCAGGCGCAGGGAATGGCCCAGGCGCGGCAGCTCGGGCGATTCGCACTCGATACGCCGCAACGCCTGGAAGAAATCGTATTCCCAGGGCTCCTGATGCATCGCATCCAACGTACTCACAGGGTCGGACGACGCCCGGGCTTGGCTTTCCATCGCATGATCTCGCCGCGTTCGGTGGTACGGATCACCGTCTCGGTAAAACTGTTGATCGACACGTAGCGTGCCAGGAAGCGCTCCAGCACCGCACCGAGCAGGAACACGCCGGTGCCGCGAAACGCGTTTTCATCGAACTCCAAGGTAATTTCCAGGCCGCGGCCAAACACAATCGGGCCGGGCATCGGCAGGCGCCGGGTAACGGCCTTGCTGCTGACATCGCGCAAGCCTTCGATCTGCAATTGCAGGGCCGCGTCGTTGCTGTCGCCATACAGGCGCAGCAGTTCGCGCAATGCCGCCGCGCCCTGGCCTTGCTCGCTCAGGGACAAATAGTTGAGCGACAGCTGGCTGATCAGGCGCCAGGCCTTGGCGTCATGGGCATGGCTGGCGCGTGGGCGGCTTGGCCCGGCGACGCAACGCACGGATAACACCGGCGCGCTGTCGGCCAGGGTGAAGTCGGTCTTGCCGTTGCCCACGCTCATGAACAACGGCAGGTCGCGGTTGGTGCACAGCGCGGTCACGCCGAGTTGGCGCAGGTCGTGGCGATACGGCGCCTGGCGGCTGTCGACCAGGCTGACAAAGGTTTCGCTGCCCACATAGGTGGAGCGCGGGCCGTTGCGGCGCTGGTCGCTGGACAGCACCCGCGGCTCGCGGCGCACGGTGTAGTACGCCTGGTCGCGGCCATAACGGGATGGATCGCGGACCGCATAGAACGGCAAAAAGGGCTGCTCTGGCCCGGTGCCATGGCCGGTGATGCCGCTCAACGAATGAATTTCGAAATCCATCGGCCGCGTGCGGTCGGCAATCACGTGGTGCTCGTTGACCCGGTCGGACAAGTGGATGCGGTCCACGCGCTTGGGGAACAGGTTGATCGCCGGGGTGCAGAACGGCAGGAACTGCGCTGCGCCGACGCTGCCTTCCAGGCTTGGCTCGTGACGGTCGAACAGCACGATCAGCTCCAGCTCCTGGCCGTCGCAACGTTTGACCGCGCGGCTCAGCTCGGCGAATTCGACGAACAGGAAGCGGTGGGGCAGGGCGAAGTATTCCTGCAACAGGCGATAGCCCTGGAAGGCCCGCGCGACCACCGGCATGGCCGCATCGGCATCATCGAAACCCCGCGAGCGCAGCGCGTCCTGGGGCAGGCGTTCGACCCAATCGCCACCGGGCTTGCGCGCAAACACCGCGCAGGCGTTGCCCAGCAGTTGTTCGTAAAGGCGGAACGGCTGCTCGTCGGCACCGCTGAGGTACAGGGGCAGGTTGTCCAAGTCGAGGCTGTTGAACGGCAATTCGGCGCCGGTGCGCAGGGTCAGGCGCAAGCCGGCCTTGGCTTTCGGCTCGCTGGCGGCCAGGCGCCCGAGCACGGCGGCAGGGTTGCCGAAGTACTCGGCGTTGCTCACCTGCAACGGCCACAACGTCACCGGATGCGCGGTGCGGTACTCGCAGCAGGTCTGGGTTTCGCGGCCCAGGGCGGCGCGCAACACGGTGTCGCGCGGCAGCGGGAAGCCGCTGGCCAGGGAGCCTTCGTCGGGGTCGGTGTGCAATTGCACCACGGTCATCGATGGCGTCGGCGCCAGGTAGTGCGGGTAGGCGATTTCCAGCAGGTTGTGGGTGAAGGTCGGGTACTCGGCGTCGAGTTTGAGCTGTACGCGGGCAGTGAGGTAGGCAAAGCCCTCAAGCAGGCGTTCGACGTACGGGTCGGCGCAGTCCATACCGGACAGGGTCAGCCGACTGGCGATCTTCGGGTATTCCTTGGCGAACTCCGCCGCGCTTTCGCGCACGTGGTGCAGTTCCTGGTTGTACAGCTCCAGCAGGCGCGGGTTCATGGGCGCCTCCGCTGGTCGGCATTCACCACGCGCACATGGCCGGATTCCAGGTCGAGGTCGGTTTGCAGCAACAGGCGCAAGGGCACCGGCTGTGCCCACAGGTCGCCTTCGATCTCGAAACTCAGGGCGTTGTGATTCATCTCGCCATGGCCGACGCGGGCCTTCACCCGCAGGGTATGGCGCAGGATGCGCGGTTCAAAGGTGGCAATCGCCTGGTAGATCAGGGCTTCCAGGGCCTTGATGTCGACGCTGGAAACGCTGTTGCCGGCCAGCGCCGGCAGGCCGTAATTGACCACCGAGGTACCGGCCTGTGTGTGCAGCGTGGCATCGGCATCGAGCAACGACGTGGTATTGAGCAGCCACGCCAGGTCGCGCAGCACCGAGGCTTTCAATTGGGTCAGGGACAGCACGCGTTTATCGGCGCTTTCCTTGGGATTGGTTGGGTCGTCGTCGGTCAACCGGTCCAGCAGGGACGGTTGCAGACGGTCGCGGGAAGCGATTTCAGTTACCACCAAAGCAGCTCCACGGACGGGTTGCGAGAGGGACAAAAGGCTTGTGGCCGTGGCGTAAAGCCACGGCCACAAGCGCTATCAGTGCTATCAGCGCTTGGTGTTGGAACGGATGTTCCAGCCAAACTTGATCGCGCCGCCGTCTTTGGTGCCGTCGGCTTTCTGCGGCTGGTAGTCGACCATCACTTGGGCGAAGTTCAGGGTGACGTTTTCAGTCAGGCGGTCATCGCCGCCCGAACCGCCGGTGCTCAGGGACGTTACCAGCACTTCTTCCAGGTTGATCACCATGTACTCGACCTGGCTTTCGCCACCGGCCTTGCGCACGGTCAGCTTGACCTTGTCGATGTGCTTGCCGCTGGCGCAGTGCATCATCAGGTTCGGCGAGGCCTTGTCGACGTACTTGGTCAGCGACAGGTCCTGGATGTTCACCTTGCCCGCGCCGCCGCCACCGCCAACGTGCATGTTGCCGGACTGGGCCATGCCCCAGCTCCAGTTCAGTACGTCGATTTCGTCCTTGTGGGCCTTGTCCATGGACTCGCCCTTGATGTCGCCGATCTTGATGAAAATATCAACAGCCATGTTTTCTCCCTGTGTGGTCTCAGCCACTGTATTTGTTAACGCCGCCGACCCCTGTAGGAGCGAGCTTGCTCGCGAAGGTCGTCAACGGTGACGCGGGCATCCTGGATGAACGCAGCGCCTTCAAGTTTTTCGCGAGCAAGCTCGCTCCTACAGGGAGCGAGCCAGTCCCGATTTTTTACGCGCTTTTCGCCGAAGGCAGCTTCGATACCAGACGCAACGATACGGTCAGCCCTTCGAGCTGGTAGTGCGGGCGCAGGTAGAACTTGGAGTTGTAGTACCCCGGGTTGCCCTCGACGTCTTCCACGATCACCTCGGCGGCGGCCAACGGGTGCTGGGCCTTGGTGGTTTCGGTGGAGTGCGCCGGGTCACCGTCGACGTAGTTGAGGATCCAGTCCTGCAACCAGCGCTGCATCTCGTCCTTCTCTTTGAAGGAACCGATCTTGTCGCGCACGATGCACTTCAAGTAGTGCGCGAAACGGCAAGTAGCGAACAGGTACGGCAGGCGCGCGGCCAGGTTGGCGTTGGCGGTGGCGTCCGGGTCGTCGTATTCGGCCGGCTTCTGCAACGACTGGGCGCCGATGAACGCGGCGAAGTCAGTGTTTTTCTTGTGCAGCAGCGGCATGAAACCGTTCTTCGCCAGTTCCGCTTCACGGCGGTCGCTGATGGCGATTTCGGTCGGGCACTTCATGTCCACGCCACCGTCATCGGTAGGGAACGTGTGGGCCGGCAGGTTTTCCACTTCACCGCCGGACTCCACGCCACGGATGCGCGAGCACCAGCCGTAGTGCTTGAACGAACGGTTGATGTTCACCGCCATCGCGTAGGCAGCGTTGGCCCAGGTGTACTTGGAGCTGTCGGCGCCGTCGGTGTTTTCTTCGAAGGCGAAGGCTTCCACCGGGTCGGTCTTGGCGCCATAGGGCAGGCGCGCCAGGAAGCGCGGCATGGTCAGGCCGATGTAGCGCGAGTCTTCCGATTCACGCAGCGAGCGCCAGCCGGCGTATTCCGGGGTGGTGAAGATCTTGGTCAGGTCGCGCGGGTTCGACAGTTCCTGCCACGAGCCCATGCCCATCACGGTCGGCGATGCCGCAGCAATGAACGGGGCGTGCATGGCGGCGCAGACTTTCGACAGCTCGCCCAGCAGTTCCACGTCCGGTGGCGACTGGTCGAAGTAGTAGTCGCCCACCAGGCAACCATAGGGTTCGCCGCCGAACTGGCCGTATTCTTCTTCGTACATCTTCTTGAAGAGCGGGCTCTGGTCCCACGCGGTGCCCTTGAATTTCTTCAGGGTCTTGTGCAGGTCCGGCTTGGAGATGTTGAGCACGCGAATCTTCAGCTGCTCATCGCTCTCGGTGTTATTGACCAGGTAGTGCAGGCCACGCCAGGCGCTTTCCAGCTGCTGGAAATCCTGGTGGTGGATGATCTGGTTGACCTGGGCAGTGAGCTTGGCGTCGATGGCGGCGATGATCGATTCGATCGATTTGATCGCGTCGTTGGACACCAGGTCGGTTTGCGCCAGGGCCTGTTCGGCCAGGGTGCGCACGGCGGTTTCCACGGCTTCGCGGGCACGCTCGGTCTTGGGCTTGAATTCCTGCATCAACAAGGATGCGAACTCGCTGGTTTCCTCGGTTGCACCCAGGCTCTGGGCGCCTTCGCGGGCGGTATTGTCAGTCATGATTACTGGTCCCCTGCAGGCTTAGGCGCACTGGCAAGTGCCTGGAGCAGTGCCGGGTCCTTGATCGCCTTCATGATGATTTCTTCAGCGCCAGTCTTGCCGTCCATGTAGGTCAGCAGGTTGGCCAGCTGGGTGCGGGCTTCGAGCAGCTGCTTGAGCGAGTCGACCTTGCGGGCCACGGCGGCCGGGCTGAAGTCGTCCATGCTTTCGAAGGTGATGTCCAGGCTCAGGTTGCCTTCGCCGGTCAGCTCGTTGGGTACGTGGAACGCCACGCGCGGCTGCATGGCCTTGAGGCGCGAGTCGAAGTTGTCGACGTCCACTTCAAGGAACTTGCGGTCGGCCACCGGCGCCAGAGGCTCGGCAGGCTTGCCGGCGAGGTCGGCCATCACACCCATCACGAAGGGCAGCTGGACCTTTTTCTCGGCGCCGTAGAGCTCGACGTCGTACTCGATCTGCACTCGAGGCGCGCGGTTGCGCGCGATGAATTTCTGAGAACTTTGCTTCGCCACGTTGCTGCTCCTGGTCGCTTGAGCGACGGTGTTGTTACTGCGCAGTCGAGCGGCTTACTCGCCGTCCGGGCCGCGCAGGTTTTCAAATTGGGACATCCCATCGGGAATCAGATTGCGCACGATGGCCGCGAAGTCGGCGTGCACAAGATGCTTGGCCCGGTTCAGCAACACCGGCAACGGGCTCGAAGGCTCGTGCCGGGTGTAATACGCAAGGATCTTGTCGAGGCTGCGCAGCACGTCATCACGGTTGCTGATGTCGCCGCTGGGGCGAGGTGCGGCGGGGGCAGCGGCGAAGTCCACCGAGGGGGCATTGTCGTCACTGACGGCCTCGGGTTCGCTGCCGGCAGCGCTGTTCGGAACAAACTGATTAAGCACCTGCAGCGCCTGCTTGAGCGGTTGCTTCAACAGGCTGAGGTCCACGCCTTGGGCGGAACCCACCTGGTCGCTGACCTGCTGCTCGATGGCTTCGCAGGCGGCGCGTGCGGCGCTCAAGGCGTCGCGGGTGGCTTGCAGGTGTTCGGGGTCGCTGTCGAGGAACGCGGCGTTGAGCTGCTGGGCGCCGAGCTGTTCGTCGGGGAAACTCATCAGGCCGCTGGCGTTCAGCGCGGCGCGCAGGCTCACAGGGCCGAAGGTGCGCGAGCGCGTGAGAATGCTCTCGCGCAGCAGACGAATGGTTGCGTCGCTGGTCAGGCCGGAGAGGGCGTTGATGCGTACGGTGGGGTCGTTATCGTCGTCGGCATCCAGGCGCGGGTGCAGGTCGGCCCAGTATTCGCGCAGCAGCGCATTGATCAACGTGAGGACTTCAGCCAGCCCGGCCGCACCCTGGAGGGCGAGGGAGCTTTGCAACAGGAAATGGGTGATGCGCAGGTCTTTGCTGCGCTGCAGCAAGTCGAGGCTCTGCTGCTGGATGCTGCGCCATTCCGGCGGCTCGGCGGGCAGGATCGAATCGCCCATGCTGCGCTCGGGTTGGCCCTTGGCATCACGCTCCAGCTGGAGAAAATCCGCGTCATATTCCATGTCTTCGCCACAGGGCGAACTCGCGGAAACGGCGGTGAGCAGCAACGGCACATCCACTGAAATTGATCTCCCTATCAGCCCGTTACATGGCGGGCAATGCATGCATTAGTTGCGCAAGGAACTTTGCATGTTTTCTTGGTCATATAAGAAGATGCCACTAATGTGCCATCACTGGTATTCAAGAAGTTGTGCATTTTTGGTGTAGTACTTATGCCTTGTCAAGGTAAGCTATTCGCCCTCTGTGACAGATGTGCGGTGCTTAACAACCTGCGCGACTGGTGGGTCGAACGACGCACCGGCATAGGATTTTTGTCATGGAGCCCAGTTAAGATCAGCGATCATGCTGGCATCAGCAGGTTTTGAACGGTCGATTGCACGACCTGATGGGGATCTCCCGGGCGTCGCTGTCCCTGGGGTCGACTGCGCGCGAAGTATCAGCAAGGAGGCAAGATGTCGCTGTGTTTGACTATCACTAGTTATCACAAGATTACCCCCGGGCAATGCTCGGAAAAGTCCATGAACCAGGGCTCGATGGCTATCGGCCGCAGCTCGGATAATGACTGGGTATTGCCTGATCCCGAGCGCCTGGTGTCTTCGCAGCACTGCGTTATTCAATACAAAGATGGTCGTTATTATTTAACCGATAACAGTACAAACGGGGTGGAGTTGGTTAACGCCGGCATCCGTTTGCGCAGGGGTAACAGCGAGCTGTTGCAGGATGGCGAGCTGATCCGCATCGGCGATTACGAGATCCAGGCGCGGATCGACTTCAACGTGCAGGCCATCGACAGCCAGCCATTCGCCGGTGATTCGCCGAACAGCTTTGAGGCCCTGATGGGCGCCGTGGCGAACAAGCCCGCGCCGACGCCGGTGATTGCCCCGCAATTCCAGGGCGCTTCGTCGATGGACACGCTGCCGGACCTGTTCGACTTCCTCAGCCCTACCGCCGTGCCGCCGCCCACCGTGGCCGACCATGTTCCCAGCGAACAACACGACTTCCGCCCGCCGACCCCGGTGGCGGTACCCGTGGTCGAGACGCCTGTGGTCTCGGGCTCGGTGATTCCCGAAGACTGGGACCTGTTTGGCGACACGCCAGCGCCGTTGGCCAGTGCGCCGCCACCTCTGCCACCGCCACCCGCACCGATCATCCAGCCGCCACCCGTGGTCGAGCCAGCGCCCCCTATGGCCGACACCCGGCAGCCCGATCTCTTGCAAGCCTTCCTGCGCGGTGCCGGCCTGGACCAGCTGCGCCTGGACAAGGCCCAGGCAGAGGCGCAGATGGAAAACATCGGCCGCAGCTACCGCCTGATGGTCGAAGGCCTGATCGACGTATTGCGTGCCCGCGCCAGCCTCAAGGGCGAGTTCCGCATGCAGCAGACCATGATCCAGCCTGCCGAAAACAATCCGTTGAAATTCGCACCGAATGCCGACGAAGCATTACTGCTTTTGCTTCGCCACGGTAACCAGGCGTTTATGGCGCCGGACATTGCCGTGCGCGACAGTTTTGATGACCTGCGCGCCCACCAACTGGCAGTGATGGCCGGCGTAGAAGCGGCGATCAAACACCTGCTCACGCGCTTTGAACCGGCACAACTGGAAGAGCGCATGGGCAAGCCCGGCGGGCTGTCGAACCTGTTCGCCGGCTCGCGCCAGGCCCAGTACTGGCAGCAGTTCACCGAGCTCTACAGCAATATTTCCCGCGAGGCCCAGGAAGATTTCCAGGACCTGTTCGGCCGTGAATTCAGCCGGGCCTACGAAGAACACAGCGCGCGACAGCGTCGGTAAAACCGCGCCGCAACCTATGGATTAACGGATAGCTAAGTACGTCATTGAGGACGCAGGATGATTCCCAGGTTTTTACTCGCAGTCGCCACCGCGCTGCTGCTGACCGCGTGCGCCAAGGACGCGGTCAAACCCGAAACGGCTGCTGAGGCCGAAGTGGACACCGCCGCCGTCGAGCTGCACTTCCACGCCATTGCCGGGCTTAACCCCGGCGCCAACGGCCAGGCCGCGCCGGTGCGGGTGCGCATTTTCGAACTGAAGAACGCCGCCACCTTCGCCCGCTCCGATTACTTCGCCCTGGCCGACCGTGCGCAATCGACCCTCGGCCTGGACCTGCTGGACCAGGACGAAGTCATGGTGCAACCCGGCCAGCAACTGAGCATCCAGCGCGACCTCGACCCCTCCACGCGCCAGATCGGCTTGTTGGTGGGTTATCGCGAGTTGGACCGCGCGCAATGGCGCACGGTGATCAACGTGCCGGCGCGCCAATACACCGAATACCAGATCAGCCTCGATGTGCGTGCCGTGCGCGCCGACGTCGTGGTCACCCCATCCAGCCCTGCCCAATAAGAAGCAATCGGAGCTCCCCATGTCCTGGAACAATCGCGTGGTCTGGTCGGAAGGCATGTTCATCGGAACGCAGCACTTCCAGCAGCATGACCGTTACCTGGAAAACCTGATCGACGCCCGCAGCCGCCCGTTGTCCGCCGGCGCCTGGGGGTTTTCCGAATTGCTGATCGACCAGGGCCTGCTGGCCCAGGGCAAGCTGGCCATCGTCTCGGCGCGCGGCCTGTTGCCCGACGGCACGCCGTTCAATATCCCCCAGGATGACCTGGCGCCCAGCCCGCTGAATATCGACGACAACCTGCGCGATGGCCTGGTCTACCTGGCCTTGCCCCTCAAGCGTGCGGGTGCCCGCGACACCGTGGATGAGGGCGAACCCCTGGAAGCCGCGCGCTACGTGAGCCAAGTGCGCGAAGTGCGCGATGACAACGCGCCGTTCGAAAACCGCGCGCCGGTGGCCGTGGGCTCCCGGGCCCTGCGCTTGCTGACCGCCCAGGATGGCATCAGCGACTACGCCGCCGTGGGCCTGGTGCGCATCAAGGAAAAGCGCGCCGACCGTGCGCTGGTTCTCGACGACAGCTACATCCCGCCGGTGCTGGACGTGGCCGCGAGCAAGCCGTTGAGCGCGTTTCGCAGCGAACTGCTGGGCCTGCTGCACCAGCGCGGCGAAGCCCTGGCGGGCCGCGTGGTTGCCTCGGGGGCGGGCGGTGCGTCGGAGATCGCCGACTTCATGCTGCTGCAACTGGTCAACCGCGCCCAGCCGCTGATCCAGCATTTCAGCCAGTTGAGCCCGCTGCACCCGGAGCGCTTTTTCAGCGAACTGATCAGCCTGGCCGGTGAGTTCTCGACCTTTTCCACCTCGGGCCGTCGTCCCCAGGAATACCCGCAATACCAGCACGACGACCTGGCCCTGAGCTTCGCCCCGGTCATGGCGGCCCTGCGCGAAGCCCTGTCGATGCTGATCGACAGCAAGGCCACGCCGATCCCGATTGTCGAGAAAGCCTACGGCGTCCACGTGGCCATGCTGGCCGACAAGACCCTGCTCGACAGCGCCAGCTTCATCCTCGTGGTCCGTGCCGATGTGCCCGGCGAAACCCTGCGTGCGCGCTTCGGCCAGCAGAGCAAGGTCGGATCGGTGGAGCACATCCGCGACCTGGTCAACCTGCAACTGCCGGGCATCACCTTGCTGCCGTTGCCAGTGGCGCCGCGCCAACTGCCGTACCACGCAGGCTCGACCTACTACGAGCTGGACCGTGGCAGCGAGCATTGGCAGCAACTGGGCAATTCCGGTGGTTTTGCCTTCCATATCGCCGGGCAGTTCCCGGGCTTGAACCTGGCCTTCTGGGCGATCCGAGGATAATCCGCGATGCATCCCAATGATGACGACCGCACCCAGTTCATGCCGCGCCCGGGTGGCCGCGCGCCGGAGCCTGCGCGTGCCGAGCCGGCCCCGCTGTCGATGCCGGCCGCGCCGATCCTCACCGGCAAAAGCCAGGGCCTGAACCCGCTGGAAAGCGCCGCCGGCCCGCTGTTGGCGCTGTTGACGCGCCTGCGCAACACCATTGCGCACCCGGCGCCGGCCAGCCTGCGCGCGCAGTTGCTGGCCTACCTGCGCCAGTTCGAAGAGCGCGCCGAAGCCGCTGGCGTGGCCCGCAACGAGGTGCTGCTGGCGCGCTACGCGCTGTGCACCGCCCTCGATGAAGCGGTGTTGAGCACGCCGTGGGGCAGCACCAGCGATTGGGGCAAGCAGAGCCTGTTGATCACGGTGCACAACGAAGCCTGGGGGGGCGAAAAAGTCTTCCAGTTGCTCGACCACTGCCTGCAAAGCCCCCGGGAGCGCCTCTACCTGCTGGAGCTGTTGTACCTGTGCATGTGCTTGGGGTTCGAAGGCCGCTACCGCGTGATGAACGACGGTCGCAGCCAATTGGAAGCCTTGCGTGAGCGCACGGCGGCGGCGATTCGCAGTGCTCGCGGTGACCACGAGCGCGAGCTGTCGCCCCATTGGCGTGGCGTCACCGTGGCGCGTGATCGGCTGGCGCAGTTCATGCCGCCGTGGATCGCCGTGGCGATCGGCCTGGCGTTGTTGCTGGCCTTGCTGTTCACCTTGCGCCTGCTGCTCGCGGCGCAGGCCGAGCCGGTGTTCAAGAACATCCATGCCCTGGGCGAGATCCCGGTGCAGGCCATCGACCGTCCGGTGGCGCAACCCAAAGTGATCGAGCGTCCGCGTCTGGCCGGTTTCCTGGCGGAAGACATCAAGGCCGGTCGCGTCGCGGTGGAAGACAAGGTCGACCGCTCCGTGGTCACCATTCGTGGCGATGAGCTGTTTGCGTCCGCCAGCTCCAGCATCGTCGATGACTACCAGCCGCTGATGCTGCGCATCGCTGACGCCATCCGCAAGGTCAAGGGCCAGGTGCGCGTCACCGGGCACAGCGACAACCGTCCGATTGCCACGCTGCGTTTCCCGTCCAACTGGGCCTTGTCCGAGGCGCGGGCCAAGTCGGTATTGGAGATCCTCGCGGCCAAGACCGGCCAGGCCGATCGCTTCAGTGCCGAGGGCCGCAGCGACACCGAGCCGTTGGCGACCAACGCAACTGCCGAAGGCCGTGCCCGCAATCGTCGGGTTGAAATCACCGTATTGGCGGAGGGCGTCGAGTGAAGGCGTTTTTCAGTTTCATGATTCGCTGGGTGATCCCCGTGCTGGGCCTGATCGCCCTGAGCCTGATCATCTGGTTTGTGGGGCCGTTGCTCGACGTGCTGGTGCCGGAAGGGCGCCGTTGGGCGCTGATCATCCTGGTGTTCGCGGTGTGGATCGCCTACCGCGTGTTCCGCATCATCCAGACGCGGCGTCAAGCGGCCGAAGTGATGCGCAGCCTGGCGGCCGAAACCCCGGCCGACCCCAACAGTGTGGCCACCGCCGAAGAGCTTACTACCTTGCGTCAGCGCATGGACGAAGCCCTGGCGCTGCTGAAAAAGGCCAAGCTCGGTGGCGACGAACGCCGCAACCTCTACGAGCTGCCGTGGTACGTGATCATCGGCCCGCCGGGTTCGGGCAAGACCACGGCGCTGGTCAACTCCGGGCTGCACTTTCCGTTGGCGGCCCAGTTGGGCGCCGGGGCGGTGCGCGGTGTTGGCGGTACGCGTAACTGCGACTGGTGGTTTACCGACCAGGCCGTACTGCTCGACACCGCCGGCCGCTACACCACCCAGGACAGCAATTCGACGGTGGACAAAGCCGCCTGGCTGGGCTTTCTCGACCTGCTGAAAAAGCAGCGCTCGCGCCGGCCCATCGATGGCGCCTTTATCGCCATCAGCCTGTCGGACCTGCTGCTGGGCACCGATGCCGAGCGCGCGGCCCATGCGGCGGCGATCCGCCTGCGTATCCAGGAGCTGTACACCCAATTGGGCGTGCGTTTCCCGATCTACCTGATGCTGACCAAGCTCGACCTGGTGCCGGGCTTCATGGAGTTCTTCGACAACCTGAGCAAGGAAGAGCGCGCCCAGGTCTGGGGCATGACCTTTGCCCTGGACGACGGCAAGAACAGCGACAGCCCCCTGGCGCACCTGCAAAGCGAATTCGCCGGCCTCGAGCAGCGCCTCAACGAACGCCTGGTGGAGCGCCTGCAACAGGAGCGCGACCCGGCGCGGCGCGACCTGATCTACGGTTTCCCGCAGCAGTTCGGCGCATTGAAGGACTGCCTGCAAAGCTTCCTCGAAGGCGTGTTCAAGCCCAATGCCTTTGAAGAGCGCGTGTTGCTGCGCGGCGTGTACTTCACCAGCGGCACCCAGGAAGGCAGCCCGATCGATCGCCTGATCGGCGCCATGGCCCAGAGCATGAACCTGGACCGCCAGCACCTGGCGCGCCAGAGCGGCACCGGGCGCAGTTACTTCATCGAAAAACTCTTCACCGCCGTGGCCTTTGCCGAACGTGGCCTGGTGGGCGTTAACCCGAAAGTCGAGCGTCGGCGCACGTGGATCGCACGCGGTGTACTCGCGGCCACCGTGGCCTTGGTGATCGTGGTCAGCAGCCTGTGGTGGGTGAGTTATCGCGCCAACCAGGCGTATATCGCCCAGGTCGACCAGAAGGTCGCGCCACTGGGCCAGACCGTCCAGAACCTCAGCCCGGCGCAGCGCGAAGTGCTCGCGGTGCTGCCGCTGCTCAATGCGGTGAAGAACCTCGCGGGGGATTCGCCGAGCTGGTCCGAAGGCCTGGGGCTGTATCAGGGCGATATGCTCGAAGCCGAGTCCGCCAGCGTCTATCGCAAGCTGTTGATCGCTGTGTTCGCGCCGCGCCTGGTGACGCGCATCGAGGAGCAACTGCACGGCGGCGGCAACTCCGACTTCCTCTACGAAGGCCTCAAGGCCTACCTGATGCTCGCCGACAGCGAGCATTACGATCCGGACTTCATCAAGGCCTGGATCGCCCTCGACTGGGACCGCAACCTGCCGCGCGACCTGCCGGCCGATCAGCGCCAGGCGTTGAGCGGGCACTTGCAGGCGCTGTTCGAGCGCCATCCGCCAAGTGCGCGCCTTGACCCGCGCTTGATCGACGATCTGCGTCGCCAGTTGCAACAACTGCCGGTGGCCCAGCGCGTCTACGACCGGGTCAAACGCCAGAAACTGCCCGAAGGCATCCCGGACTTCCGTATCAACGAAGCCGCTGGCCGCGATGCCGCGCTGGTGTTCAGCCGTAAAAGCGGCAAGCCGTTGGGTGAGCCGTTAAGTGGCTTTTTTACCGCCAAGGGTTATCGCCAGGCGTTTTTGCTCAGCAGCCTGAACCAGACCGGCACCCTGGCTGAAGAGCAGTGGGTGTTGGGCCGCGAGCAGGCCGATCAGCAGAACGTGGTCAGCCTGGCCGCCGATGTGCGTCGCCTGTACTTCCAGGACTATCAGCGTCAGTGGGATGCGTTGCTCGCCGATATCGACTTTGTGCCGATCACCAGCGTAGCCCAGGCAGCCGATGTGCTGCGGGTGATTTCCGGCCCGAGTTCGCCGCTGAAAAAACTGCTGGTGGCCGTGGCCAGGGAAACCGATCTGCAAGCCGAAGAGCGCCAATTGGCCGCGAAAGGCGTGCCGGTGGAAGGTGGCGTCGACAAGCTCAAGGAGCGCCTCGGCAGCCTGCTCGGCCAGGAGCAACCGACGGCCAATGCGCCGGCTGCAGCGGATGATCCGGTGACCGCGCACTTTGCCGAACTCAACAGCATCGTCAGCAAGAACGAAGGCGAACCGGCGGCCATCGACGGCCTGTTGTCGGACATGAACGCGCTGTATGTGCAGGTCAGCGCCATGGTCGGGGCCAGCGGCGATGCCTTGCTTGGCGAGGCGAAGAACCAGGCGGCGGCTGCGGCCACACGGGTCAGCCTGAACGCCGAGCGCCAACCGCCGCTGGTGCAGGGCATGGTCAAGTCGGTGGTCAACTCCACCACCAACAGCATGATGGGCGGGGTGCGTAACCAACTGAACGCGGCGTGGGTCAGCGAAGTGGTCAACGTGTACCGCCAGTCCCTGGCCGGCCGTTACCCGATGTCGCCGGGCAGCACGCGGGATGCGACCCTGGATGACTTCGGCCAGTTCTTCGGCGTGGGCGGGGTGATGGACAACTACTTCCGCAAATACCTGCAGCCGTATGTGGACACGTCGGCACAGACCTGGCGCTGGCAGCCGGGCGCGGCACAGAAACTCGGGATTGCGCCGGGTGTGCTGCAAACCTTCCAGCGCGCGGCGACGATCCGCGATGCGTTTTTCCGCTCCGGGGGCACCCAACCGATCGTACGTTTCGAACTCAAACCGGTGTCGATGGACCCGACCATCACCCAGTTCCTGCTCGACCTCGACGGCCAGCAATTGAGCTACGACCACGGCCCCAGCCGTCCGGTGGCGATGCAATGGCCGAACCCCGGCAGCATTGGCGTGGTGCGTATCTCGATCATGCCGCCGTCGGCCAGTGGTCGCTCGGGCGTGACCCTCGACGGGCCGTGGGCCTGGTTCCGCTTGCTGGAACAGTCGGACCTCACCGCCGGTAATTCGCCGGACCGCTTCAACCTGCGCCTGCGGGTCGACGGTGCGAGCATCGCCTACGAGTTGCGCGCCAACAGCGCCTTCAACCCGTTCAAGAGCCGCGTGCTCAGTGGCTTCAGCCTGCCGGAGCGGCTATGACGACGCTGGGCTTCTACGGCAAGTTGGCCAGCCGTGGTGACTTCGTCAGTCGCGCCTTGCCCCAGAGCTTTATCGGCCCGTGGGACAGCTGGCTGGCGGCGGGTTTGCTCGCCAGCCAGAACAGCCTGGGCGCCGGCTGGCTCAATGCGTACCTGGTCAGCCCACTGTGGCGCTTTGTGCTGGCGCCCGGCGTGTGTGGGCCGGACGCGGCGGCGGGCGTAGTGATGCCGAGCATTGACCGGGTCGGGCGCTATTTCCCGCTGGCGGTGGTTACCTTGCTCGATCACGACACCAACCCGGCGTCCCTGGTGGGCGGGCCGGACAACTGGTTCGAACAGGCCGAAGAGCTGTTGCTCGGCACCCTGGATGCCGGCGCCACCTTCGAGAGCTTTAACACTGGCCTCGACGCCCTCGGCCTGCCGACGAGCGAGCCGCGTGCGGTGGACAGCCGTTTCGCCGGCCTGCAGCGCGTGGCGGCCAGCTTGCCCCATCAGCGCATGACCGCGCTCGCCGAGCAGGCCTGCGACGGGGCGAGCCTGTGGTGGGGGCGTGGTTCGCAGACGATTTCCCCTGGTTTATTGCGGTGTCAGGGCCTGCCTGCCGCCGGCGATTTTGCGCAGTTTTTGCTCGGACAAGAAGGTGTGGTGTAGATGGGGTCGACGTACAAATCCGCGAGCAAAAGCCATGTGGGCATGGTTCGCCAGGTCAACGAAGACGCGTGCCTGGACCTGCCGGAAAACCGCCTGTGGGTGGTGGCCGACGGCATGGGCGGGCACGCGGCGGGGGATTATGTCAGCAGCCTGATCGTCGACAGCCTGCGCAGCGTGCCGATGGGCCGTTCCCTCGACGAGTACTCGGCAGCCCTGCGCAATGACCTGATCCGCATCAACGCCGCCGTGCGTGAAGAGACCGCCAACCGTGGCGTGACCATGATGGGCAGCACGGTGGTGGTGCTCGCCGCGCGCGGTTTGCGCGGTGTGTGCCTGTGGGCCGGCGACAGTCGCCTGTACCGCCTGCGCGACGGCGTGCTCGAAGGCATCTCCCGCGACCACAGCTACGTGCAGGACCTGCAGGACAGCGGCCTGCTCAGCGAAGCCGATGCCCGCGTGCACCCGCGCGCCAACATCGTCACCCGCGCCATTGGCGTGGAAGCCCAGCTGGAGCTGGCGGTGGTCGACCTGCTGATCGCCCCCGGCGACAGCTACCTGCTGTGCAGCGATGGCCTGAACAAGACCGTCGAAGACCATGAGATCCGCGAAGTGCTCAGCCACGACGCACCGGATGAAATCGTGCGCAGCCTGGTGCACCTGGGGCTCAACCGCGGCGCGCCGGACAACATCACCGCCATCGTCGTGAAGGTATCGGCATGAACATTGTGATTCCGGGCTATGACATCGACGGCGAAATCGGCGAAGGCGCCATGGCCAGCGTGTACCTGGCGACCCAGCGCTCCCTGGAGCGCAAGGTGGCGTTGAAGGTGATGGCGGCGGCGCTGGCGGCCGACCCGAGCTTCTGCGAACGTTTCCTGCGCGAGGGCAAGACCCTGGCGCGGCTGTCCCACCCGCACACGGTGACCATCCATGACATCGGCAATGTCGGTGAGCTGTACTACATGGCCATGGAATACCTGCCCAACGGCACGCTCAAGGAGCGCATCGCCGCTGGCCTGACGCCGGAGCAGGGCATTACGCTGATCCGCCAGATCGCCTCGGCGCTGGGCTATGCCCATGCCCAGGGGCTGGTGCACCGCGACGTCAAGCCGGCAAACATCCTGTTCCGCGCCGATGGCACGGCGGTGCTGTCGGACTTCGGTATCGCCAAGTCCCTGGACGACCGCACCCAATTCACCCAGGCCGGCTTTGCCGTGGGCACGCCGAGCTACATGAGCCCGGAGCAGGCGCGGGGCCAGGAGATCGATGGCCGTGCCGACCTCTACGCGCTGGGTGTGGTGCTGTATGAAATCCTCGTCGGCAAGCTGCCGTACAACGGCAACGATGCGCTGTCCACCGCGCTGGCGCACCTGACCGAACCCTTGCCGGAATTGCCGGTGCACCATGGCCGTTATCAGGGCGTGCTGCGCAAGTTGTTGGCCAAGGACCCGGCGGAGCGTTTCCCGGATGCGGCGGCGTTGCTGCAGGCGCTGGATAACCTGCCTGCGGAGTCGCCGGAGGCCACGCTGGTGCGGCCGTTGCCGATCCCGCTGAGTTTTGATCTGGCGGGCATGGCCCCGGTCACCATCGACATCCCGACCGACAGACCCCAGCCGCAACCGGTGCGCCAGCCGGTGGTGACGCCGACCCAGCATAACGCCGTGTCCGAGCAGCGTCGTGGGCCGGTGCTGGCACTGGCCGCCGTGGCGGTGGCCGTCGCATTGGCCATTGGTGGCGGCAGCTACTGGTGGTTGAGCGGCAGTGATGAGCCGGCCAAGCCGTCGGCTGCCGTCGTGCCTCAGGCCAAGCCACCGGCGGCGGTCGCCGACGTGCCCCCGGCAACGCCCCCGGCAACGCCCACTGCGGCCGCCGAAGTGGACGGCGGCCAACGGCCGTTGTTGATGGCCGGTAAGAAGACTTTGTTCCAGCGCGTGCTCAGCAAGCCCGGCGCCAAACTGGCGAATGACGCCGGCGGCGCGCCGGGCAAGGCCCTGCCGGCGTTCTCCGTGCTGTACGTGTACCAGCGCAAAGACGTCGACGGCAGCCCGTGGGTACGCGTCGGTGCCGCCACCGATGGCCGCAGCGACGGCTGGTTGCCGGCCGCCGAGGTCAGCGACTGGAAGCAAAGCCTCGTGCTCAAGTTCACCGAACGCTCCGGCCGGGCGCCGGTGATGTTCCTGCGCCAATCCGGCGAAGTGGAAAAGTTGCTCGCCGATCCAGCCGCCGCCAAAGGCGTGCTGGCCAAGGCGCAGAAGAACAGCGACGACAACGGCCAGGTCCTGGCCCTGGAGCCGGCCGCCAGCGCGGTGCCGCAGAACCAGTTCTACCTGTTGCCGATCTTCGACGCCAAGGAGAGCTTCGACGAAAACGGCCAGCCGGTGCAGTTGCTTAACGTCGCCTCCATCGACCCGGGCAGCAACGCTGCGGCCAAACCATCGACCCCGGTGATCAAGGCCAATGCCGACGCCTTCCGCACTGCCGTGGTGCTGGTGGTGGACACCACGGTCTCCATGCAGCCCTACATCGACCAGATCCGCGACGTCGTGCACGAGCTGCAAACCCGTATCGCCGAGCGTGGCGAGTTGGACAGTGTCAGCTTCGGCATGGTCGGTTTCCGGAGCAGCATCAAGAAAACCCCAGGCCTGGAATACGTGGCCAAGACCCTGATCAGCCTCGACCAGGGCCGCGACCCGCAACGCTTCCTCGACATGGCACGCCAGGTCAAGGCGTCTACCGTGTCCAGCCACTCCTTCAACGAGGACGCGTTTGCCGGGGTGATGCAGGCCGTGGACGGCATGGACTGGTCCGGCTATGGCGGTCGGATCATCCTGCTGGTCACCGATGCGGGCGCGCTGCGCAAGAACGACCCGTTTGCCGCCACCCAGATGAACGAAGCCGAAGTGCGCCAGGCCGCGCTGGGCAAGCAGATCAAAATCTACGCGCTGCACCTGCGCACCGACGCGGGCAAGAAAACCCACGCCGGCGCCGAGAGCCAATACCGCATCCTCACCGCCGACGCCAACCCGCAGATCGGCGACTTGTACACGCCGGTGCCGGGTGGCGATGTGCGCAAGCTGGGCGAGCGTGTCGACGAGATCGGCAGTGTGTTCGCCAACCTCGTGCACCAGGTGCGCAGCAATACGCCGCAAGCGGTGCCGCTGCTGAGTGCCGCGCCGAGCCTGGCGGACAAATCCGCAGCGGTCGGCTATGCCATGCACATGGACTTCCTCGGTCGCCGGAACGCCAGCCAGGCGCCGCAGCTGGTGAGTGCCTGGACCGCCGACCGCGACCTGACCAACCCAGCGCTGCCGGCGTTCCAGGTGTGCGTGATGCTGACCAAATTGCAGCTCAACGACCTGCAACAGTCGCTGAAACTGATCGTCGATGCGGCGCGCAAGACCCAGACCTCGCCTAAGGATTTCTTCCAGGAAATCGCCAGCGCCTCGGCCTATATGAGCCGCGACCCCCAAGCCCTGCGCAAGGGCGGCAACCTGGCCGACGGCGGCATTCTCGGCGAATACCTGGAGGGCCTGCCGTACCGCAGCAAGTCGCTGAACATGACCCAGGACCTGTGGTTGTCGTTGAGCGTGGCCGAGCAGGAAGACTTTATCGACGAGCTGGATTCGAAAATCCGCCTCTACGAAACCTTCCACAATGACCTGGCCAACTGGGTCCGTTTCGGCGATGCCGAGCCGGGCGATGCGTTGTACCGCGTGCCGTTGTCGACGCTGCCGTAATGCTGAACCTGAGCGCGGTGCACAAGAGCCGGGGTGTCGGCAGCCAGCGTTACAGCCTGGTGATCCCGGCTCTGCACCTGCGTGCCGGCGAGCAATTGGCGATTGTCGGGCCGAGCGGGTGCGGCAAGAGCACCTTGCTGGATCTGTTGGCGCTGGTACTGGCGCCGGATCAGGTGGGCCGGTTCGAATTCAACCGGCAGGACATTGGTGGACTGTGGCGCGCCGATCAGCAATCCACCCTGGCCGCGCTGCGCAGCCAGCACTTGGGCTATGTGCTGCAAACCGGCGGGCTGTTGGGCTTTCTGGATGTGCGCAGCAATATCGCGCTGTCCCGGCAACTGCTGGGGTTGAAAGACGACGGCAGCGTGACGCGCCTGGCGGAACAGCTGGAGATCAGCGACCAGTTGGCCAAGAAGCCGGCCGCGTTGTCGGTGGGCCAGCGCCAACGTGTGAGCTGCGCCCGCGCCCTGGCCCATGCACCGCAACTGGTGCTGGCCGATGAGCCGACGGCGTCCCTTGACCCGCTGAACGCCGAGCGCGTGATGCAGGCCCTGCTGGCCCAGGCCCGCGAGCACCGCGCCGCCTGTGTGATCGCCACCCATGACGAACCCTTGGCCCGTGCCAGTGGCTTGCAGGTGCGGCGCATCAGTTGCCGTCGCGATACCGATGGCGGCGTTACCGCGACCCTTGGGGAGGCGTGCTGATGCGCATCCCTCTGGTGGCGTCCCTGGCCTGGCAGGATTATCGCAACGATGCCTGGCTGTCGGCCTGTTCGGTGTTGGCGCTGGTGGCGGTGATCGCGCCGTTGCTGGTGTTGTTCGGCCTGAAATTTGGACTGGTTAGCAGTTTGACCGAACGTTTGGAGACCGATCCGGCCACCCGTGAAATTATTCCGTTGGGCGGTGGTCGATTCAGCAGCGCATTTGTCGAACAGCTCGGCCAGCGCAGCGATGTGGCATTCGCCTTACCGCGCACGCGGCAGATTGCGGCGACGGCGCAGGTGGGCACGCTGACCCTGGAAATGCTGCCGACCGCTGCGGGTGATCCGCTGCTCAGCGGCCTGCCGATGCCCAGGGGCCTGGACCGGATCGTGCTGAGCCACACCGCTGCCGAGAAGCTTGCGGCGCGGCCTGGGGATTGGCTGGAGACCCGCTTTGCGCGGCAAGTGGCGGGGCGTGTAGAAGCCCAGCACACGCGCTTGCAGGTACTGGCGGTGCTGCCGCTGGAAGCCTTCGCCCGGGATGGGTTGTTTGCCGATTTGAGATTGCTGGAAGCGGCGGAGGATTACCGCGATGGCCGTGCGGTACCGGCGTTGGGTTGGGCCGGTGACGAGGTGGGTGTGAGCGAGCAGCGGGTGTATCCGGCGTTTCGCTTGTATGCGCGCAGCCTGGCCGATGTGGAGCCGCTGCGGGTATTTTTCGCCGGGCAGAATCTGTTGGTATCGACCCAGGCACAGACGATCGCCCAGGTGCAGTCGCTGAGCCGCAACCTGTCGATCGTCTTCTGGATCATCGCCGGGCTGGCCTTGGCGGGCGCGTTTGCGGCGATCTTCGCCGGGGCGTTGGCCGCTGTGGCGCGTAAGCGCCGGGAATTGTCGGTGTTGCGCCTGTTGGGGGTTTCCACCGGCGCACTGTTGTTGTTTGTGGTGCTGCAGGCGCTGTACAGCGCAGGGTTTGCCGCTTTATTCAGCGTTGGGCTGTATGGCCTGGCCGAGGCGGCTTTGAACAAGTTATTCGTGCAGGTGCCGGGCGAACACGCCAGCCACCTGCTGGCGCGTCACTATGGCCTGGCCTTGGTTGCAGTCCTTGGCGTCAGCGCTGTGGCGGCAGCCTGTGGCGGTTGGCGAGTGGCGCGTATCCAGGCTTCTGAAGGAATCAGAGATGTATAAGTTACTGGGCGCCGTTGTGGCGCTGAGCCTGGCCTCGCTGGCCATGGCCGATGAAGCGAGCGACAAGCTCGACAACCCCAAGCCGTTGCCCGACGACGTCAGCCTGCCGCTGCCGTGCGAAGGCACTATGGTGTTCCGTTACGCCTACGTGCTGGCCCAAGGGACTTTGGATGACCGCGAGATCAGCCTCGGTTACCCCTTCGCCGAAGGCGAGGCGGGTTACCAGCAGTCATTTATCTCCGGCTACCGCCGCGACTTTATCAACGGCCAGTTCACCCTCAAGGACTTGCCGAAAGACTGGAACAAAGTCATCGCGCCGTTGATGCCGAAAACCGACGCCAAGACCCCGCTCAAACCCATGCTGTACTTCATCGGCAAGTACGAAGTGACCGCCCGCCAGTACGCCCAGGTGATGGCCCAGGCGCAGTCGCTGGCCAGTGGCGAGCCGGCGCCTGCGTGCGATGCACCCACCGGCATGGCCGGGCGTTTGCCCAAGGTGAAGCTGTCGCGCTTTGAGGCTGAGCGCTTCTCGGCGGTGTACAGCGCCTGGCTGATGAAATACCACCGCGATTTGCTGCCGGTGAGCGGTCGTGGGTCGTCGGCGGATGACGGCGGCCTGGGTTTCGTGCGCCTGCCCACTGAAGTGGAGTGGGAGTTCGCCGCACGCGGTGGCCAGGCGGTGAGCCGCCAGGACTTGGAAGGGCGCCTGTTTCCACGCCGCACCGAAGGCAGTGAAAACGATGGCCCGCTGGGTGATTACGCGGTGTTCAACCAGGTCGCCGGCGGTACTGGCCAGGCCGCACGCTTGATGCCTATCGGTACCAAGCTGCCCAACCCCATCGGCATGTTCGACGTGATCGGCAACGCCGCGGAAATGGTCCAGGAATCCTTCCAGCTGGTGCACGCCGGCCGTCGCCAGGGCACCTACGGCGGCTTTGTGGTCAAGGGCGGCAACTACCTCGAAGGCGAGGGCACGCTGTTTACCGGCATGCGCCGCGAATACCCGCTGTTCGCCGCCGACGGCACCGAGCAAAGCAACGAGACCACGGGTTTTCGCGTGGCAATCGGTGCGTTGTCGGCGCCGCGCTCGCGTTACAAGGAGTTGTTTGCGCAGTGGCAGAAAGAGGGCCGCCTGGCCTCGCTGACCGACGCCATCGATGACGCCCAGGACCCGACCAAGCGCCTGGACAGCATCATCGCCGCCAGCGTCGACCCCAAGCTGCAGGCCGAGTTGGGGCTGGTCAATGAAGAGCTCAAGCGCAATGTCTCGCTGATCGCCCAGCAACGCGAAGACGCGGCGGGCAACCTGATTCAGTCGGCCGCGCTGGTGGCCGAGACCATCAGCAACTACAACATCCGCCTGGCTAACCTGCAGAAGAGTCGCCAGCAGGCCCTGGACAACAAGGAAGAGGCCAGCGCGGCACTGTTTGCCACGGCCATCGAGAACGGACGCAGCGCCCTCGATGGCGCGGTGGCGATCTATATCGACAACCTGGCCACCGGCACGCGTTACACCGATGCGGTGATCCAGGCGCAGTTTCAACGGATCAAGGAAGAGTTGGATCGCAAGCCTGTGCTCGGCAAGAGCCTGGTGACGCGCGCAACACTGTTCGTTCGCCATGTCGGCAACTACCGCAAGCAACAGCGGGCCGACCCGGCGACGATCTTGAAGGAATTGCTCGCAGCGAGCGGTCAGCGCTGATCGCTGGCTGTATGGCGAGCTTGGAAGGGACTCAGGCGGCAGTGGCCGTGCTGGGCAAGTCAAACTTAGAAGAGAACACAACCTATGCTTTTTTCCCGTAAGGCGGTTTCCAAGCGTCACTTGCTGCTGATCGCGGCCGGCTTCAGCACTGTGCTGACCGGCTGCGCCACGTCGCCGGCCTCCAAGGTCGCGTCGAGCACCAAGGTCGAGTACTACCCCAACTGCTACGAGCCGGTGCAGCACTTGCGCGCCACCGATTCGAACATGACCAAGTCGGTGGTGACCGGTGCGGCCATCGGCGCGGCCGGCGGTGCCCTGCTCGGCGCCCTGACCGGCGACAAGGAAAAACGTGGCCGTAACGCCGCCATCGGCGCAGCGGGCGGGGCCCTGGCCGGCGGCGCAGCGGGTTACTACACCGAGCGTCAGAAGCAGATCGCCGACGACAACCAGCGCATTGCCTCGTATGCGGCTGACGTGAACAAAAGCGCCTCCGACATCGACCGCAGCACCGCGTACGCCAGGGCGTCCCAGCAGTGCTACCAGAGCGCATTCACCAAGTTGGTGGCTGATCGCAAAGCCAAGACCGTCAACGACACCGAAGGCCGCAAGCGCCTGGCGGAAATCGTCTCGGGCCTGAAGGAATCCAATGACCTGATCGTGGCGGTCAACGGCAAAGCCGCCGAAGACCTGAACAACTATACCCAGGCCTACGAGAAAGACCTGCAGCAGGTTGGCGTACAGCGTGCCGACGTGGTCACCGTGGCCAAGGCCGATGTAACGCCCGTTGTGACGCCGGGCAAGAAGAAAGGCACCGGCACCAAGCCACCGAAAAAGCCACCGCTTCCAACCGTACCAACAGAAGCAGTGAGCACCGAGAAAACCTTCCAGACCGCCCAGACCAAGCAGGATGAAAGCAAGAAGGTCGCCAGCGCCGGTAAAGCGCAGATCGAAGGCACTTGCCGCGATCCGAACCTGGTCGACTGGGCTCCGGTACCTTGCCCTAACGTTTAAAGGCCTGTTTTCATAAACAGCCAACGCCAGTCGATAATCGGCTGGCGTTGTTTTTTCTGCATTGAGTCAGTTTTGATGGAATCGTACCGGGCTGATTTTTGGGTGGGTGTTTATCTAATCGGGGCAGGGGAAAGCCCTGAGATCTCAAATGTTGCGTTTTTAAATTCAATAGTTTCCTGGTCTTGAGCGACAACTTCGAATGTCAGGTCGCCTGTCAGCTTTTGCAAGTGCTCATCATAGTTGTAAATGACTGACCCCGTTGTTGCACGATGTACTCCCGTAAAAAGCAGTGTGGCCAGCGCTGAACGACCATCTTCGTTGTTGGTAATCGGAAGTAGCGTTTGACCTAGCTTCGATTTGGGAATGTGCAAGTAGAGGCGTCTATCGCCATGAACGTCATCGACAGCGATAACCTCCAGAAAGTGCGGATGATCGTCTGGCTCTACGAAACTCATGGTCAAAGTGGTTGAGTAAAACGGGTGTTCCCCTGGAATAACTGTACCTTGCAAGAAGCCGCTGCTTTTTTGATTTCGTGATGTAGTGAACGACACTACACCTTTAGTCAATGTGGCTTCGTCAGTAATGTCGGTGTTCACGCTTTTTGCGGTGCAGCGGAAAGTCCCATTTACATGGTGCTCAGATGCCGTGCCATTCAGCGTGAATTCACCATCGCTGTCCCTGTAGAAGTTCAGTACATTTGTGTTGGGTGGCACATAAGTCAGGCCAACAGTATTCTCTTTTTGTCCATCGAGCGGGTATGTGCCGGGACTGGAGCCGTTGATAATATTTATTTCGATGGTGTAAATGCGGAAAGGGGAAAACGCATTTTGGCTAGCGTTGATCAGTATCGTATTGTCTTTCAATCTGGCCGTGGTGATCTGTGATACGAAGGGGTGGTTAATATTGCTCAAGTTAATGTCTGTCTTAAGCTGTTCCAGTGTTTTCTCATTGGTGTTCAGCATGATGTCAGCTCTTTCAAATAGGTTGTCCAGGCAGGTTATTGCCACTGTTTTCCTGGTCAGGATAGTTTTCACTGCCCAGTGGGGATACTGTAATAATTAACAGGGTGTTAGAATTTTTTTGAATAGGTCATATTCTAAGTTTCCCCTTTCACAGCGCAAGCGTGTTGGCCGAGCAGTTTTAAAGTGACTCCACAGTCACTCAGGGTTAAATAAGAATGTCACCCCCATAACGTTAGGGGAGTAGTGGCGTTCCAGAGAAGAATCGCTAAACTGCGCCAGCTGTTTATTCTTTCGAGGCTATGTGCTTATGAAATTTCGTCTTCTCCTGTGGGTGCTGGGCCTGATGATGGGCAAAGCCAGCCGCACCAATCCTGCTTTCCAGCAACAGCTGGGTGATAAAGACCTCGCGTTCCAGTTGCAGACCCTCGACGGCAAGGTTGCCCGTCACTTCATCGTCAAGGACCAGCGCATCACCAGTCGCTCGGGTGTCCACCCGGCGCCGGCGTTTGCCATTGCGTTCAAGGATGCGGCCTATGGCTTCGCCACAATGCAGGCGAAGAACAAGCAACTGGCGTTCATGACGGGGATTCAGGACAAGTCGATCCAGATCAAGGGCAACCCGGCGCTGGTGATCTGGTTCCAGGGGTTGACCAAGTATTTGAAGCCGAAGAAAAAGAAGTAGGCTTTCAGGTCTACCGAGTTGGATAGCTATCTGACAGGCGCCAGATTCAGCCCTGGCTGAACTGCGAGGCCAATTCGCGCAGCAGCACCTCGGCATCCAGCACCTTGGCCACGACTTCATCAGCCTTGTCACGGCTTAAACCCAAACGCTCGAGCAGTTCGTCCGGGATGGTCTCGTCCGGCCCGGACCCAATCCCCCGGCTGCGCAGCAGGCGCACGGCCAGGCACACCAGGTTCGGGTACTCGGCGTATTGCCCATCGTAGGTCGGGTCGTGCTGGAAGCGCAGGGCAGTGGACAGCTCGTCCGGCATGTCCCAGTAGCGCATCAGCCAGGCGCCGATCTGCTCGCGGCTGATGCCCAGCAGGTGTTGCTCCACAAAGCTGTGGCACAGGTGCGGGTTGACCTCCAGGTGGCGGCAGATCAGCGAGAAGTGCGGCGGGAACACATGGGCCAGCAACAGGTAACCGAAGTTGTGCAGCAGGCCGGCGAGGTAGGTCAGGCCGGCTTCCGGGCGCTGGGCGCGGGGCATGGCGCGGGTCAGGCCTTCGATCACGGCGGCGGTGTAGATGGACTGGTGCCAGTACGGCGTGGCCTGGTGCGGGTGGTCCTTGGGCAGGCTCAAGGTCTTGCCCAGGGCCAGGCCCAAGGCGAGGTTGATCACCAGATCAAAACCCAGCACGCGCACGATGGCGTCTTCCACCGAGCGGATCTTGCCCGGCGATGCGTAGTACGGCGATGCGGCCCAGCTCACCACCTGGGCGGCCAGGGCCGGGTCGGTTTCGACCACGCCGGTGATGTCGTCGATGGTGGCATTGGGGTCGACGCGCAGCTTGATGATCTTCTGGGCGGTGTCGGCCAGCGGTGGAATCTCGATGGTCGCTTCCAGGCGTTGCTGGATGCGGCGGGCGGTAAACGCCTGCATCGCCTGGGTGATTTCCTCACGGTCATCATTGGGGCGGTCGAGGTTCGGGCGGATGTTGTTCAGCGGTTCACCGAACTGGGCGGCGCTGGCCTTGGTGAGCATGGTCTTGAACGCGTCGCTGGCGATTTCCAGCAGCAGCCCGGCTTCGCCCGAATGCACCAGCAGGCTCGCTTCGTCGAGCAGGCTGCCTTCGTACAGGCACGGCGAACTGGTGAGTGCCGGCAGGCCCGGCAGCAGGCTCAGGTCGTGCTTGCCCAGCATGCGCGCGACGCGATCCGGTGACACGGCCGTAAGGCGGCGACCCGTGAGTTCGGTGAGGCGGTTGAGGTCCAGCAGCTGGTTCTGCGGGAACAGCACCATCAGGGCGCCCACCGCGTCTTCCAGCAAGACGGCCTGGACTTTTTGCGCAGGATTCAGGCCCGGATGTTCGGTGACTTCCGTGTAGCTGATGGCGAGTTTTGCGAGCAAAGCCCGAATGACCGGCGGGGCGGTCAGTGGGGCTGTGGCGTGGGCAACTTCTGACATGGCCTGATCCAATTTCTTACAGTCACCGAAGTATAACCAGCTTGATACACCTGTAGGTCGGATAAGTGCGTCAGGCGTCACACTTGGCCGTATTGCTGCCCATGGCGCAGCCAGCGATCCAGCAGCGGGCTGACGTGATCCGGCCAGCGCTCCAGCAACGCCTGTGCCGCATCGCGCACGGCAGGCAACAGGTCGGCGTCGCGCATCAGGTCGGCGACCTTGAACTGCAGCAGGCCGGTCTGGCGGGTGCCGAGCATTTCGCCGGGGCCGCGCAGTTCAAGGTCTTTTTCGGCGATGACAAAACCGTCGTTGGTCTCGCGCATGATGCCCAGGCGCTGGCGGCCGATCTGCGACAGCGGCGGGTGGTAGAGCAGCACGCAGTGACTGGCGGCGCTGCCTCGGCCCACGCGGCCGCGCAATTGGTGCAATTGCGCCAGGCCCAGGCGCTCGGGGTTTTCGATGATCATCAGGCTGGCGTTGGGCACGTCCACGCCCACTTCAATCACGGTGGTAGCGACCAGCAGCTGCAGGTTACCGGCCTTGAATTCAGCCATCACCGCGGCCTTTTCCGCGGGCTTCATGCGCCCGTGGATCAGCCCGACCTTGAGTTCCCCCAGGGCGCTGGTGAGGTCTTCATAGGTGGTCTCGGCGGCCTGGCAGGTCAGCTCCTCGGACTCTTCGATCAGCGTGCACACCCAGTACGCCTGGCGGCCTTCGGCACAGGCGCCGCGCACACGTTCGATCACTTCGACGCGCCGGGTGTCGGTGACCAGCACGGTGTTGACCGGTGTGCGGCCGGGGGGCAGTTCGTCGAGGATCGAGGTGTCGAGGTCGGCGTAGGCGCTCATGGCCAGGGTGCGCGGGATCGGGGTGGCGGTCATGATCAACTGGTGCGGGTTCATGCGCCCGCCCACGCCTTTCTGGCGCAGGGCCAGGCGCTGTTGCACGCCGAAGCGGTGCTGTTCGTCGATGATCACCAGGGCCAGGTTCTTGAACTGCACTTCGTCCTGGAACAGCGCATGGGTGCCCACCACCATCGGGGCGCCGGCTGCGATCTGTTCCAGCGCAGCCGCGCGCGTCTTGCCCTTGAGCTTGCCGGCCAGCCATGCGACTTCCAGGCCCAGGGGCTCGAGCCAGCGCTTGAACGTGATGAAGTGCTGCTCGGCGAGGATCTCGGTGGGTGCCATCAGCGCCACCTGGTAACCGGCTTCCAGGGCTTGCAGGGCGGCGAGGGCGGCGACCACGGTCTTGCCTGCGCCCACGTCGCCCTGGATCAGGCGCAGCATCGGCTCGTGCTGGCTGAGGTCGTAGGCGATTTCATTGCCCACGCGCTGCTGGGCACCGGTCGGCGCAAAGCCGAGGTTGGCCAGGTATTGCGCAGGCAGGCGCGTGGCCTTGGGCATGGCCGGCGCACGCAGGGAGCGCATGCTTTCGCGCAGGCGTTGCTGGGACAGTTGGTGAGTCAGCAGCTCTTCAAAGGCCAGGCGGTGCTGGGCCCAGTGATGACCGAGGGCCAGTTCGTCGACATCGGCGTCCGCAGGGGGGTGATGCAGGTAGCGGATCGCATCGGCCAGCGGCGCCAGTTGGTAGTCGCGGGCCAGTTCCAGGGGCAGCCAGTCGGGCAGGCTCTGCGGGCCAAGCATGCCCAGGGTCTGCATGCACAATTGGCGCAGGCGCTGTTGGGTCAGGCCTTCGGTGAGCGGGTAGATCGGCGTGAGGGTGGTGTCCACCGGCGGCGGTTCGTCACCGGTAATGGCGCGGTATTCCGGGTGGTAGATCTCCAGGCCCGAGGCACCGGGGCGCGCTTCGCCGTAGCAGCGCACGCGGGTGCCGCGCTTGAGGCCTTCCTTCTGTGCGTTACTGAAATGGTAGAAACGCAGGCTCAGGCCGCCGGTGCCGTCCTGCAGGCGCACCACCAGACTGCGGCGCTTGCCCATCACCACATCGGCGCCGCTGACGGTGCCTTCGACCACGGCATCCTGCCCAGGACGCAGTTGGCCGATGGGTACCACGCGAGTGCGGTCCTGATAGCGCAGGGGCAGGTGGAACAGCACGTCCTGAAGGTTTTCCAGGCCGACCTTGGCCAGCTTCTCGGCCATGGCCTCGCCGACACCCTTGAGTGCCGTCACCGACACCTGCGACAGCTCAGTCATACGTTTACTTAGCTCGCAGCAGGCGGCTTGGCCACCGAACACAGGCGGATCGAGTCGGCGAGGATCTCAATGGCTTTGGGCCGGGGGAAGCTGGCGCGCCAGGCAATCGCCACGGTACGGAACGGCACCGGTGGCGTGAGTGGACGCACTTCGATCACGCCGGGGGCGTAGTGATGGCTGTCCACTGCCGACAGCGGCAGGATCGAGATACCCAGGCCGGAAGCGACCATATGCCGGATGGTTTCCAGGGAGCTGGATTCCACGGTGGTGTGCTTGGCGCCGTCGTTGCCTTTGGTCAGGGTCGGGCAGGCTTCCAGCACCTGGTCGCGGAAGCAGTGGCCTTCGCCGAGCAACAGCAGGCTCTTGTCGTTGAGCAGGCCGGCGTCGATGGTGTCTTTTTGCGTCCACGGATGGGAGGCGGGCATCAGCACGTAGAACGGCTCGTCGTAGAGCGGCAGGGTCAACACATCCGCTTCGTTGAACGGCAAAGCGATGATGATCGCGTCCAGCTCGCCGTTGCGCAGTTTGTCGCGCAGCACGTGGGTGAAGTTTTCTTCGATATACAGCGGCATCTGCGGCGCGACGCGGTGCAGTTGCGGGATCAGGTGCGGGAACAGGTACGGGCCGACGGTATAGATGGCGCCGACTTTCAGCGGTGCAGTCAGCTGGTTCTTACCGGCCTGGGCCAGTTCGCGAATGCTTTGCGCCTGTTCCAGCACCTTCTGGGCCTGGGCAACGATGCCTTCGCCCACTGGGGTGAGGCGCACGGCGCTTTTGCTGCGCTCGAAAATCAGCACACCGAGTTCGTCTTCAAGCTTTTTCACGCCCACCGACAGCGTCGGCTGGCTGACGTGGCAACGCTCGGCCGCGTGGCCAAAGTGTTGCTCTTGGGCGAGGGTAACGATGTAGCGTAATTCTGTAAGAGTCATAGCGGGCGTCCATGAGGTTGCGGGCCAAGCATACCGGCTGCAATCGATAGACGCACGTTATCAGAACTTTGCTGGGGATTGAGGGGGGAATGCGCGGGATTTTGCTGAGAGTGGCGAGGGGTGTCCCTCGCCACCATCATTTTCAGCGACGACGTTTCTCGATGTTGTACACGAACGGTGCAACGATCTCGATGCTGCCGCCCTTGAGCATGTCGGCCGGCGGCTTGGGCAGCGGCTGGGCACGACGGATCATGTCCAGGGTGGCGCGGTCCAGGTCGGCGTTGCCGGAACGCCCCACCAGCTCGTAGGACAGCACGTTACCGTCGCCATCCACCACGAACTTCAGGCGGTTCAGGCCTTCCTTGCCACGGGCCTGGGCACCTGGCGGGTACTTCTTGTACTTCTGCAAGTGTGCCAGCAGGGTGCCTTCCCAGGACGCTTTGGCGGCGATCTGTTGCGGCGACGGGCCAGGTACGGGCTGGGCCGATTTTTCAGCCGGTGCCTTGGTGGGCGGAGCGTCGCTCGGCGGGTCCTCGGAGGGTTTCTCCTTGGGCGGCTCGATCTTTTTCTCCACCGGCTTGGGCGGCTGCGGTTTAGGTTTGGGCTTGACCGGCTTGGGCACCTGGATCGTTGGCTTGGGCGCCTCGGCCAGTTTCGGCAGGGGCAGCTCTTCCACCGGTGCAGGCGGTTGCGGCGGCGTTACCACTTTCGGCGGCGCCGGCGGCGGCGGTGCAGGCATCGGGGCCAGGTCGATGACCATGGCTGCCGGCGGCAACTGCACCGTGCGCGGCGTTGACCAGTGGAGCGCGATGGCAATCGCGACGGCATGCACGCCCAGCACGACGGCGAGGCTGGTGCCATAACGCGTCAGTTTGTGGCGCGTCGTGATCATTTCTTGGCTGCCGTCTCAAGTCCGACCAGGCCTACCTTGAGGTAGCCGGCTGCCCGCAGGGCATCCATCACGCTCATCAGGTCACCGTAGTCCACGCCCTTGTCGGCCTGGAAGAAGATCGTCGTGTCCTTCTTGCCTTGGGTCTTGGCATCGAGCACCGGCCCCAGGGTTTCGGCCTTGACTTCTTCTTCGCCCAGGAACAGGCGTTGGTCCGCCTTGACGCTGAGGAAGATCGGCTTCTCCGGCCGCGGCGCCGGCTTGGCGCTGGAGGCGGGCAGGTCAACCTTGATGTCCACGGTGGCCAATGGAGCGGCCACCATGAAGATGATCAGCAGCACGAGCATCACGTCGATAAACGGCGTGACGTTGATTTCGTGGTTCTCGACGAGTTCGTCGTCGCCTTGATTCAAATGCAGGCCCATGGCCGATTACCCCACTTTCACCATGTGCGGTTGCGAGCTGCGCTCGGTAGGCAGGTGATCGAGGTCGCGGCTGACCAGCAGCAGGACTTCTGCCGACGCGTCCGATACCTGGGCCTTGTAGCCGGCAATCGAACGGGCGAAGACGTTGTAGATCACTACCGCAGGAATCGCGGCGACCAGGCCCAAGGCGGTTGCCAGCAGGGCTTCGGCGATGCCGGGGGCGACGACGGCGAGGTTGGTGGTCTGGGTTTTGGCGATGCCGATGAAGCTGTTCATGATGCCCCAGACGGTACCGAACAGGCCGACGAACGGCGCGGTGGAGCCGATGGTCGCCAGCACGCCGGTGCCGCTGCTCATGTTACGGCCGCAGGCTGCAACCAGGCGTTCCAGGCGGAACGCCACGCGCTCCTTGATGCCTTCTTTTTCACGGGTATTGGCCGACAGGCGCATTTCTTCCAGTGCGTCGTGCACCAGGGTGTTTGCCAGGGTGCCTTTCTTGGTCGCGCTTTCGCTGGCTTCCTTGAGGGTGGTGGCTTTCTTCAGGTGGACGATTTCAGTGCGCAGACGGCGCTTGGCACCCAGCAGCTCGAAGCCTTTGGCGATCCAGATGGTCCAGGTAATGATCGACGCGATGGCCAGGCCGATCATCACGGCTTTCACCACCACGTCAGCATTCTGGTACATGCCCCATGGCGACAGGTCGTGGGCCATGCCCAGGGTGTTGTCTTCTTCCAGCACGACACCGGTTTCGTCGGCGACGGCTGGGGTTGCAGCCTGGGCCGGGTCGGTGGCCGCGGGGGCAGCGGCGGGTGCGGTTGGAGCCGCAGCATTGTGCTCGGCGGCGGCCGGGGTAGCCGGGGCGGTGGCATCAGCGAATGCGGCGGTCGGCGCCAGCAGTACGCTGAACAGCATCGCAGCAATCGCACGCCAGGCGCGGGATGGGCTGTGAAGCTTGGTTGGCGAAGCGGGGGTTGTATTACGTGTCATGCTGGCCGGACCTGAGAGAAGAAAATGAATGATCGTCCTTCCAGACCCAAAGGGGTCGAGGACAAATGGGCGGTTATTATTGCAAGTAATTCTTGTTAACAGAAGTAATACAGTAACTTTATTTGCCCTTTTTCTGGCCGCCGGTCTGCTGCGAGGGCTAATCTAGACCTTTAAGAACGGAGTTTTATGATGTCTGTGCCTTCTGTTGTGATTGCCGGATGTGGCGATGTGGGTAGTCGGCTGGCTAGCCAATTGCTGGCCTCGGAATGGGAGGTTCATGGCCTGCGGCGCGATATTTCGCGCCTGCCCGACGGGGTGATCGGCATTGCCGGCGACCTGTTCAACAAAGATTGCCCTGACACCTGGCCGATCGGCGGGGTGGATTACCTGGTGTACTGCGCCGCCGCCACCGACCACGATGAGGCCGGTTATCGCGCCGCTTACGTGCAAGGGTTGCAGCATGTGCTGGAGTGGCTGAAGGATTATGGCCAGGAGCCCAAGCACCTGCTGTTTGTGTCCAGCAGCAGCGTATACGGGCAGCAGAATGGCGAGTGGGTCGACGAAACCTCCGAAACCCAGGCCAAGGGTTATTCCGGGCAAGTCATGCTGGAGGCCGAGCAGGTGGCACTTAACAGTGGCATTCCTGCGAGCGTCGTGCGGTTGACCGGCATTTACGGGCCTGGTCGCGAATGGCTGCTGACCCAGGTGCGCCAGGGGTACCGTGTAGCGCTTGATCCACCTTTATATGGCAACCGTATACACGCCGATGATGCGGCGGGCTTGCTGGCATTTTTGCTACGCCACGTGGAGCAGGGCGGTTCGCTGGATAAGGTCTATATCGGCGTCGACGACGCACCGGCGCCCTTGGCCGAGGTGGTGGCCTGGCTGCGTGACTATCTGGGCGTCACTGAGTGGTCCGAGGACGCGAGTGTGCGGCGTGCGGGCAGCAAGCAATGCAGCAATGCCCGGATAAAGGCGCTGGGGTGGACGCCCACGTATGCGAGCTACCGCGAAGGGTACGCAGCCATTCTTAAAGGCTGAAATGCGGTTAAAGATGTGGGAGGGGTTAAGCCCCTCTCCCACATTTGGAGCTGGGTGATGACTGCTATTGTTTTTCAAGCAGCCATTGGCGCGGCCCGGGAGTGAACTGAGGCACTTCATCCGTTTGAGCGGTGTTGACCGCCTGGAAGATTTCCAGCTGCTTGCCCTTGCGCGTGAAGATCCACGGGTTGCCCACGCCGTTGAGTTGCAGCCACATGCTGTCGTAGCCGCCGCTCATGGAGGCACAGTCACCGGCCAGGCACAGCGAGTACCGATCAACATTGGGCAAACCGGCGACCTTGCCGTCAGGCTGGAACTGGACAGTGGCGCCGCTGCCGAAGCCGTCGGTGATCTTCCAGTCGCCGCCCATATAGGCTCCATACAGGGCGCGTTCGAAGTTGGCGCCCAGCGGCGCACCTTCCGGTGCAGGTTCCTTGGCGCGGGCGAAGAGCTGCTCGGGCTCGTTATCGTTGGCCACTTGCAGCAGTTGCTTGCCTTTGCGCTTGAGTTCAGTGGCGGAGCTGCCGTAGAAGTCGACGCTCCAGGCGCCGGACTGTTCGCCGAGCAACTTGCCTTCGGCGACTTCAAAGCCGTTGTAGTAACGTGCCTGCGAAGCCTTGGGGTTAATCTCCCATTCGAGGTTCGGGCCATAGCTTTGCAGCGCTTCACGCAAAGGGCCGCCCTTGGCTGCCGCATCGATGGCGACCTGGTTGATCCAGGTGCCGCTCACATCCTGGTTGGCAGGGTTGCTGGCGCAGCCGCCGAGCAACAGGGCGAGCAACGAAGAGGCTACAAGCGCTTTGCGCATCATGAAATCCTTTTAAAACGAAGTCGGCGCAGCCTGTGGAGGCTGCGCCGGGTGTTTTACTCGATGACCAGAATTGCGTCCATCTCAACCTGCGCGCCCTTTGGCAGGGCGGCCACACCAATGGCGGCGCGGGCTGGGTAAGGTTGTTCGAAGTACTTGCCCATGATCTCGTTGACCTTGGCGAAGTGGCTCAGGTCGGTGAGGAAGATGTTCAGCTTGACGATGTCCTTGAACGAGCCGCCGGCAGCTTCGGCCACGGACTTGAGGTTTTCGAAGACCTGTACGGTCTGGGCTTCGAAGCCTTCCACCAGTTCCATGGTCTTTGGGTCCAGCGGGATCTGGCCGGACATGTAGACGGTGTTGCCCGCCTTGATGGCCTGGGAGTAAGTGCCGATGGCGGCTGGGGCTTTATCGCTGGTGATTACGGTCTTGGTCATGAATGACTCCTTGTAATGGATGGGCTACGCACGCATGCGGGTGATGCGGATCACACCGGTCAAGGCGCGCAGTTTCTTGATCACGCGGGCCAGGTGCACGCGGTCATGCACGCTGACCACCAGCTGGACCACGCTGATGCGACCATCGCGCTCGTCCATGCTGATTTTCTCGATATTGCCGTCGGCCGCGTTGACGCTGCTGGCCAGCAGGGCGATCAGGCCGCGCTGGTGTTCCAGCTCCACGCGCAGCTCGACGTTGAATTCGCCGGTGACATCCTTGGCCCACGAGAGCTGGATGCACTTCTCCGGGTTGTGGCGGATCTCGGTGATGTTGCGGCAGTTGTCGAGGTGAACGACCATGCCCTTGCCGGCCGACAGGTGGCCGACAATCGGGTCGCCAGGGATCGGCGTGCAGCATTTGGCATAGCTGAGCACCAGGCCCTCGGTGCCGCGAATCGCCAGCGGGCCTTCCGGGCTTGGCAGTTGTTCGCCTTCACCCAGCAGGCGGCGGGCGACCACGTAGGCCATGCGGTTGCCCAGGCCGATATCTTCCAGCAGGTCCTCGATGGTTTCCTGGCGATACTCGTGGAGCATCGCTTGCACGCGCTCCTGCGCAATCTTGTCCAAGGCGCTGTCGAAGCCGTTGAGCACTTTGTTCAGCAGGCGCTCGCCCAGGCTGATGGATTCGGAGCGGCGCTGCAGTTTCAGCGCGTGGCGGATGTGCGTGCGCGCCTTGCCGGTGACCACGAAGTTCAGCCACGCCGGGTTCGGGCGCGCGCCCGGTGCGCTGACGATCTCCACAGTGGAGCCGCTTTGCAGCGGTTCCGACAGCGGGGCCAGGCGCCGGTTGATCCGGCAGGCAATGCAGCTGTTGCCGACATCGGTGTGCACCGCGTAGGCAAAGTCGACCGCAGTGGAGCCTTTGGGCAGCTCCATGATCCGGCCTTTGGGCGTGAACACGTAGACCTCGTCCGGGAACAGGTCGATCTTCACGCTTTCGATAAATTCCAGGGAGTTGCCGGCACGTTGCTGCATTTCCAGCACGCCCTTGACCCATTGGCGGGCACGGGCATGGGTGCCTTTGGGCTGCTCGTCGCCGCTGGATTTGTACAGCCAATGGGCGGCGATGCCGTTGTTGGCCATCTCTTCCATTTCCCGGGTGCGGATCTGGATCTCGATCGGCACCCCGTGCATACCGAACAGCGTGGTATGCAGCGATTGATAGCCGTTGGCCTTGGGAATGGCAATGTAGTCCTTGAAGCGCCCCGGCAGGGGTTTGTACAGATTATGTACAGCGCCCAGCACGCGGTAGCAGGTATCGACCTTGTCCACGATGATGCGGAACGCGTACACGTCCATGATCTCGTTGAAGGCCCGGCGCTTGCCGCGCATCTTCTTGTAGATGCCGTAGATGTGCTTCTGCCGGCCGCTGACCTCGCCCTCGATCTCGTCGATCGCCAGGCAATGGCTCAGGGATTCTTCGATCTTGTTGACGATTTCCTTGCGATTGCCCCGGGCGCGCTTGACGGCCTGGTAGATGCGCGCCGAACGCATCGGGTGCATGGCCTTGAAGCCGAGGTCTTCGAACTCGATACGAATGGCGTGCATGCCCAGCCGGTTGGCGATGGGCGCGTAGATTTCCAGGGTTTCCTTGGCGATGCGCCGGCGTTTTTCGCCGGACAGCACTTCCAGCGTGCGCATGTTGTGCAGCCGGTCGGCCAGCTTGACCAGGATCACCCGGATGTCCCGGGCCATGGCCATGGCCATTTTCTGGAAGTTTTCCGCCTGGGCTTCGGCCTTGGTCTCGAAGTTCATCTGGGTCAGTTTGCTGACCCCGTCGACCAGTTCGGCCACGGTTTCGCCAAATTGCGCACTGAGCGCTTCCTTGGCAATGCCGGTGTCTTCGATCACGTCATGCAGCATAGCGGCCATCAGGCTCTGATGGTCCATGTGCATGTCGGCCAGGATATTTGCCACCGCAAGGGGGTGGGTGACATACGCCTCACCGCTTCGGCGGCGTTGGCCGTCGTGGGCTTGTTCGGCGTAGAAATACGCTCGGCGGACCAGGTTGACCTGGTCTGGGCCGAGGTAGGCCGATAAGCGATCGGCGAGGGCGTCTATGCTCGGCAAAGTGTGAACTCCTGCCGAAGGCTGTGACCCCGCGCCGTGCTACGTCGACCAGGCATAGGCTTAGACGGCCTCGTTGGACTCGTCCTCGAACGCTGCAAACAGCGGTTCGTCTTCAACGATTTCAGCGTTGGCGATGAACTCGTAGCTCATCAGGCCTTCAGCGATTTCACGCAGGGCTACAACGGTAGGCTTGTCGTTTTCCCACTGGACCAGAGGCTCTTTGCCGCCAGTGGCCAGTTGACGGGCACGCTTGGTAGAGAGCATGACCAGCTCAAAGCGGTTATCCACGTGTTCTAGGCAGTCTTCAACGGTTACGCGGGCCATGGTATTCCTCGGAGCGAATGCAAGATGCGCGCTGCCCGGTTGGGCGAGCGGACTGAGCAGTTTAAAAAATCACCAGCGTTTAGGGAAGCGCTGATTTTTCGCAGGTCCTCGCAAAACCGCTGCAAGCGCCAATGTAAAGCCCTTGCAGCGGTTTTGGGAAGAGCCAATCAGCCGAGCAGTTCGGCGAGTAATTTGCCGAAACGCTGCTGTTGACGCTTTTGCTGGAGCTGATTGGTGCGGAAAATCGCCTTCAGGTCATCCAGGGCGTGGGAAAAATCGTCGTTGATGATCAGGTAGTCGTAGTCGACATAGTGGCTCATTTCGCTGACGGCTTCACGCATGCGGCTTTCGATGATTTCGTCGCTGTCCTGGCCGCGGTTCGTCAGGCGCTGGTGCAAGGCTTCGAGCGACGGCGGCAGGATGAAGATCGAGCGTGCCTTGGGCATCAGCTGGCGCACTTGCTCGGCGCCCTGCCAGTCGATTTCCAGGATCAGGTCATGGCCTTCGTCCAGGGTCTGCTGCAGGTGGCTCTGCGAGGTGCCGTAGAGGTTGCCGAACACCTCGGCGCGCTCCAGGAAGTCGCCATGCTCGATCATCTTGACGAACTCGGTGCGCTCGACGAAGTGATAGTGCACGCCGTTCACCTCGCCCGGGCGCATGGCACGGGTGGTGTGGGAGACCGAGATGCGAATCTGCTCGTCAGCGTCGGTCAGGGCCTTGACCAGGCTGCTCTTGCCCGCGCCCGAAGGCGCGGAAATGATGTAAAGGGTGCCGGTGCTATGGGTCATGGAGGGTGCCTTACTCAATATTCTGTACTTGTTCGCGCATCTGCTCGATCAACACCTTGAGGTTGACCGCCGCTGTGGTGCTGCGCGGATCGAAAGCCTTGGAGCCCAGTGTATTGGCTTCGCGGTTGAGTTCCTGCATCAGGAAGTCCAGGCGCCGACCAGCGGCGCCGCCGGACTTGAGCACGCGGCGCACTTCGAGGATGTGGGTGCTCAGGCGATCCAGTTCTTCGGCGACGTCGCTCTTCTGCGCGAGCAGCACCATTTCCTGCTCCAGGCGCACGGGGTCGAGGTCGGCCTTCATGTCGGTGAAGCGGTCGAGGACCTTCTGGCGTTGGGTGGCGAGCATCTGCGGTACCAGCTCGCGCAAGGTGACCACGTCTGCTTCGATTGACGTCAGGCGCTCGTTGATCAATCGGGCCAGTTCGGCGCCTTCGCGCTCGCGGCCAGCCTTGAGTTCCTTCAATCCCTGAGTGAACAGGGCGAGGGCTTCGGCATTGAGGGCTTGCGGATCGGAGGCGTCGGCCACCAGCACGCCGGGCCAGGCCAACACTTCCAGAGGGTTCAGTGCGGCGGGCTGCTTGATCAGGCCGGCGACGGTTTCGGCCGCCGCGACCAGTTGCGCAGCGCGCTCGCGGTCTACCTGCAGCGGCTTGCCGGTGGTTTCTTCGGTAAAACGCAGGGTGCATTCCAGCTTGCCGCGGGAGATGCCCTGGCGCAGTGCCTCACGCACGGCGCCTTCGAGGTCGCGGAAGGATTCCGGCAGGCGCAGGTGCGGCTCCAGGTAGCGGCTGTTGACCGAGCGCAGTTCCCAGCTCAGGGTACCTTGGGCGCCGGCTTTTTCGACGCGGGCGAAGGCGGTCATGCTGTGCACCATGGAGGTACCTCGCGATGCAGTCCCGCGAAAGCGGGCTGATGGGTAAATTGAAGCCGACAGGCTGCGAAGGCGCGGGATTGTAGCGCAGTGGGGCGGGCGCGCCCAAACCCTGAGCATTCGTAACCAGATTTTTAGCAGTGCCCCGAATCGGCTCGCGGCTCTATAATGGCCGGCAGTTTTTCGTCCTCAGTACAGGTATCCCCTATGAAACGTCCAAGTGGTCGCGTTGCCGATCAGCTCCGCTCGATCCGCATCACCCGCAACTACACCAAACACGCCGAGGGATCCGTACTGGTCGAGTTTGGCGATACCAAGGTTATCTGCACCGTCAGCGTTGAAAATGGCGTGCCGCGCTTCCTCAAGGGCCAGGGCCAGGGTTGGTTGACCGCCGAATACGGCATGCTGCCGCGCGCTACCGGCGAGCGTAACCAGCGTGAAGCCAGCCGTGGCAAGCAAGGCGGCCGCACCCTGGAAATCCAGCGCCTGATCGGGCGCTCCCTGCGCGCGGCCCTGGATATGTCCAAGCTGGGCGACGTTACCCTCTACGTCGACTGCGACGTGATCCAGGCTGATGGCGGTACGCGCACCGCGTCCATCACTGGCGCCATGGTGGCGCTGGTCGACGCGCTTAAAGTCATCAAGAAGCGTGGCGGCCTGAAAGGCGGCGACCCACTGAAGCAGATGATCGCCGCCGTATCGGTGGGCATTTACCAGGGCGAGCCGGTGCTGGACCTGGATTACCTGGAAGACTCGGCTGCCGAGACCGACCTGAACGTAGTGATGACCAGCACCGGTGGTTTCATCGAAGTGCAGGGCACCGCCGAAGGTGCGCCATTCCAGCCGGCCGAGCTGAACGCCATGCTGGCCCTGGCCCAGAAGGGCATGACTGAGATCTTCGAACTGCAGAACGCCGCACTGGCTGACTGAGTACGCCTCAAGGAGAAGCGCCATGAATGACAGCCAAATGCCGGTGCCTACGCCTTCCTACGAGGTGCGTCAGGGCGCAATGTTATGCCATCTTGCGGCGTTCCTGGGGTTTGTATTCCCCTTCGGCAGCGTCGTGGGGCCGCTGATCCTGTGGCAGATGAAAAAAGAAGTGGATCCGTTCATTGACGACCAGGGCAAGGAGGCACTGAATTTCCAGATCACCGTAGCCATCGCCTGGGTCATTTGCATCGTGCTGGCCTTCGCGGTCATTGGGTTTTTCCTGATGACGGCCTTGGTTATCGCAAGCGTGGTGCTGACGATCATCGGCGCAATCAAAGCCAACAAAGGGATCGCCTATCGCTATCCCTTGACCTGGCGCCTGGTCAAATAATCGACACCCACAAAAAAACCGACAGCGATGTCGGTTTTTTTGTGCCTGGATAAAGACCCTAGATGGTCAGTGTCCAGTCGTAGTCCACGATCAGCGGCGCGTGCTGCGAGAAGCGCGGCTGGCGTGGCAGGCGTGCACTGCGAACGAACCGGCGCAGACCCGGGGTCAGCAACTGGTAGTCGAAGCGCCAGCCCAGGTTGAGCATCTCAGCCTGTTCATTGTCTGGCCACCAGCTGTACTGGTCGCCTTCGCGGCTGACTTCGCGCAGCGCATCCACATAGCCCATGTTGCCGACAATCTCGTCCATCCAGGCCCGTTCCGGCGCCAGGAAGCCCGGGGATTGCTGGCTGTCACGCCAGTTCTTGATATCCAGCTTCTGTTGCGCCACGTACAGCGAGCCACAGTAAATGTACTCGCGACGTTTGCGTCGCTGTTTATCCAGGTAACGGGCGAAATCGTCCATTAGCTTGAACTTCTGGTTCAAGTCTTCATCGCCGTTCTGCCCCGAAGGAAGCAGCAAGGTCGCGATGCTGACCTTGTCGAAATCGGCTTGCAGGTAGCGCCCGTAGCGGTCGGCTGTCTCGAAGCCGAGGCCGCTGATGACCGCCTTGGGTTGCAACCGCGAGTACAAAGCCACGCCACCTTGGGTGGGCACTTCGGCATCGCAGGCATAAAGGAAGTAGCCATCCAGTTGGAAGGCTGGGTCGTCCAGTTCAAAGGCGGAGGCGCGGGTGTCCTGCAGGCAGATGACGTCGGCATTCTGAGCTTGCAGCCAACTGAGCAAACCACGCTCGACTGCAGCCTGAATACCATTAACGTTCACACTGATGATCCGCATAAATGGCCCCAAAAATCGCGTGCGTGTATGATACACGCCGTCTACCTAATTAGCTAAATCCGTGGTATCTGAGGCTTTTTTCATGCAGGCGTATCAACGCGATTTCATTCGTTTTGCCATCGATCGCGGGGTTTTGCGCTTCGGTGAGTTCACCCTCAAGTCCGGGCGCACCAGCCCGTATTTCTTCAATGCAGGCTTGTTCAACTCGGGTTCGGCCCTGGCTCAGCTGGGTCGTTTCTACGCGGCAGCCATCGTTGAAAGCGGTATTTCCTTCGACGTGCTGTTTGGCCCGGCCTACAAGGGCATCCCCCTGGCGGCTGCAACGGCCGTGGCCCTGGCGGAACATCATGGGCGCGACCTGCCATGGTGCTTCAATCGCAAGGAAGCCAAGGCCCATGGCGAAGGCGGCAGCCTGGTGGGCGCGCCGCTTACAGGCGATGTATTGATCATCGATGACGTGATCACGGCCGGTACGGCTATCCGTGAAGTGATGCAGATCATCGCTTCCCAGGACGGCGCCAAGGCCGCCGGTGTGCTGATCGCGCTGAACCGCCAGGAGCGTGGCAACGGTGAGTTGTCGGCCATCCAGGAAGTGGAGCGTGATTTCGGTATTCCAGTGGTCAGTATCGTGTCGTTGAACCAGGTGCTGCAGTTCCTGGAAGACGACCCGCAACTCAAGCAGCACTTGCCGGCAGTTAAGGCGTATCGCGAGCAGTTCGGCGTTCAGTAATCGCCGAACCATAAAAAAGCCCCGCTCAACCAGGTTGAGCGGGGCTTTTTGTTTTCAGCGTTTTAAGGGCGCTTGCGGTTACTGATCAGCGTGCCCACACCCGTATCGGTGAAGATTTCCAGCAGGATTGCATTCGGCACCCGGCCATCCAGGATCAGCGAGCTGCCGACGCCGCCTTGCACCGCCTCCAGTGCGCAACGGATCTTCGGCAACATGCCGCCGTAGATGGTGCCGTCGGCAATCAGCTCGTCCACTTGCTGGGTGGTCAGGCCGGTCAGTACCTTGCCTTCCTTGTCCATAAGGCCGGCGATGTTGGTCAGCAGCATCAGCTTTTCAGCCTTCAATGCTTCGGCCACCTTGCCCGCAACCAAGTCGGCGTTGATGTTATAGGACTCACCGTTGGCACCCACGCCGATCGGCGCGATTACCGGGATGAAGTCACCCTTGACCAGCAGGTTCAGCAGGTCGGTGTTGATGCCGATCACTTCGCCCACCTGGCCGATGTCGATGATTTCCGGCTGGGTCATTTCCGGCGTCTGACGGGTAACGGTCAGTTTTTTCGCACGGATCAGCTCGGCGTCCTTGCCGGTCAGGCCAATGGCGCTGCCGCCGTGGCGGTTGATCAGGTTGACGATGTCTTTGTTCACCTGGCCGCCGAGGACCATCTCCACCACGTCCATGGTCTGCGCGTCAGTGACGCGCATGCCATCGATGAAGTGACTCTCGATCGACAAGCGCTTGAGCAGGTCGCCGATTTGCGGGCCGCCGCCGTGGACCACCACGGGGTTGATCCCCACGGCCTTCATTAACACGATGTCGCGGGCAAAGCCGGTTTTCAGCTCGTCGCTTTCCATGGCATTGCCGCCGTACTTGATCACCAGCGTCTTGCCGACGTAGCGTCGAATGTAAGGCAACGCTTCGGACAGGACCTTGGCGGTGTTGGCAGCGGCTTCGCGTTCGAGGGTCATTCAGGGCTCCGGTAAAAATCAGAACGGTAATTGGAGATCAGGGGCAACACGTTTCAACTGGGCGTGGAACACGTCCTTTATGCGCTGCAACTCAGCCTCGGTATCCGCCTCGAAACGCAGCACCAGCACCGGTGTGGTGTTGGACGCGCGAACCAGGCCCCAGCCCTTGGCGTAATCGACTCGCACACCATCAATGGTGGTCAGGTGGGCGCCTTCGCCCCATTGCGCATCGTGCAGTGCGTCAATGATGCTGAATTTGCTCTCCTCGGTCACATGGATATTGATCTCTGGCGTAGAAATATCATTCGGGAAGGTCTGAAACAGCTCTTCGGCGGTGGATTTTTCCTTGCTGAGGATCTCCAGCAGACGGGCGGCGCTGTAAATGCCGTCGTCAAACCCGAACCAGCGCTCCTTGAAGAACACGTGGCCGCTCATTTCACCGGCCAACAGCGCGCCGGTTTCCTTCATTTTCTTTTTGATCAACGAGTGACCGGTCTTCCACATTAGCGGACGGCCGCCATATTCCTTGATCAGCGGGGTGAGGCGGCGGGTGCACTTCACGTCGAAAATGATCTCGGCACCCGGGTTGCGTGCCACCACATCGCGGGCGAACAGCATCAGCAGGCGGTCCGGGAATACGATCTCGCCGGTTTCGGTCACCACGCCTACACGGTCGCCGTCGCCGTCAAAGGCCAGCCCGACGTCAGCACCGGTTTCCTTGACCTTGGCGATCAGGTCCACCAGGTTTTCCGGTTTGCCTGGGTCCGGGTGGTGGTTGGGGAAGTTGCCATCGACCTCGCAGAACAGCGGGATCACTTCGCAGTTCAGGGCTTCGAGCAACTGCGGGGCGATTACGCCGGCCGCGCCGTTGCCGCAGTCCACCACCACTTTGAGGCGGCGTGCGAGTTTGACGTCGCCGGTGATTTCATCAGAGTAGCGCTGCAGGATGTCAACTTTGGTGATGCTGCCTTTGCCGCTGGTCAGGTCGTTGGTCTTCAGGCGGGTGTGCAGGGCCTGGATCTGTTCGTTGGCCAGGGTGTCGCCGGCGATGACGATCTTGAAACCGTTGTAGTCCGACGGGTTATGGCTGCCGGTCAGCATTACCCCGGATTTGCCCGCCAGTACATTGGCGGCGTAGTACAGCGCGGGAGTGGGCACCAGGCCCACATCGCTGACATGGCAGCCACTGTCGGCCAGGCCCTGGATCAGTTGTTCCACCAGTTCCGGGCCGGACAGGCGACCGTCACGACCGACCGAGACGTTCGGCTCGTCCTGGGCCAGGCTCTGGGAGCCAATGGCGCGGCCAATCCAGTAGGCGGTTTCGGCGGTCAGGGTCTTGGGGACTACGCCACGAATGTCATAGGCGCGAAAGATGCTGTCGGGGAATGTCGGGGCTACTCGGGCTGCGGTACTCATCGCGGGGGGAAACTCCATCTCAAGGGGGCAAGGCTGGCCTTAATGTGGCTGACCGGCAGGCTCAAACTGAAGGGTATGACGGTGTTTTCGGCAGAGAGTTCGTGGTGCAAAAGTGCCATCGGAGCTTGGCCCCTGTCTTTATTTCTGCGTAATGCATTGATTTCAAATGGGAAATCTCGCTGATAAAGTCCGCGCATTCTTCATCCTGAAAAGCCTTGCGGGGGCATCGAGCCGGGCAAAGGCGCCCGGCCAGGTTCAGCGTAGTCAGTGACTACCGGAATGCCCAAAACCGCCTGCGCCGCGTTGGGTTTCGTCAAAATCCTGCACCAGTTCGAAGTGCGCCTGCACCACCGGCACCAGTACAAGCTGGGCAATGCGCTCGCCGACAGCGATGTTGAAAGCCGTCTGGCCACGATTCCAGCACGACACCATCAACTCGCCTTGGTAGTCCGAATCGATCAGGCCTACCAGGTTACCCAGCACGATACCGTGTTTGTGGCCCAGGCCGGAGCGCGGCAGGATCAGCGCGGCCAGGCCCGGGTCGCCGACGTAGATCGACAGGCCGGTGGGAATCAGGACGGTCTGACCCGGCTCAAGGACGGTGTCTTGCTTGAGCATGGCGCGCAGGTCCAGGCCGGCGGAGCCTGGGGTGGCGTAGGCCGGCAGCGGGAATTCGGTGCCGATGCGGGGGTCGAGGATCTTGGCTTGCAAAGCGTGCATGGAAATTAAACCTGGTTCAGCCGTTGGGCGATAAAAGAGATCAGTTGGCGGGCAATCTTGCCTTTGCTGGTCTGGGCGAAAAGAGTGGCGTGCAGCTCGCGGTCGATCACGCTGCAGGCGTTTTCCTCGCTGTTGAAGCCGATGCTCGGGTTGGCGACATCATTGGCAACGATCAGGTCGAGGTTTTTGTCTTTCAGTTTGCGTGCGGCGTAGTCGAGCAGGTGCTCGGTCTCGGCGGCAAAGCCGACACTGAACGGGCGGTCCGGACGCGTGGCAATGGTGGCCAGGATGTCCGGGTTGCGCACCATTTGCAGGAGCAGGCCGTCGCCGCTCGTAGGGTCTTTCTTGAGCTTTTGCGGGGCGACGACTTCCGGGCGGTAGTCTGCAACCGCTGCCGAAGCGATAAACAGGTCACAGGGAATGGCGGCCTCACAGGCGGCCAGCATGTCCCGGGCGCTGACTACGTCGATTCGCGTGACGCGATCGGGGGTCGGCAAGTGCACCGGACCGGTGATCAGGGTAACGCGTGCACCTGCCTCGACCGCGGCTTCCGCCAAGGCAAAGCCCATTTTTCCTGAGCTATGGTTGGTGATGTAGCGTACCGGGTCGATGTTTTCCTGGGTCGGGCCTGCCGTAATCAGCACGTGCCGGCCGGTCAGAGCCAGGTGCTGGAAGCATTCGGCGGCGCACAATGCAAGGTCGGTGGCTTCGAGCATGCGGCCCATGCCGACATCGCCGCAGGCCTGGCTGCCGGAGGCCGGGCCGAACACCTTGAGGCCACGACTTTGCAGGAGCTGGGTGTTGGCCTGGGTCGCCGGGTCGCGCCACATGGCCTGGTTCATGGCCGGGGCGATGGCGACGGTGGCGTCGGTGGCCAGTACCAGGGTGGTCAGCAGGTCATCGGCAATGCCTTGCGCCAGGCGCGCGATCAGGTCGGCGGTGGCAGGGGCGATCAGTACCAGGTCGGCCCACTTGGCCAGTTCGATATGACCCATGGCGGCTTCGGCTGCCGGGTCCAGCAGGTCCAGGTGAACCGGGTGTCCGGACAAGGCCTGCATGGTCAGCGGAGTAATGAACTCACTGCCGCCGCGGGTCATGACCACGCGCACTTCAGCGCCCTGGTCGAGAAGCCTGCGGACCAGCTCTGCGCTCTTGTAGGCGGCAATGCCGCCGCCGACGCCGAGAACGATGCGTTTCCGATACAGACGCTGCATTGGTTTGCCTTTCCAGTTCAGTGAAGCCAGTTCAGTGACGCCTGCGATGCCCCCTCCCCAGGTGAAATCGCACGCAAAAAAGAGGGCCTACGATAACACAGCGCCCGCCCCGCAACAGCGGCGCACATGCACAGGGAGGTGGAATGAGTATTCGTGATTGGCCGGCGGCAGAGCGGCCGCGAGAGAAGCTTTTGGAGTGGGGGGCGTCGAGTCTGTCCGATGCTGAATTGCTGGCGATCTTCCTGCGCACCGGCGTAACCGGCAGGAGCGCGGTGGACCTGGCGCGCCATCTGCTGGCGCAATTTGGCGGTTTGCGCCCGCTGCTGGAAGCCAGCCAGGCGGTGTTCAGCCAGCAATTGGGCTTGGGACCGGCGAAGTTTGCTCAGTTGCAGGCGGTGCTGGAAATGTCCCGACGCCACCTGGCCGAGCGCCTGCGCAGCGATTCGGTGCTGGAAAGCCCGGTGGCCGTACGCAATTACCTCAAGTCGCTGTTGCGCCATGAGCCCCATGAAGTTTTCGGCTGCCTGTTTCTCGATTCAAAGCATCGGGTGCTGGGGTTCGAAGTGTTGTCCGAGGGGACCATCGACGCTGCCGTGGTCTACCCGCGGCAAGTGGTCAAGCGCGCCCTGGCCTATAACGCGGCGGCGTTGATTTTGTGTCACAACCATCCTTCCGGGATCGCGGAGCCCAGCGCGGCTGATCGAAAATTGACCAAGCTGCTGCAAAAGGCCCTGGAAGTGGTGGATGTGCGGGTACTGGATCACATCATCGTGGGGGACGGTGATCCGTTGTCGATGGCGGAATATGGGTGGATGTAGGACGGAACAGCTGCAAGCCTCAAGCAGGCTTGCAGCTTGCAGCTTGCAGCTTGCAGCTTAGGGCTTGACGCTGACCTTCGAGAAGTCCTGGCGCCCGAACGGGCTCACCTGGTAGCCCTCGACGCTCTTGCGCGCCAGGGCGAACGCCGTCGGGTGCGCCAGCGGCAACCACAGCGCCTGTTGCTGGATCTGCGCCTGGGCCTGCTGGTACAGCTTGCTGCGTACACCTTGTTCGCTGGTGGTCTTGCCGGCGCTGATCAGCTTGTCCAGCGCCGGATCGCAATAGCGGGCGAAGTTGGTGCCGGATTTAACCGCCGCACAGGAAAACTGCGGGGTCAGGAAGTTATCCGGGTCGCCGTTGTCGCCGGCCCAGCCCATGAACAGCAGGTCGTGTTCACCCGCTTTGGCGCGGCGAATCAGCTCGCCCCATTCGATCACGCGGATCTCAGCCTGGATGCCCACCTTGGCCAGGTCCGCCTGCAGCAGTTGCGCGCCGAGGTTCGGGTTAGGGTTCAGCAGGCTGCCGGTGGGGCGCGTCCAGAGGGTGGTCTTGAAGCCGTCCTTAAGGCCGGCACGGTCCAGCAAGGCCTTGGCCTTGGCGAGGTCCTGTGGATAACCCGGCAAGTCTTTGGCGTAGCTCCAGGTATTGGGCGGGTACGGGCCGTTGGCGGCTTCGGCGGTGCCTTCAAACACCGCCTTGAGGTAGCTGCCCTTATCGAAGGCCAGGTTGATGGCCTGGCGCACCTCGGGCTTGTCCAGCGGCGGGTGCTGGCTGTTGATGGCCACGAACGCGGTCATGAACGCTGCGGTTTTTTCTACCTTGAGTGCGGGGTCCTTTTCGGCCTCGCCCACATCCAGGGGCTTGGGCGACAGGGCGATCTGGCATTCGTTGCGGTGCAGTTTCTGCAGGCGCACGTTGGCGTCCGGGGTAATGGCGAAGATCAAGTTATCCACAGCCGGTTTGCCGGCGAAATAGTCCGGGTTGGCCTTGTAGCGCACCACGGCATCTTTCTGGAAACGGCTGAAGATGAACGGCCCGGTGCCGATCGGCTGGCTGTTGAGCTTCTCCGGCGTGCCGGCCTTGAGCAGTTTGTCGGCGTATTCCGCCGGGTAGATCGAGGCAAAGCCCATGCTCAGGGCCGCGAGGAAGGTGGAGTCGGCGTGATCCAGGGTAAAGCGCACGGTCAGCGGGTCGAGGGCATCGATCTTCTTGACCAGCGTTGGCAATTGCAGGGACTGGGCGTGGGGGAAGCCGCTCTGGGCGATCTTGTGCCACGGGTTGGCCGGGTCGAGCATGCGTTCGAAGCTGAAGCGCACGTCTTCGGCGGTCAGGGTGCGGCTTGGGGTGAAATACTCGGTGCGATGGAATTTCACGTCCGGGTGCAGCTTGAAGGTATAGGTCAGGCCATCCGGCGAGACGTCCCAGCTGTCCGCCAGGCTGGGCACCAGTTTGCCGCTGGCCGCGTCGTAGTCCACCAGGCGGTTCATCAGCACATCGGCCGAGGCGTTGGTGGTGGTCAGCGAGTTGTATTGCACCACATCGAACCCTTCGGGGCTGGCCTCGGTGCAGACGCTCAAGTTGCTGGCGGCAGAGGCCAGCGGCGCGATAAATAGAGGGGCTAGCAATAGCGGTAGGGCAGCGAGGCGCATGTTCGGTTTCCTTTGCAGATCGAAGGCCCATCTGCGAGTGCAGTCTGGAAAAGCCCTACCGTAGTGGTCTGGTTGATAAATGACTAGCCCATTTTTGCCTGTGCTTTTGCCTCAAATGCTGTTTTGATGGCACCCCAGCGCGTTTCGCTGTGCGCTTTACTGCGCGCGCGAGCGCTGTAAATCATTCTGTGCGACGAGCGGTCGGCTGTTACAGCGGCCCCTCCTGGCAACGGTTCGGGCCTCTGTCGCCGAGATTTACGCCGGTAAAAATACACGGGCTGTTGTTGCACATGGGTCTTTCTGGTATAAAGCAGCGCTCTTTTCTAGGGGCCCGGTTCCTTCGCTTGTAGGTGTAGCCGGTAAGACCCTAAAGAAACGCGGCGCCTGGCGCCAAATGACTGAGAGATTAAGCGGCCAACCCATGCCGGGTTGGGCATGTGGTTTTAGAGGGCTGAGGCATGTCGAGAGTCTGTCAAGTTACCGGTAAGGGTCCGGTGACTGGGAATAACATTTCCCACGCAAATAACAAAACCCGTCGTCGTTTCCTGCCGAACCTGCAGCATCACCGCTTCTGGGTTGAAGAAGAGAAACGTTTTGTTCGCCTGCGTGTATCTGCCAAAGGCATGCGTATTATCGACAAGCGTGGCATCACTGTCGTGCTGGCCGAAATCCGCGCCGCTGGCAAGATCTAAGGAGCTCTATCATGCGTGAATTGATTCGAATGATCTCTAGCGCCGGTACTGGTCACTTCTACACTACCGACAAGAACAAGCGTACTACCCCGGACAAGCTCGAAAAGAAAATGTTCGACCCGCGCGTTCGCAAGCACGTGATCTACAAAGAAGGCAAAATCAAGTAATTGATTTTCCTCCTTGTGAAAAAGCCCGTATCTCACGATACGGGCTTTTTTTTGCCTGGCGTTTGTTGATCAGGCCTTCTGCTCGAACACCACATAGATCTTGCGGCACGGCTCCAGCACTTCCCAGGTGCCGCTGAAGCCGGCGGGGATCACGAAGCGGTCGCCGGCACGCAAGGTCTTCGCATTGCCCTCGGCGTCGCGCAATACAGAGACGCCTTGCACGATCTCGCAATACTCATGCTCGCTGTAGTTGACCTGCCACTGCCCGACCTCACCTTCCCAGACCCCGGCGTTCATCTGGCCGCACGGGCTGTTGTAATGGTTGTACACCGTTTGTTCGGGATCGCCCTTGAGGATTTTTTCCGCGGCAGGGCGGTAGCGGTCTGGGGCGGTGTTGGCCTGGCTGAAGTCGACGATGTCCTGGATGCTCATGTGCGTGTCCCGTCTGGCCTGCGGTTGGAGAGCCCAAAGTCTATGTTTATTAAAATGAACATCGCAAGGGCGTTTACCGCGGTTATGTCAAATATATTGAAACATCCCTGGCCGCTGGTTTAGGGTGGCAGCTGCCTTTGAGCCGAACAGCTGGCTGGCGGGCAAGCATTCTTTGAGGCTGCCGGGGGACATCGCCTGGCCCTTGTATTCAATAAGAGGAGGACACTCGCATGACCACCCTGACCCGTGCCGACTGGGAACAACGCGCCAAGGACCTGAAGATCGAAGGCCGCGCCTACATCAATGGCGAATACACCGCTGCCGTTTCCGGCGACACCTTCGAATGCATCAGCCCGGTCGATGGCCGCCTGCTCACCAGCGTAGCCAGTTGTGACGCCGCCGACGCCCAGCGCGCCGTAGAAAATGCCCGCGCCACCTTCAATTCCGGTGTCTGGTCGCGCCTGGCGCCGGCCAAACGCAAAGCCACCATGATCCGTTTCGCCGCGCTGCTCAAGGCCAATGCCGAAGAACTGGCGCTGCTCGAAACCCTGGATATGGGCAAGCCGATCAGTGACTCCCTGAACATTGACGTACCCGGCGCGGCAAATGCCCTGAGCTGGAGCGGCGAGGCAATCGACAAGATCTACGACGAAGTCGCTGCCACCCCCCACGATCAGTTGGGTCTGGTGACCCGCGAGCCGGTCGGCGTGGTGGGTGCCATCGTGCCGTGGAACTTCCCGCTGATGATGGCCTGCTGGAAACTCGGCCCGGCGCTGTCCACCGGTAACTCGGTGATCCTCAAGCCGTCCGAAAAATCCCCACTCACCGCCATCCGCATCGCGGCCCTGGCCGTTGAAGCCGGTATTCCGAAAGGCGTGTTCAACGTGCTGCCGGGCTACGGCCACACCGTCGGCAATGCGCTGGCGCTGCACATGGACGTCGACACACTGGTGTTCACCGGTTCGACCAAGATCGCCAAGCAACTGTTGATTCGCTCCGGTGAGTCGAACATGAAGCGCGTCTGGCTGGAGGCCGGCGGCAAGAGCCCGAACATCGTTTTTGCCGATGCTCCGAACCTGCAAGCCGCCGCCGAATCCGCTGCCAGCGCCATCGCCTTCAACCAGGGTGAAGTCTGCACTGCCGGTTCGCGCCTGCTGGTGGAACGTTCGATCAAGGACACCTTCCTGCCGCTGGTGATCGAGGCCCTCAAGGGCTGGAAGCCCGGCAACCCGCTGGATCCGGCGACCAACGTCGGAGCCCTGGTGGACACCCAGCAGATGAACACCGTGCTGTCGTACATCGAAGCCGGCCACACTGACGGCGCCAAGTTGGTGGCGGGTGGCAAGCGCATCCTGGAAGAGACGGGCGGCACCTACGTCGAGCCGACGATTTTCGACGGTGTAACCAACGCCATGAGAATCGCCCAGGAAGAGATCTTCGGCCCGGTGCTGTCGGTGATTACCTTTGACGGCGCCGAAGAAGCGATCAAGATCGCCAACGACACCCAATACGGCCTCGCCGCTGCGGTGTGGACATCGGACATTTCCAAGGCGCACCTCACCGCCAAGGCCCTGCGTGCCGGCAGCGTGTGGGTCAACCAATACGACGGCGGCGACATGACCGCACCGTTTGGCGGCTTCAAGCAGTCGGGTAATGGTCGCGACAAGTCGCTGCATGCGTTCGACAAGTACACCGAGCTGAAGGCGACCTGGATCAAGCTCTAAGCAACACCGCAGGCAAATGTGGGAGGGGGCTTGCCCCCGATAGCAGTGTGTCAGGCACTAACAGTGCTCAATGATCCACCGCAATCGGGAGCAAGCCCCCTCCCACACTGTTTTGTGTGAACCCATGATTATCCACAGGAGCGTGGCAATGCGTTGGGCGACCTATTTCGCCGTCCTGGCCTCGGTGCTCAGTGTCGGCCTGGCCCTCGGCGTCAGCATGCCGCTGGTCTCCCTGCGCCTGGAGGGCTGGGGCTACGGCAGTTTCGCGATTGGCGTAATGGCCGCCATGCCGGCCTTTGGCGTATTGCTTGGCGCCAAGGTCTCCAGCCGCCTGGCCGCCTGGCTCGGCACCGCGAATCTCATGCGTCTGTGCCTGTGGGCTGGCGCGGTATCCATCGGTTTGCTGGCCATTCTGCCCAGCTACCCGATATGGCTGGCGTTGCGCCTGATGATCGGGGTGATCCTGACCATCGTGTTTATCCTCGGTGAAAGCTGGATCAACCAGTTGGTGGTGGAGCAGTGGCGTGGCCGGCTGGTGGCGCTGTATGGCTGCAGTTATGCCTTGAGCCAGCTCTCGGGCCCGTTGCTGCTGGGCCTGATCGGTACCGACCATGACTATGGTTTCTGGGTTGGCGTTGGCCTGCTGGTGGTGGCTCCGCTGGCATTGCTGGGTCGCTCTGGTGCGCCCAGTGCCGAATCGTTCAGCGTGACCTTCGCGGACCTGTGGCGCTTCTGCCTGAGCCTGCCGGCGATTGCCTGGGCGGTGGCGCTGTTCGCCGCGTTTGAGGCGATGATCCTGACGCTGCTGCCGGTGTATTGCCTGCAACAGGGATTCACTGCCGAAATTGCCCTGGCGATGGTCAGCACGGTGGTGGTCGGTGACGCGCTGCTGCAACTGCCCATCGGTGCGCTGGCGGATTATCTGCCACGACGCACGCTGTTTTTGAGTTGCGCACTGCTGTTGCTGGCATCGAGCCTGGCGATTCCGTTGCTGATGCACACGCTGCTGATCTGGCCAATATGGGTGCTGTTCGGCGCCAGTGCCGGCGGGTTGTTCACGTTGTCGCTGATTCTGATCGGCGAGCGTTATCGTGACGATGCGCTGGTGCGTGCCAATGCCCACATCGCGCAGTTATGGGGCATCGGTTGCCTGATCGGCCCGCTTGTGGCCGGCGCCGGCAGCCAATGGATCAGCGGGCACGCGCTGCCGTGGCTGATGGCGGCCGGGGCCTTGGGTTTGGTGGTGCTGTTGCTGCGCCAAGGCGCATTCGGTGCTGCTCAGCCCGCTTGATCCGCGCTGTTCCTAGAGCATGCGCTCCAGGCCGACCGAGGTGGCGAACCAGGCATTGAACCGTCGCCACCAACTGCCCGGCTCACGGGTCAGGGTGTGCAGTTGGCCGTTGTCCTCGGTCACCCATACCACGTTGCCGTCCTGCAGTTTCGCCTCGTAGCTCAGGGCCGGCGCCATGCCTTGCAGGGCGAGATTGCGCACGTGTTCCGCCAGTTCGGGGCTGTCCACCAGCACGCCGACCTCGGTGTTCCACAGCACGGAGCGCGGGTCGAAATTGAAAGAGCCGACAAACGATTTTTGCCGATCAAAGATCATCGCCTTACTGTGCAGGCTCGAGTCCGAGCCGCGGAACGTGCCTCGACGAAACAGGTGCGGGCCGCTGCCGCCGTCGTCACCCGGTTGGCGGCGCAGCTCGTAGAGTTTTACCCCGTGCTCCAGCAACGCCTTGCGGTACGGTGCGTAGCCGCCATGTACGGCAGGCACGTCGGTGGCTTCAAGGGAGTTGGTCAACAAGCTCACCGATACGCCCGCGTCGGCGCGCCCCGTCAGGTACACCAGGCCGGGCTGTCCCGGCACGAAGTACGCCGAGATCATCATCAGTTCATGGTTGACGCCTTCCAGTTCCGGGGCCAGTTGCGTGGTCAGCAGCAGGTGCGGGTCCGGGTCGGCCTTGGACAGCACCTTGCTGGGTGCGTCCCACAGCGCCTGGTTCCAGGCCCAGATCAGTTCGCGGCGCCAGATGTCCATGCGCGGCTGGGTCTGATAGGTGCGCAGGCGTGCATACAACGCGTGCTTCTGCTGGCGCGACTCGGCCAGCGACGCCTCCAGGCCCAGGCGCGCGGCGGCCAAGTCACCTTTGGAGGGCATATTGGAGACAAAATCATCAATGGGTTTGCTCAAGGCGCTGTTCCAGTACTGATCGAAACTGTGCCCGAGTTGCTCGGCCACCGGCCCGACGCTGAGCATGTCGATATCGGTGAAGTTCAGGTTGGGCTCGGCGTCGAAATACTCATCCCCCAGGTTGCGCCCACCGACGATGGCCACGCTGTTGTCCGCCAGCCACAGCTTGTTGTGCATGCGCCGGTGTTGCAGGGACAGGTTGAACAGGCGGCCCATGGCTCGCGTCACACCGGTGCTGCGTCCCAGGTGCAGGGGGTTGAACAGGCGAATCTCGATCTTGGGGTGGGCGGCGAGGGTGGCGATGATCTGGTCGAGGCCGTCGCTGGTGGTGTCATCCAGCAGGATGCGCACGCGCACGCCACGGTCGGCGGCCTTGAGCAGTTCATCCACCAGCATCCGCGTGCTGATGCCGTCGTGGACGATGTAGTACTGCAGGTCAAGGCTGGTCTGGGCATTGCGGATCAGCTCGGCGCGGGCCATGAAGGCTTCGCTGCTGTTGGGCAGCAGGCGAAAACCTGAACGGCCCTGGTAAGGCGCGGCCTGGGCCTGGATCGAGCGGCCGAACGACGATTGGGCGGCCGGCAGGGCGTCGCTGGGTATGCGCGGGGTACTCACCGTGGCGCAGCCGCTCAGGGCCAGGGCTCCCAGCAGGAAAAACGGTAAAAGCCGTCGAATCATCAAGGGAGTCGTGTCCAGGTCAGGGCGGTTGTCGACATATGACGGCGATTTTTCGCGAAAGGTCAGTCCACCGTTTCGGCCAGCATCTTGATCGCGGCAGCGCCGACTTTGCGCACGGCCTCTTCAATCTGTGGGGTGGGCTTGGCAGCGTAGTTCATGCGCAGGCAGTTACGGTACTTGCCCGACGCGGAAAAGATGCTTCCCACAGCCACCTGTACGCCTTGTTCAACCAGTGCGCGGTTGAGCTTGAGGGTGTCGAAACCTTCCGGCAGTTCTATCCACAGCATGAAGCTGCCTTGTGGGCGGCTGGCACGGGTGCCGGCCGGGAAGTAGCGGCTGACCCAGTCGAGCATCAGGTCGCGATTACGCTGATATTGTGTGCGCATCCGTCGCAAATGCGGTTCGAAATGACCCCCTTTGAGAAACTCGGCAATTGCGATCTGCGGCTGCGTGGCGGTGGAGCCGGTGCTGATGTACTTCATGTGCAGCACCCGCTCCAGGTACCGGCCCGGAGCCACCCAGCCAATGCGCAGGCCTGGCGCCAGGGTCTTGGAGAACGAACTGCACAGCAGCACCCGGCCGTCTTCGTCGAAGGATTTGATGGTGCGCGGGCGTGGGTAGCTGTAGGCCAGTTCGCCATACACATCGTCTTCGATGATCGCCACGTCAAAGCGCTGGGCCAGGGTCAGCAATGCGCGTTTGCGCGCTTCCGGCATGATGTAGCCCAGGGGGTTATTGCAGTTGGGGGTCAGCTGGATAACCTTGATCGGCCACTGTTCCAGCGCCAGTTCCAGGGCTTCGAGGCTGATGCCGGTGATTGGGTCGGTGGGGATTTCCAGGGCTTTCATGCCCAGGCCCTTGAGGGTCTGCATGGCCCCGTGGAAGCTGGGCGAGTCCACCGCGACGATATCGCCCGGCTCGCAGATGGCGTGGATGCTGGCGGACAGCGCCTCGTGGCAGCCGGTGGTAATCACGATGTCCTCGGCCGTCAGTTGGCAGCCGGAATCCAATGACAGCCGGGCGATTTGCTCGCGCAGTTCCATACAGCCGAGGATATTGTCGTAATACAGTCCGGGCAGATCCTGGCGCCGGCTGACGCGAGCCAGGCTGCGCAGCAGGGGTTTGAGGGTGGGTGACAATACGTCCGGCATGCCGCGGCCCATCTGTATGACGTCTTTGCGCGGGACTGCGCGAATCAATTCCAGCACCTGGTCCCACTGCGATATTTCCACCGGACGCTGGGCCGGGCGGCCGACCTCCGGCAGTGCCGGCAACTCCCGACCTACCGGTACAAAGTAGCCGGACTTGGGCTTGGGCATCGCCAGGCCGTTGTCTTCCAGCAATCGATACGCCTGCTGCACGGTGCTCAGGCTGACCCCGTGCTCCACGCTCAAGGCGCGTACGGACGGCAGTCGATCGCCAGGGCGATAGAACCCTTGTTCGATACGCGTGCCCAGCAATTCGGCGAGGTTGACGTAAAGCGTCATGGCGGTCGCTCCAGGTGACCAGTACAGATAAGGGGAAAATACAGGATTCAGCCGCGCACGGGCAGTATCTGTATGGATTTAATAAAGGTGGGTTGAATCTGTAATGGTTTTGCCTGCTCGCTCATTCTAGCCACTCATGGCAACAGACAAACGAGGGGCAGCAAAATGAACGGCATGAGTGATGTGCGGCTGACGTTACACAGTCAGGAATTGCAGGCTGGGCAAGAGCGGGCGACGTCGCCGCGCGAGATCAGCCGCTGGAGCCTGTTCTGGCACCGCCGCCATACACGCAAGGCCTTGCTGCACTTGACTCGCGAGCAATTGCGCGATGTTGGGTTGACCTCGGAGCAAGCCCGCCAGGAAGGCCTGAAACCCTTCTGGCGCGATTGATCAGACCAGCTCTTTGAGGCGGTGCCAGAGCATTCCCAAGGCCAGCAGCGGCGAGCGCAGGTGCTTGCCGCCGGGGAAGGTGATGTGTGGCACCCGGGCGAACAGGTCGAAACGTCCCTGCTGCTGGCCACTGATGGCTTCGGCCAGCAGCTTGCCCGCCAGGTGCGTGGCGTTGAGGCCGTGGCCTGCGTAGGCCTGGGCGTAATACACATTGGGCTGGTCCGCCAGGCGGCCGATCTGCGGCAGGCGGTTGGCGCCGATGCCGATCATGCCGCCCCATTGGTAATCGATCTTCACGTCGGCCAGTTGTGGGAACACCTGCAGCATCTTTGGCCGCATGTAGGCGCCGATGTCCTTGGGGTCGCGTCCGGAGTAGTGGCAGGCGCCGCCGAATAACAGGCGACGGTCGGCGGACAGCCGGAAGTAATCCACCGTCACGCGCTGGTCACACACGGCCATGTTCTGCGGTAACAGGTTGGCGGCTTGGGCCTGGCTCAAGGGCTCGGTGGCGATGATGTAGCTGCCGGCGGGCAGCACCTTGCCGCTCAATTGCGGATTCAGTCCATTGAGGTAGGCATTGCAAGCCAGTACCAGGGTCTTGGCGCGCACAGTGCCTTGGGCGGTGTGCACCTTGACCTCGGGGCCGTAGTCGATGCGCGTCACTTGCGACTGTTCGAACAACTGCACACCCCATTGCTGCGCGGCGGCGGCTTCGCCGAGAGCCAGGCTCAATGGATGCAGGTGGCCGGAACCCATGTCGATCATGCCGCCCACATAGCGGTCGGAGCCGATGACGCTGCCCATGTCGCTCGCTTGCAGCAGGCGCACTTCATGGCGATAGCCCAGGCTGCGCAGTTCTTCGGCGTCTTCGGCAAGGCCTTGCAGGTCGCGAGGCTTGTTGGCCAGGTCGCAGTAGCCCCAGGTCAGGTCGCAGGGGATCTGGTAGCGTTCGACACGTTCACGCACGATCTCTACGGCTTCCAGGCCCATCCGCTTCATCTGGCGCACGCCATCGGTGCCGATCACGTTGGTGAACTGCTCCAGGCCGTGACCGACGCCGCGAATCAACTGGCCGCCATTGCGCCCGCTGGCGCCCCAGGCGATCTTGCGCGCCTCCAGCAGCACCACGCTGAAGCCGCGCTCAGCCAGCTCCAGGGCCGTATTGAGGCCGGAGAAACCGCCGCCTATCACGCACACGTCCGCGCCTACTTCGCCCGTCAACGCCGCGTAATCGGGTTGCGGCACGCTGCTGGCGGCGTAGTAGGAAGCGGTGTGCCGGGCGCTGGCGGTCATGGGGAGCATCCCTGTTTGGAAAATTTGACGCAGGATACAGCGGTCGGACGAAGCTGTCTGCGCAGGGCGTTTTGCTTCAGAATCCAACTCTATTCGCCGTTCGGTACCTGTTTCGATGAGTTGCAACAGTCAGAAAATCAGCGCGCTGCGCCGTCAGATTCCTTCGTTCGAGTGCGTCCCCGGCTGCCACGACTGCTGTGGGCCGGTTACCACTTCGCCCGAGGAGATGTCGCGCCTGCCACGCAAGACCGCTGCCGAGCAGGACGCCGCGATGGACGAGCTGAACTGTGTGCACCTGGGCCCCAACGGCTGCACCGTGTATGACGAGCGGCCGCTGATCTGTCGGCTGTTCGGCACCACGAAGACCTTGCCATGCCCCAATGGACGGGGGCCCGTAGAGCTGATTCATCCACGGGTGGAAAAGCAGATCCATGAATACATGGCGAGCACTCGGCAGGTGCTGGTTTAATCGGGAATAGGCAAGTTGAGGCTCTCCTTGACCTCTTCCATCACGATATAGCTCTTCGATTCCCGCACATGGGGCAACTTGAGCAGGATGTCGCCGAGCAATTTGCGGTACGAGGCCATCTCGGAAATCCGCGCTTTCACCAGATAGTCGAAGTCCCCCGAGACCAGGTGGCATTCCAGCACATGGGGCAGTTTCAGCACGGCGCGGCGGAACTCCTCAAAGGTGTCGCCGGATTTGTAATCGAGGCTGATCTCGACAAATACCAGCAAACTTCCCTTCAAATGCTGGGGATTGAGCCGCGCGTTGTAACCCATGATGATCCCCTCGCGCTCCAGCCGCCGCACCCGCTCTGTACACGGCGTGGTGGACAGCCCGACCTTTTCCCCCAGCTCGGTGAACGAAATTCGCCCGTCGGTTTGCAGGATGCGCAGGATGTTGCGGTCGATCTTGTCCAGCTCCCGCTTGGTCTGGGTGTTGGTACGCATAGGGGATACGCCTCTGTAAAAAGGGTTTTTGCCGAGAATTGTCGCCAAATATAGGCATTTATATAGTGAAATGCACTGGCGATTGCTTTTTATACTGCGCCCATCATTGCTTGAATAACACACGTCAGCGGCCAAGCCCGCGATGAGGGTATAAAAATGCGCGTTCTGGTCTTAGGTAGCGGCGTCATTGGTGTGACCAGTGCCTACTATTTGGCGCGGGCCGGCTTTGAAGTCGTCGTGGTCGACCGTCAGCCGGCTGCTGCCATGGAAACCAGTTTCGCCAATGCCGGCCAGGTGTCCCCTGGCTACGCTTCGCCATGGGCCGCGCCGGGCGTGCCGCTCAAGGCCATCAAGTGGTTGCTGCAACGCCACGCGCCGTTGGCGATCAAGGCCACGGCGGATATTGACCAGTACCTGTGGATGGCGCAGATGCTGCGCAACTGCACCGCCAGCCGTTATGCGATGAACAAGGAGCGCATGGTGCGCCTGTCCGAGTACAGCCGTGACTGCCTCGATGAGTTGCGTGCTGAAACCGGCATCGCCTACGAAGGCCGCAGCCTCGGGACTACCCAGTTGTTCCGTACCCAGGCTCAGTTGGATGGCGCCGCCAAGGACATCGCCGTGTTGAAAGAGTCCGGTGTGCCGTTCGAGCTGCTCGACCGCGCCGGTATTGCCCGTGTTGAACCGGCCCTGGCCAGCGTCACCGATATCCTCGCCGGTGCCCTGCGTCTGCCCAACGACCAGACCGGCGACTGCCAGATGTTCACCACCCGCCTGGCCGAGATGTGCAAGCAGTTGGGTGTGGAGTTTCGCTTCGAACAGGATATCCAGCGCCTCGACTACGCCGGCGAGCGCATCAACGGTGTATGGGTTGACGGCAAGCTGGAAACCGCCGACCGCTACGTGCTGGCCCTCGGCAGCTACTCGCCGAAGCTGCTCAAGCCGCTGGGGATCAAGGCGCCGGTGTACCCGCTCAAGGGCTACTCGCTGACCGTGCCGATTACCAACTCAGCGATGGCGCCGACGTCGACCATTCTCGACGAGACCTACAAGGTCGCCATCACCCGTTTCGACAACCGCATCCGTGTCGGCGGCATGGCTGAAATAGCCGGTTTTGACCTGTCGCTTAACCCGCGTCGGCGTGAAACCCTGGAGATGATCGTCAACGACCTTTATCCTCAGGGCGGCAATCTGGCCGAAGCCACGTTCTGGACCGGCCTGCGCCCGGCCACACCCGACGGCACGCCGATTGTCGGTGCCACGCCGTTCAAGAACCTATTCCTCAACACCGGCCATGGCACCCTCGGTTGGACCATGGCGTGCGGCTCCGGTCGCTTGCTGGCCGACCTGATGGCGAAGAAAACGCCGCAGATCAGCGCCGAAGGCCTCGATATTTCCCGTTATGGCAACCACCAGGAGTCCGCAAAACATGTCAATCCAGCGCCAGCTCACCAATGAGCGCATGAGCCAGATCGTCGTTCACAGCGGTACCGTGTATCTGGCCGGGCAAGTCGGTGACGACATGAACGCCGGGATCGAACAGCAGACCCGTGAAACCCTGGCCAATATCGAACGTTTGCTGGACTTGGCCGGCACCGACAAAACCAAGCTGTTGTCGGTGACGATCTACCTGAAAGACATCGACGCCGATTTCGCCGGCATGAACGCGGTGTGGGACAAGTGGCTACCCAAAGGCGTCGCCCCGGCCCGCGCCACGGTTGAGGCCAAGCTGTGCGAACCGGAAATCCTGGTAGAGCTGTCCGTCGTGGCCGCGCTGCCTTAAACAACGCTCCCTCTCCCGGTGCTGACGCTGTTGGTCGGCGCCGGTTTTTCTTCACTTTGCCGCCTAGAAGCCTGCCGCCATGCGTCCTGCCCGTGCCCTGATCGACCTCCAAGCCCTGCGCCACAACTACCAACTGGCCCGTGAAGTCACGGGGGCCAAGGCCCTCGCCGTGGTCAAGGCCGACGCCTACGGCCATGGTGCCGTACGCGTTGCCCAGGCGCTGGAAGCCGAGGCCGACGGGTTTGCCGTGGCGTGCATCGAGGAGGCGCTGGAGTTGCGCGCCGCGGGTATTCGCGCGCCAGTACTGCTGCTGGAAGGTTTTTTCGAAGCCGACGAGTTGCCGCTGATCGTCGAGCATGATTTCTGGTGCGTGGTGCATTCGCTGTGGCAACTGGAGGCCATCGAACAGGCCCGGTTGAGCGCGCCGCTGACCATCTGGCTCAAGCTCGATTCGGGGATGCACCGCGTTGGCCTGCACCCCAAGGATTACCACGAGGCTTACCAGCGCCTGCTGGCCAGCGGCAAAGTCGCAAAGATTGTGTTGATGAGCCATTTTGCCCGCGCCGACGAACTGGATTGCGTCAGCAGCAACGAGCAAGTGGCGGTGTTCGATGCGGCGCGCCAGGGACTGGTGGCGGAGGTCAGCCTGCGCAACTCGCCGTCGGTGCTGGGCTGGCCGAGCGTATCCAGCGACTGGGTACGCCCGGGCATCATGCTGTATGGCGCCACACCGTTTGGTGAGGATCAGGCCTTGGCCGCGCGTTTGCAGCCGGTGATGACCCTGGAATCGAAAGTGATCTGTGTGCGTGAACTGCCAGCCGGCGAGCCGGTAGGCTACGGCGCCCGGTTCATCACGCCCAAACCGATGCGTATCGGCGTGGTTGCCATGGGCTATGCCGACGGCTACCCGCGCCATGCGCCCACCGGCACGCCGGTGCTGGTGGCGGGGCAGCGCAGCCAATTGCTGGGTCGCGTGTCCATGGACATGCTGTGCATCGACCTGACGGACGTCCCCGAAGCGGGTCTTGGTTCCACAGTGGAGCTGTGGGGCAAAAATATCCTCGCCAGTGACGTCGCCGCCGCCGCCGAGACCATCCCGTACCAGATCTTCTGCAACCTGCGTCGTGTGCCAAGGCTCTATTCCGGCGCTTGAGCGACAGAGACGAACACAGCTCCCTGGGATTTAGGCCCAAGTGTTGTAAATACTGAACGCTGTCGCCATGATAACGCTCAATTACAACAACGCCTGAATCCTAGGAGGCTCCCGCATTGGACGTCGGCGAACGACTGCAATCCATCCGTAAGCTGAAGGGTCTTTCCCAGCGTGAGCTCGCCAAGCGCGCGGGTGTCACCAACAGCACCATTTCGATGATCGAAAAAAACAGCGTCAGCCCCTCGATCAGTTCCTTGCGCAAGGTGCTGGGCGGCATCCCCATGTCCATGGTCGAGTTCTTTTCCGAGGAGATCCTCCAGGAAATACCGACGCAGATCGTCTATAAAGCCAATGAGCTGATCGACATCTCCGACGGCGCCGTCACCATGAAGCTGGTGGGCCGTGCGCACCCGAGCCGGGCAATTGCGTTTCTCAATGAAATCTACCCGCCTGGCGCCGATACAGGCGAAGAAATGCTCACCCACGAGGGCGAGGAAACCGGGATTCTGGTGGAAGGCCGTTTGGAGTTGGTGGTCGGTCTTGAAACTTTTGTGCTCGAAGCCGGCGATAGCTACTACTTTGAAAGCACCAAGCCCCATCGTTTCCGTAATCCGTTCGATGTGCCGGCGCGACTAATCAGCGCAGCCACACCCGCGAACTTTTAACAAAAGAGGCGTCCTGCCAGCGCTGCAGAGGCTCCCGAGCAGCATTCCGCGAGACTGAATCTCCCTTTGTTTAATAGGGTTGTTTCGGCCGGACGGGCTAACCGTTATACTTTCGCCGCCTGCGAAACCGTGGCCGCAGGCGTGAATAGCCACCATTGAGGGTGAACGCGTGAATCTAATTATGAAAATGCTGGCTGCACCAGCAACCGTACTGGCCCTATGGGCTGTCAGCGCTCAAGCTGCGACCAATGATGACATTGCCAAGCGCCTGGAGCCGGTCGGCCAAGTCTGCGTCCAGGGCCAGGAGTGCAAGGGCATGGAAGTGGCGGTAGCTGCGGGCGGGGGCGCTGCGAAGACGCCCGACGACATCATCGCCAAGCACTGCAACGCATGCCACGGTACCGGGCTGCTGGGCGCGCCGAAAATCGGCGACACCGCTGCCTGGAAAGAACGCGCCGACCACCAGGGCGGCCTTGATGGCATCCTGGCCAAGGCCATCACCGGTATCAACGCCATGCCGCCTAAAGGCACCTGCGCGGATTGCTCGGATGATGACCTGAAGGGCGCGATCAAGAAGATGTCCGGCCTGTAACCGTCGATCTTCGTCAAAAATGCCGCTTACGAGCGGCTTTTTTGTGGGTGTGATGTGTGTTTCGAGGCTGTTCTTTGCAGCAAAGACCCGCCATTCTCTGTCCAACCCCTAATCATGGAATGTTCAGGAGGGTCGGATGGTGCAGTTGTGTTCAATCGAGCAAGCAGTTGACGACGTACTCGCGCGACTACCGGCGCATATCCACATGGGCATGCCCCTGGGGCTGGGCAAGCCCAACCTGTTTGCCAATGCACTGTACCGGCGTATCGCCAAGCTGCCGGAGCGGGCGCTGACGATTTACACCGCGCTTAGCCTGGGCCGCCCGACCTTGGGCGATGGCTTGCAGAAGCGCTTTCTCGAACCCTTTATCGAGCGGGTGTTTGGTGACTACCCAGAGTTGGAGTTTCTCGCCGCACTGCACTCAGACAGCCTGCCGAAGAATATCCATGTGCAGCAGTTCTTCATGCAGCCCGGCAGTCTGCTCCACAGCACGTCGGCCCAGCAGGACTATGTCAGCAGCAACTACAGCCACGCCGCCCGCGACATCAACGCCGCCGGCCTGAACCTGGTGGCGCAGTTGGTCGCGAGCAGCGCCGAACACCCGGACCGCCTGAGCCTGAGCTGCAACCCCGACATCACCCTCGACCTGCTACCGATGATCGCCAAGCGTCGTGAAGCGGGCGAAACCGTTTTGATCGTTGGCCAGGTTCACACCGAGTTGCCGTACATGCCGGGCGATTCCGAGTTGGGCATGGACGCGTTCGACTACCTGATCGATGCAAAGGACAGCACCACACTGTTCTCCACACCGAACATGCCGGTGGGGTTCCAGGACCATTTCATCGGCTTGCATGCCAGCACCCTGGTGCGCGACGGCGGCACCTTGCAGATCGGCATCGGCTCCATGGGCGATGCGCTGACCGCCGCGTTGCTGGCGCGCCAGGCGGACAACGAAGCCTATCGACTGCTGCTGACGGACATCGATGTATACCAGTGGGCCCCGCTGATCAGCCGTGAAGGCGGTGTCGACCCCTTCGCCCGTGGCCTCTACGGTTGCAGCGAAATGTTCGTCAACGGCCTGCTGGTGCTGGCGGATGCGGGGATTGTCCGGCGCAAGGTCTACCCGGATGTGGCCACCCAGGAGCAAGCCAACGCCGGTTTGCTGGACGATGCGGCGCAGCCCGATGGCGTTTCGATCCACGGCGGTTTCTTCCTGGGGCCGCGCAGTTTTTACCAGCGCTTGCAGGAGATGACCCCCGCCAAGCGTCTGGAATTCAACATGACCCGTATCAGCTACATTAACGAGCTGTACGGCCAGGAAGAACTCAAGCGCCTGCAGCGCCAGGAGGCACGGTTTATCAACAGTGCGATCACGGTAACGTTGCTGGGCGCAGGCGTGGCCGACCAGTTGGAGGACGGTCGCGTGCTCAGCGGCGTGGGCGGGCAATACAACTTTGTGGCTCAGGGTCATGCGCTGGAGGGCGCGCGCTCGATCCTGATCCTGCGCAGTTGGCGTGAGTCGGCCGGGGAGGTCAGTTCCAATATCGTCTGGGAGTATGGGCATTGCACCATTCCCCGGCACCTGAGGGACATCGTCATCACGGAGTACGGTATTGCCGACCTGCGTGGGCAGACGGATGCCAAGGTGATCGAGGCGTTGCTCAACATCACCGACTCACGCTTTCAAGCCGACTTGATCGAACAGGCGCAAAAGGCCGGCAAGTTGCCCAAGGATTTCCAGCTGGATCCGCGCTTTGGCGACAACACGCCGGAGCGGCTCCAAGGTATCCAGGCGCGGCATCGGCGTTTGTTCCCGGAATATCCGCTGGGCAGCGACTTCACTCACGAAGAGCGGGATCTGTTGCGCGCCTTGAACTGGCTCAAGAGCAAATTCAAGCTGACGGAGATTCTGGAGTTGGGCAAGGCAGCGCTGGATGCACCGGAGCCGCAGGCGTTTCCCGAGCATCTGAAGCGGATGGGGTTGGATTCGCCGGAGGGGTTGAAGGAGGATCTCTATCAGCGCCTATTGCTCGCTGGCTTACAAGCAACCGCACACTAAAATCAACACAGGTCAACATGTGGGAGGGGCAAGCCCTCTCCCACATGTTTAACCGCGTGCAGGCAACGATTACTCGATGAAGGTAACCACGCCACCTTCCAGCGACTTCACCCGCGCCAGCGACTCGACCCGATAACCCTGCGCATCCAACTCCGCACGGCCACCCTGGAACGACTTCTCGATCACAATCCCCAAGCCCGCAACGGTCGCACCGGCCTGTTTGATGATCGAAATCAGCGCTTGGGATGCCTTGCCGTTGGCCAGGAAGTCATCAATCACCAGTACGCGATCGCTGCTGGTCAGGTGTCGCGGCGAGATCGCGACGGTGCTTTCGACTTTCTTGGTGAAGGAATACACCGTCGCCGACAACAGGTTTTCGGTCAGGGTCAGGGACTGCTGCTTGCGGGCGAAAATCACCGGCACGCCGAGGTTCAGGCCGGTCATGATCGCCGGTGCGATGCCCGACGCTTCGATGGTGACGATCTTGGTGATGCCCGAGTCCTTGAACCGTGCGGCGAATTCGTCGCCGATCAGTTTCATCAGCGCCGGGTCGATCTGGTGATTCAGAAAGGCGTCGACCTTGAGTACCTGATCGGAAAGCACGATGCCTTCTTCGCGAATTTTCTTGTGCAGTGCTTCCACGGAAAGCTTCCTCTAATGGCGGGTTGTGCGCCGAAAGTAGATTAAAAAGTAGTCGATTCTAGCGCTTTAACATCGCGCGTATATCCGCCAGGGCGGTGTTGCCGCGAACGGCTTTCACCTCGGTCGGGGTGTCGTCGTTGCCTTCCCAGGCCAGGTCATCCGGCGGCAGCTCGTCCAGGAAACGGCTGGGGGCACAATCGATGATTTCGCCGTATTGCTTGCGCTTGGCGGCAAAGGTGAAGGCCAGTGTCTGACGTGCGCGGGTAATGCCCACGTAGGCCAGGCGCCGTTCTTCCTCGATGGTGTCGGCCTCGATGCTGGAGCGGTGCGGGAGGATTTCCTCTTCCATGCCCATGATGAACACGTAGGGAAATTCCAGGCCCTTGGACGCATGCAAGGTCATCATCTGTACACCTTCGGCGCCGTCTTCCTCTTCCTGCTGGCGCTCGAGCATGTCGCGCAGCACCAGCTTGCCGATGGCGTCCTCGACGGTCATTTCGCCGTCTTCGTCTTTTTCCAGGGTGTTCTTCAACGCTTCGATCAGGAACCAGACGTTGCCCATGCGGTAATCCGCGGCCTTGTCGCTGGAACTGTTGGTGCGCAGCCAGTTTTCATAGTCGATGTCCATGACCATGCTGCGCAGGGCGCTGATCGGGTCTTCGCCGGCGCACTGTTCACGTACCTTGTCCATGAAGCGCTTGAAGCGCGACAGGCGATCGGTGAAACGCGTGTCCAGGTGTTCGCCCAGGCCGATTTCGTCGGTGGCGGCGTACATCGAGATCTTGCGTTCAGTGGCGTAGTTGCCGAGCTTTTCCAAGGTGGTGGAACCAATCTCGCGGCGCGGCACGTTGATCACGCGCAGGAAGGCGTTGTCGTCGTCCGGGTTCACGATCAGGCGGAAGTAGGCCATCAGGTCCTTCACTTCCTGGCGTCCGAAAAAGCTGTTGCCACCTGACAGCCGATACGGGACCTGGTGGTGCTGCAATTTCAGCTCGATCAGCTTGGCCTGGTAGTTGCCGCGATACAGGATCGCGAAGTCGCTGTAGGGGCGGTCGGTGCGCAGGTGCAGGCTGAGGATTTCCACCGCCACGCGCTCGGCTTCGGCGTCTTCGTTGCGGCAGCGGATCACGCGGATCTCATCGCCGTGGCCCATCTCGCTCCACAGTTGTTTTTCAAACTCGTGGGGGTTATTCGAGATCAGCACGTTGGCGCAACGCAGGATGCGGCTGGTGGAGCGGTAGTTCTGCTCCAGCATCACCACTTTCAGGGACGGGTAGTCGTCCTTGAGCAGCATCAGGTTTTCCGGGCGGGCGCCGCGCCAGGCGTAGATCGACTGGTCGTCGTCGCCCACCACGGTGAACTGGTTGCGCGTACCGATCAGCAACTTCACCAGCAGGTATTGGCTGGCGTTGGTGTCCTGGTATTCGTCCACCAGCAGGTAGCGCACCTTGTTCTGCCACTTTTCGAGGATGTCGGCGTGTTCCTGGAACAGCTTCACCGGCAGCAGGATCAGGTCGTCGAAGTCCACCGCGTTGAACGCCTTGAGCGTGCGCTGGTAGTGGGTGTAGACGATGGCGGCGGTCTGTTCCTTGGGGTTGCGCGCGTTTTCCAGGGCTTCGGGCGGCAGGATCAGGTCATTTTTCCAGGCGCCGATCATGTTCTTGATCTCGTCGACGCCGTCGTCGCCTGCGTATTCCTTCTGCATGATGTCGGTCATCAGGGCCTTGACGTCGGTCTCGTCGAAGATCGAGAAGCCCGGCTTGTAGCCCAGCCGCACATGCTCCTTGCGGATGATGTTCAGGCCCAGGTTATGGAAGGTACACACCGTGAGGCCACGGCCTTCGCCACCCTTGAGCAGGGTGCCGACACGCTCTTTCATTTCCCGCGCGGCCTTGTTGGTAAAGGTCATGGCGACGATGTACTGGGCGCGGATGCCACAGTTCTGGATCAGGTGCGCGATCTTGCGGGTGATCACACTGGTCTTGCCGGAACCTGCACCGGCGAGCACCAATAGAGGGCCGCCGACGTAGTTCACGGCTTCTTGCTGCCGGGGATTGAGTCGGGACATACGGAATTCAGGGAGTCGTTATTCAAAAGGGCGGGCATTTTAACAGGCTGGCAAGATTCTGCTGCCCTGGATCGACGGTGTGACGTACCACTCGATCTAAATTTGCCGCTTTTGCTACTTTGCCGCAGGATGTCGGGGCTTCTTGTGGTTAAAGCAGCGACAATTGCTTACACCTGCGTATTTGATAACCCCTATCATTGGTGATTATCAGGCCGCACGTCATAATGCCCGCCGCCAACGAATTTTTGCAGAGTCTAGGGAGCTAGCTTGTCTACGCCTGTCGAACCCTTGCGTTTGCTGCTACTGGCCGATACGCCTGAGTGGGCAGCGTTGTTGCGCGAGTGCCTGGCGCCGATGGGCGATGGGGCTGTGCTGATCAGCGCGCCAAACTGGGACTCGGTGAGTCGTCTGTTCGATGACGACGACAGTGCCGTGCTGTTGACCATGCCCAGCCTGCAACCCGGTCCTGGCCGTTGCAGCTTGCCGTGCGTGTTGTTGTTGGAGCAGGAACCGCTGGTTTCGCCCCTGGGCGTCAGTGACTGGCTGATCCGCAATGCGCTGGACGCCGACACACTGCGTCGTTGCCTGCGCCATGTGCGTGAGCGGGGTGTGCTGGAAAACACCCTGCAACGCCTGGCCGAGCAGGACCCGCTCACCGGCATCGCCAACCGCCAGGGCTTCCAGACCCTGCTGGCTGCACGGTTGGCCGAGAACGAAGGTCGCGGCCTGGCCCTCGGTCACCTGGACCTCGATAATTTCCGCCATGCCAACGATGCCCTCGGCCACCAGGCCGGCGACCGCCTGATCCTGCAAGTGGTCTCGCGGCTCAAGAGCCAGCTGGAAGCCGGCGATCAACTGGCGCGCCTGGGCAGCGACGAATTCGCCCTGCTGATCGATACGCGCCGCGCGCCCCAGCGTGCGGAGTGGATGGCCGAGCGCATCACCGAAGCCATGGCCGAGCCGTATTGGGTGGATGGCGAAAGCCTGCTGATCGGCTGCAGCCTGGGCGTGGCCCATGCCCGCGCCCGTGCCGGCGCCGACCCGCTGATGTGGCACGCCCATATCGCCATGCAGCAGGCCAAGAGCACCCAGGGCTGTACCTTTCATATCTTCAACGAACGCATCAACCGCAACGCGCGCAGCCTGGCCGACCTGGAAAGCGAGCTGCGCCGTGCCTTGCGCCGTGATGAGCTGGAGCTGCATTACCAGCCGCGCCTCGACCTCGACGACGGGCATATCGTTGGCCTGGAAGCCCTGGTGCGCTGGCGCCACGGCGAGCGCGGCCTGTTGCCGCCGAGTGAGTTCGTGCCCCTGGCCGAACAGAGTGGCCTGATTGTACCGCTGGGTTACTGGGTGATTTCCCGGGCCCTGCGTGACATGCAAGACCTGCGTGAACGTGGCCTGCCGCCGCTGCATATGGCAGTCAACCTGTCGTTTCGCCAGTTCCAGGACAGCCAGCTGCTTTCTACGCTGAGCCGGCTGATCAGCGAGCGCGGCGTAGAAGCGCAATGGTTGGAGTTCGAACTGACCGAAACCGCCGTGATGCGCCGCAGTGACCTGGTCAAGCAGACCATGGACGCCCTTGGTCGCCTGGGTGTGCGGTTTTCCCTGGATGACTTCGGCACCGGTTTCTCTTCGTTCGTGCACCTCAACAGCTTGCCGATTGCGTTGCTGAAAATCGACAAAAGCTTTGTCGGCGGGATGGAAGAGCGCGAGGAAAACCGCAAGCTGGTGCACGCCATGATCAACCTGGCGCACAACCTCAATCTGGAAGTGGTGGCCGAAGGTGTGGAAACCCCCGAGCAACTGGCGCTGTTGCGGCTGTTCGGCTGCGACCAGGCCCAGGGTTACCTGATCAGCAAGCCGCTGCCGTTGCCGGAGCTGGTGGAATACCTGACCTTCGGCGACGGCAAGCACACCCGCGTAAGCGAGGGGCTCTAGTCGGCCTGTGCGGCCTGAAAGCCGGTGTCGGCTTCAGGCTCCGGGCCTTCCCGGCGAATCATCCGCTTCATCTTCGCTTCAAACGCCCAGGTCAGGCTTATCGCGGCGCAGGCCAGTCCCAGTGCCAGGCCCCACCACACGCCGGTTGGCCCCCAGCCCAAGGTGAAAGCCATCAGCCAGGCCGAGGGTGCGCCAATCAACCAGTAGCAGCCTGCACCGATCAGGAACGTGGTCTTGGCGTCCTTGAGCCCGCGAATGCAACCCATGGCGATGGTTTGCACGCCGTCGAACAACTCAAACCACGCGGCGACGGCCAGCAGGCTCACGGCCAGGACGATCACGTCGTGGAACGCCGGGTTGTCGTGGTCGATCAGCAGTCCTATGAGCGGTTCGGAAAACAACCACAGCACAGCCGCGAATCCCAGCATTATCGCCGCGCCAAAGCCTATGCCGACACGCCCGGCCATGCGTGCCTGCAGCAACTGCCCGGCGCCATAATGCTGGCCGATGCGCATGGTCACCGCGTAGGACATCCCCGCCGGCACCATAAAGGCCACCGACACGATTTGCAGGGCGATCTGATGCGCCGCCAACTGCGTGCTGCCCATGGTGCCCATGCACAGGGCTGCAAAGGCAAACAGCCCGACCTCCACCGCATAGGTGCCGCCAATCGGCAGGCCCAGGCGCCACAACTCGCGCAGATATTGGGTGTTGAGGCGCAGCAGCCCGGTACTCAGCGGGTAGGCGGCGTAGGCCCGGTTGCTGCGGATGTACCACATCAACGCCAGCGCCATGCTGTTGGCGACAATCGCCGTGACCAGACCGATGCCCATCAAGCCGAGCTTGGGCAGGCCGAACATGCCTTCGATCAGCGCGTGGTTGAGCAGGTAGTTGACCACCGTGCCACCGACGCTGATCACCATCACCGGAGTGGCTTTGCCGATGGCGCTGGTAAAACCGCGCAGGGCCATGAAGCTCAGGTAGCCGGGCAGTGCAAACGGCAGCATGGTCAGAAACTGCCCGGCCGAATGTACGTTGGTCTCGGTCTGGCCGAACATCAGCAGCACCGGCTTGAGGTTCCACAGCAGCAGGGCCGCCGCCAGGGCCATCAGCCAGGCCAGCCACAGCCCGGCCTGGGTCAGGCGGGTGGCGCCTTCGATATCGCCCGCGCCGTGGCGGATCGCAACCAAGGTGCCCACGGCGGCAATCACGCCGATGCAGAAAATCGCGACGAACGAATAGCTCGCCGCACCCAGGCCGCCACCGGCCAGGGCTTCGGGGCTCAGGCGCGCCATCATCAGGGTGTCAGTCAACACCATCAGCATGTGCGCCAACTGTGAGGCAATCAACGGCCCTGACAGCCGCAGAATGGCCCAGAGTTCGGTACGTGCCGGATGCTGCATGATCATCACGCTCAAAAAGTCAGAGGGTTGGGGAAGGGTTGATTCTCGGCGCTCTCAGCCCATTGCACAAAGGGATAAATGCGATCGTTTGCATGATTAAAACTCATGCCTGGTTGATTCTGGTAGGGTTTCAGTATTGCGCTGTCGGAGCTTTCCTCATGTCTCGTCGTCTTCCTCCTCTTTATGCCTTGCGCGCGTTTGAAGCGGCCTCCCGACACAGCTCTTTCACCCGTGCCGCCGAGGAATTGTCCATCACCCAAAGTGCGGTGAGCCGACATATCCGCACGCTTGAAGAGCATTTCGCCTGCCGCCTGTTCCAGCGCAACGGCCGCACCTTGCAGCTCACTGAGGCGGCGCGTCTGTTGTTGCCCGGTGTGCGCGAAGGGTTCGCGGCGCTGGAACGCGCCTGCCATACCTTGAATGCCGAAGATGACATCCTGCGCATGAAGGCCCCCTCCACATTGACCATGCGCTGGCTGCTGGCGCGACTCAGCCGCTTCCGGGCGCTGCAGCCTGGCAATGAGGTGCAACTGACCAGCGCCTGGATGAGCGTGGACGAGGTGGACTTCAATCAGGAGCCTTTCGACTGTGCGGTGCTGCTGAGCGATGGGCGTTTTCCAGTGGATTGGGAGGCCAGTTACCTGTTTCCGGAGCTGTTGATTCCTGTCGGTGCGCCGAACCTGCTGGAGGATGGGCCTTGGGACGCCGCGCGCCTGGCCACCGCCGAATTGCTGCACCCCACGCCCGACCGGCGCGACTGGCGCAATTGGCTGGCGCGCATGCAGCTGTCGTCCCAGGTCTCGCTCAAGGGAGGGCAGGTGTTCGACACCCTGGAGCTGGGCATGATCGCCGCTGCGAGGGGTTACGGCGTGTCCATGGGCGATTTGCTGATGGTGGCTGAGGACGTCGCCCAAGGACGATTGAGCTTGCCGTGGCCGACGGCGGTGGCCAGTGGGGAAAATTACTACCTGGTCTGGCCAAAAACCCGTCCTGGCGGCGAGCGCCTGCGACGGTTGGCGGAGTTTCTGCAAGGCGAGGTGCAGGCGATGGTGTTGCCTGCGGTCGAACGCCTCGACTAAATGCGTAGCGGCGTTGGTTCGCAACCGTTTGCGTGATACCCCTGTGAAGCGCTCAAGTATTGCTGCGGCCAGCCGAAGTAGGTGTGTTGGAACTATCGTGCACCAACGTTTCCCATCAGATAATTTGCCGAGCAGCGCTATGAGATCAGGATGATCCTGGCCTCGGCCAGGAGCTGTCATGTCTCAACCTCGCGCCCGGATTGCCTCCCAGTTAGGCCTCGCGTTAGCCGTGATTCTGGCTGTCGTTATCAGCGGCAGTACGGTGTTTGCCTTGCGTTCCCTTGACGCCGCCAACCTCGACACCCGCGAGGAGCACCTGGCCAGCGAGGCGCGCCTGCTCGCCGACCAACTCAATACCTTCCACAGCACCTTGCGCGAGAGCACCCAGCGTTTGAGCGGACTGTTTGAAAAACGCTTCGGCGCCGGGTTGAGCGTGCATGTGGACCAACCCGTGAGCGTGGCCGGTGTTCAGACGCCCAGCCTGTACCTGGGCAACGAGGTGTTGAACAACAACTTTGATGAGGTGGACGAGTTCAAGCAAATGTCCGGCGGCGTGGCCACCGTATTTGTGCGCAGTGGCGACGACTTCATCCGTATCAGCACGTCCCTGACCAAGCAAGATGGCAACCGCGCCATCGGCACCGTCCTCGACCGTCAGGGCCCGGCCTACCAGCGCGTTGTGGGTGGGCAGACCTACATCGGCAGGGCGGTGTTGTTCGATCGTTCCTACATGACCCAGTACAGCCCGGTGCGTGACAGCGGCGGTAAGGTTATCGCCGTGCTGTTCATCGGTTTTGACTACACCGATGCGCAGAATGCCCAATTCGAAAACCTCAAGCGCTTCCGAATTGGCCAGACCGGCTCCCTTGCGCTGCTGGATGAGCAAAAGCACTGGCTGGTGCCACCCGCCGGCGTGCAGGCGTTGGATCAATCGGTGCCGGTGATGCTGGACCTGGCCAAGACCCCGGGCAAAGGTCGCTTCTGGAGCGACAAGAACGAAGATTTCTATAGCGTTTCGGTACCGTTCGAAGGCGGCCCGTGGGCCGTGGTTGCAAGTATGCCGAAAGCCGAAATCCGCGCGGTGACCTGGGCCGTGGGTATTCGCCTGGTGATCGGCAGCGTGCTGGCGATGTTGCTGGCGGTGGGCGCCACGGTCTGGCTGCTGCGCAGCAAGTTGCAGCCCCTGAGTGACCTGGTGCGTCAGGCCGAAGCCCTGGGTGCGGGCGATCTGAGCGCACGCTTGAACGTGTCCAGCCATGACGAAATCGGCCAACTGGCACGCAGCTTCAACCAGATGGGCGAAGCACTGTCGACCATGGTCTCCCATATCCGTAACGCAGCCGAAGAGGTCAACAGCCGCGCCCAGGCCTTGTCCGGTTTGTCCGGCGGTGCCTATGAGGGCATGGAGCAGCAGTCCGGCGAGATCACCAGCATGGCCGGCGCGGTAGAGGAGTTCAGCGCCACGTCGTTGAATATCGCCGACAACATGGGCAATACCGAACGCCTGGCCCAGGAAAACGCCCAGCAGACCCGCATTGGCCGCACCTCGATGCAGGAAGCGTCGTCGTCCCTGGAACACATCGCCACCGCCCTGAACAGCACAGCCACGGTGATCAACACCCTCGGCCAGCGCTCCCAGGAAATCGGCGGGATCGTCGGCGTGATCACCTCGATTGCTGAGCAGACCAACTTGCTGGCGCTCAACGCCGCCATTGAAGCCGCCCGTGCAGGGGAGCAAGGCCGTGGGTTTGCCGTGGTGGCCGACGAAGTACGTAACCTGGCGTCGCGTACCCGTGAAGCCACCGATGAAATTTCCGGCATGATCCAGAGCATCCAGAAGGAAACCGGCAACGCCATCAGCACCATGGAGCAAGGCAACGCGCTGATGCAGGAAGGCCTGTCGCGCAACGCCGACGTGGCCTCGGCCCTGGCGCGTATCGACGAGCAAAGCCGCTCGGCCGGTCAGCAGTTCGCGGCAATCACCACGGCCACCCAGGAGCAGAGCAGCACCGCGACCCTGCTCAGCAGCAACCTGCAGAGCATTGCACTGGCCAACAGCGAGCAGCGTGAAGTGGTGTCCAACCTGGCGATTACCGCCAGGGAACTGGAGACGTTGGCGGCGAGCCTGCGCCATGAGGTGGATCGCTTTCGCTGAGCCACCGTTTTCCAAGATGTGGGAGGCCTGCCCCCTCCCACATTTGGTGCTGCGCCAAGCTTAAGTGATCGCCGCCGGGCGGTATTGCAGGGCCTCTTTCAGGTGGTCGCGGGTGATGGTCTCTACCTGGTCCAGATCCGCCAGGGTGCGTGCCACCTTGAGCAGTCGATGGGCCGCGCGCAGCGATAGGGTCAGTCGTTCACAGGCCGTTTCCAGCCAGCTTTCATCCACCTTCGCGAGCTTGCAGTGCTCGCGCAGCCCCGGCAGATCAAGAAAGGCATTCGCACAGCCCTGGCGCTTTTGCTGATGCTCGCGAGCCTGGGCGACCCGCGCTGAGGCATGGGCGGTATCCTCGCCCGCCTGTTGGATCGGGTTCAGTGCCGTCGTTTCCCTCGCAACGGTCAGGTGCAAGTCAATCCGGTCCAGCAGCGGCCCCGAGAGCTTGTTGCGATACCGCTGAATCTGCTCCGGCGTACAGCGACAGCGCCCGCTGGGTTCGCCCATATAACCGCAAGGGCAGGGGTTCATCGCCGCGACCAGTTGGAAGCGCGCCGGGAAGCTCACTCGGTCGCGAGCGCGGGAAATCACGATATGCCCCGACTCCAGCGGTTCACGCAGCACTTCCAACACCTTGCGATCAAATTCCGGCAGCTCATCCAGGAACAGCACCCCATGATGAGCCAGGGTGATTTCTCCCGGCTGTGGTTTCGAGCCGCCGCCCACCAGTGCCGGGCCGGATGCCGAGTGATGCGGTTGACGAAACGGTCGATGGGGCCAATGGCTCAGCGGCGCCAGACTTACAACCGATTGAATCGCGGCAACCTCCAGCGCCTCCTGTTCGCTCAACGGCGGTAATAAACCGGGCAGGCGGCTGGCGAGCAAGGTCTTGCCGGTGCCGGGCGGCCCGCTGAACAAAAGGTTATGCGCGCCCGCTGCCGCGATCAGCAACGCTCGTTTGGCCGCGAGCTGGCCCTGGACTTCACTCAGGTCTGGATAGGGCTTGTTCAAGTACAGCAGGCCATCGGACGTGTAAGGCTCGATCGGCACATGTCCATTCAGGTGCGCCACCACTTGCAGCAGGTGGTCCACCGCGATCACCTTCAACCCCGACGCCAGGCACGCCTCTTCGGCATTCGCTCGCGGCACTATCACGGTGCGCCCGGCCTTGCGCGCCGCCAGCGCGGCCGGCAACACGCCTTTTACCGCCCGCACCTCGCCGGACAGCGCCAACTCCCCCAGGCATTCCACATCATCGAGCGTCAACGCCGGCACCTGCACACTGGCCGCCAGGATCCCCAGGGCAATCGCCAGGTCAAAACGCCCGCCGTCCTTGGGCAGGTCGGCGGGCGCGAGGTTGAGGGTGATACGGCGAGCGGGGTATTGCAGCGCAGAGTTGAGAATGGCACTGCGCACCCGGTCCTTGCTTTCCTTGACCGCGGTTTCGGGCAGGCCCACCAGCGTCAGGGATGGCAGACCATTGGCCATATGCACCTCGACGGTGACGGCAGGGGCTTCGACGCCGATCTGGGCGCGGCTGTGGACGATGGCGAGGGACATGCTCGTTCCTTGAAAGGGGAGGCCGCTTCCTGCGGTTTTTCAAGGGTAGACGAGGTAGGGAAGAGCGAGGCGGGGAGGTTTTACAGAACGTATCCAGAGCAAAAGGTAGAGCGAATGTGGGAGGGGGCTTGCTCCCGATAGCGGGGGGGCAGTCAGCATTGATACCGGCTGATACACCGCCATCGGGAGCAAGCCCCCTACCACACTGAGCGCATTTATTCGGCAGGAGGGGTCAACCGCGCTTCCAGTTCTGCCACTTTCGCTTCCAGGCTCTCCAGCCGCGCACGGGTGCGGGCGAGAACCACCATCTGGCTATCAAACTCTTCCCGGCTCACCAGGTCGAGCTTGCTGAAACCACTTTGCAGCAAGGCCTTGAACTGGCTTTCGATTTCATTGCGGGGCAGCGGGGTGTCGCCGCTGAACAGGCGAGAGGCGTGGCCGCTCAGGGCGTCGAGGAGGTCTTTGGGCGCGAGCATGGGAAATATTCCGGAAAACTGTTGGCGGGCAGTGTATCACGCAGCGTCTATAGTCTTTTTCACGGCCTGGGTCGCACGCTTTTCGCGCATCGGGCCGGGCGGTGATGCACCGTTTTCGTGCGCATTGCAGGCGCCGGATGGCCCCGATGGTGGGCCTAGGTGAGCAAAGGACTGATTTCAGTGATTTTTACGGAGCTGGCAAGGTTTCTGCTTAGACGATCATGACCCATGCACTGATGCAGTCGCTGTGACGAATGCAGTGCGCCGACGGATCAGGGGTACAGGTTTCGTCACCAGTGGTTCGCTGGCGTCGCAATGGCAACTGCCCTTGCGACGATGCGTTACAAAGCCAGGCACTGCGCTTAGACTTGAGACGGGTTTGTTTTCCTGGGGCAAGTCCACCAATTCGGGAGAGAGTTTTCATGAAGCTAGTCACTGCCATCATCAAGCCGTTCAAGTTGGACGATGTACGCGAGTCGTTGTCCGAGATCGGCGTGCAGGGCATTACCGTTACTGAGGTCAAGGGCTTCGGTCGGCAGAAGGGTCACACCGAGCTGTATCGCGGCGCGGAATATGTAGTGGATTTCCTGCCGAAGGTGAAGATTGATGTCGCCATTGACGACAAGGATCTTGACCGGGTTATCGAGGCGATAACCAAGGCCGCCAACACCGGCAAGATCGGTGACGGCAAGATCTTCGTGGTCAATCTGGAACAGGCTATTCGCATCCGTACCGGCGAAACCGATACCGACGCAATCTAAGCCGCCAAACCCTAACGCCCCAGGAGAAAACAATATGACTCTGCGTAAATTCGCAGGGCTCGGAGCCCTGTTGTCCATCGTAATGCCAAGCCTGGCCATGGCGGCAGACGAAGTGGCTGCTCCAGTCCTCAACTCCGGTGACACCGCCTGGATGCTCACATCCACCGCGCTGGTGCTGTTCATGACCATTCCAGGCCTGGCGCTGTTCTACGGCGGCATGGTGCGCTCCAAAAATATTCTGTCGGTGATGATGCAGTGCTTCGCCATCACCGGCCTGATCAGCATCCTGTGGGTTGTCTATGGCTATAGCATCGCGTTCGATACCACCGGTATGGAACAGGGGGTGGTCAACTTCAACTCCTTCTTCGGCGGCATGGGCAAGGCGTTCCTGGCGGGTGTGACCCCGGCCAGCATCACCGGGCCGGCTGCGCTGTTCCCGGAAGCCGTGTTCATCACCTTCCAGATGACCTTCGCCATCATCACCCCGGCGCTGATCGTCGGTGCGTTCGCCGAACGCATGAAGTTCTCCGCCATGCTGATCTTCATGGCTATCTGGTTCACTCTGGTCTATGCGCCAATCGCCCACATGGTGTGGAGCGGCAACGGTGGCCTGCTGTGGGACTGGGGCGTGCTGGACTTCGCCGGCGGCACCGTGGTGCACATCAATGCCGGTGTCGCTGGCCTGGTGGCGTGCATCGTGCTCGGCAAGCGTAAAGGCTTCCCGACCACTCCAATGGCGCCTCACAACCTGGGTTACACCCTGGTGGGTGCGGCCATGCTGTGGGTCGGCTGGTTCGGCTTCAACGCCGGCTCTGCGGCTGCGGCCAACGGCACCGCCGGCATGGCGATGCTGGTGACTCAGATTGCTACCGCTGCTGCAGCCCTGGGCTGGATGTTCGCCGAGTGGATCACTCACGGTAAGCCAAGCGCACTGGGCATCGCCTCGGGTGTAGTGGCTGGCCTGGTCGCCGTTACGCCGGCCGCCGGCACTGTTGGCCCGATGGGCGCCCTGGTGATCGGCCTGGTGGCCGGTGTGATCTGCTTCTTCTGCGCCACCAGCCTCAAGCGCAAGCTGGGCTACGACGATTCCCTGGACGCATTCGGCGTGCACGGTATCGGCGGTATCGTCGGTGCGATCCTCACCGGTGTGTTTGCAGCCCCTGCATTGGGCGGCTTCGGCACCGTGACTGACATCGCAGCTCAAGTCTGGATCCAGTGCAAAGGTGTCGGCTTCACCGTGATCTATACCGCCATCGTCACCTTCATCATCCTCAAGGTGCTGGACGCGGTCATGGGCCTGCGGGTTACCGAAGAGGAAGAGGCTGTCGGCCTCGACCTGGCGCAACACAACGAACGCGGCTACAACCTGTAAGTACGCGAAAAAAAGATGCCCGGCTTGCCGGGCATTTTTTTGCCTGGCGTTTGTCAGTCATAACAAGCTGTGTCGGTTTTTGCGCAGAGTTTGTCATGCACTTTCCAGCGTGCGAATGTCTTACAGGCATGTAGGCGTATTCGGCACTTTGTTTTTTCCCAGAGCGCGCTAGAATGCGCGCCGATGGGCGGAGAACTGTATGTGGCAACAGACCCTGATTACCCTGCGGGCCAAGCCCCGGGGCTTTCACCTGGTGACCGACGAGTTGCTTGCCGGCTTGCCTGAGCTGAAGGCCTGCCGCGTGGGCCTGTTGCACCTGTGGCTGCAGCACACCTCGGCCTCGTTGACCGTCAACGAGAATGCCGATCCGGCGGTTCGTCGTGACTTCGAGCGTTTCTTCAACTCGCTGGTGCCACAAGGCCGCGCCGGGTTCGAACACAACGACGAAGGTCCGGATGATCTGCCGGCGCACTTCAAGGCCAGTCTCCTGGGCTGCCAGCTGAGTTTGCCGGTCAAGGCCGGCCGCTTGGCGATAGGGACCTGGCAAGGTGTTTATCTGGGCGAGCACCGTGATCATGGCGGTGCTCGTAAAGTCCTCGCCACCCTGCACGGTGATGGGGCATAAGCCACTGGTTATCCGGTGGATGTTGATTTTTTCCCGGTGACCTCGACAGAGGATGAAGCTGGGCTATAACTAATCTGCTTTTCGCAAGTCATGAGGTAGAACATGAGCGACGATGATCTGGAAAACGACGAACTCGAAGTAGGTGACGAAGACGACACCGAAGAAGGTCTTGAAGCGGCGGCGGAAGACGTTGCTGAGGACGACGGTGGTGATGACGCTCCTGTTCCAGCTGCCAAAGGCAAAGCCAAGGCTGCTGTTTCGGTAGACGAATTGCCGAGCGTTGAGGCCAAGAACAAAGAGCGCGATGCCCTGGCCCGTGCGATGGAAGAGTTTCTTGCCAAAGGCGGCAAAGTGGTCGAAGTCGAGCCCAATGTGGTTGCAGACCCGCCCAAGAAGCCGGATAACAAGTACGGCAGCCGACCTATCTAAGGTCAGCCTCCTGCTTGTAAGAAAAAGCCCGCCGTCGCTGCGGGTTTTTTCATGCCTGTAATAACCGGCTACAAGTCACCCCCAATCAAGTGTGGGAGGGGGCTTGCTCCCGATTACAGTAGGTCAGGCAATACATCTGGAGACTGATACACCGCTATCGGGAGCAAGCTCCCTCCCACATTTTTCTCACCCGTATTACTGCCAGCTACGAAGTAGCGCCGGCAACTCCGTCAGGCTGCGAATCTGTGCATCCGGGAGTTTATCTCCTTCCCACACCTTTCCCGACGGGTTGAACCACACCGCCCGCAGCCCCGCCTGCTGGGCTCCGGCAATGTCGTCCCCGGGGTGGTCGCCAACATGCACCGCCGCACTGGCATCCACACCGCCGCGCTGCAGCGCTTCGTGGAACAGCCTCGCATCCGGCTTGGCGATGCCGATATCTTCAGCGCGTAGCGCAAAGTGAAAGTAGTCCGCCAGGCCAACACGCTGCACATCGGCATTACCATTGGTGATCACACCCAGCAGAAAGTGCTGGCGCAGCGCTTGCAGCATCGGCTCGGCCTCAGGGAAAGGCGTGAGCTGATGGCGGGCGTGAATGAACGCTTCGAAACACACATCGGCCATTTCCGTGGCCTCAGGCTGTGGATAACCGGCCTCTTCAAACGCATGTATCAACACCCGATGGCGCAGGATACTGATGCGGTGTTTGAGTTCGGGATGCCGTTGCAGCACCTGTTGGCGCAGGCTGGCGAAATGCTCCAGGGGCAGGTCGCCCACCTTGGCGGCATGGGTGGCCAGCCATTCGCGCATAGACGCTTCGGCGCTGATGATGACGGGTACGTTGTCCCAGAGCGTGTCGTCCAGGTCGAAGGTGATCAGCTTGATGCTCATGAGTCGCCGTCCTTGATGCGTTTGGCCCGTGGATGGGCGCTGTCGTAGACCGTTGCCAGGTGCTGGAAGTCCAGATGGGTATAGATCTGTGTGGTCTTGATGTCGGAATGGCCAAGCAGTTCCTGCACGGCGCGCAGGTCCTGGGACGATTCCAGCATATGGCTGGCAAAGGAGTGCCGCAGCATATGTGGATGCAGGTTCTGCCCCAGCTCGCGTGCGCCGGCAGCCTTGACCCGTACCTGGATGGCGCGCGGCCCCAGGCGCCGCCCTTGCTGGCTGATAAACACCGCGTCGTCCACCGGGTTGGCCAGGGCGCGCAGCGGCAGCCACAGTTGCAGGGCTTCGCGGGCTTTCCTGCCTACCGGCAGCACCCGGGTCTTGCTGCCTTTGCCGAGTACTTGCACCAGGCCGTCGGCCAGGTCCAGTTGATCGAGGTTCAGGCCTGTCAGCTCCGACAGGCGCAGGCCTGAAGAGTAGAACAGTTCGAGGATCGCCTGGTCGCGATGGGCGAGGAAATCGTCCTCCACGGCGCCATCGAGTAATTGCAGGGCACGGTCGGTGTCCAGGGTCTTGGGCAGGCGTCGCTCGCCTTTCGGCGGGGCCAGGCCATTGGCCGGGTCGTGGTCGCAGAGGCCTTCGCGATTGAGGTAGTGATAGAGACCGCGCACCGCCGACAGCAGTCGCGACAGGCTGCGCGAGGACTGGCCCGCCTGGTGCAGCCGTGCGATCAGGCTGCGCAGGCCCTGGATATCCAAGGCCTTCCAGCTGGTGACCTGCTGCTTTTCGCAATACGCCATGACCTTGTTCAAGTCCCGTCGGTAAGCCTCCAGGGTATGGGGTGACACCTGGCGCTCGTTACGCAGGTGAGCGCAGTAAGCGTCCAGTTGCCGTTCCATGGCTAGCGCACCGCGCGCAGGGCGGTGGTGTGGCGCGGAAGGACGCGGCCCAGTACTTCGGCGATATAGGTGAGGAACAAAGTGCCCACCGAGCTCTTGTAGTGCGCGGGATCGCGGCTGGCGATGGCCAGTACGCCGTGCAGGCCTTGATGGCTGAGGGCGACGACGGCGGTAGAGCCGATCTGCTTGCGCTGTTCGGCGCCGAACAGGAAGTCCAGCTCGTGCTCGCGCAGGGTGCCGCTGATGGTCTTGCCTTCGGAAAGCAGGCCGCCGATCGCGGTTTGCGCGTCGCCGCCACTGACCCAGCGACCCACCGGCATCGGGTTGTCGCTGAACAGGATCAGGCTGACAAACGGCACCTGGAAGTCCTGGCGCAGGCTGTCTTCCACGGCGATGACCGTTTCTTCCAGGCTGGTGGCGTCCATCAGGGTAAGAATCAGGCGGCGGGTTTTCTCGAACAGACGGTCGTTGTCGCGGGCGACATCCATCAGGTGCGAGAGCTTGTGGCGCATTTCGATATTGCGCTCGCGCAGGATCTTCATCTGTCGCTCCACCAACGACACGGTGTCGCCGCGCTGGTGGGGGATGCGCAGGGCCGGGAGCAGTTCTTCGTGTTCGACGAAAAAGTCCGGATTAGCCTCAAGGTACGCCGCGACGGCAGCGGCCTCCAGACTTTCGCTCGGGGTTGCTTGTGCGGGTACTTGAGGCTTATCGGTCATTGGCTTGGCTCACTCATAGACGGACCTGTCCTTCGTATACGCGCGAGGCCGGCCCGGTCATCATCACCGGGTGGCCAGGGCCTGCCCACTCGATGGACAGGCGTCCACCGGGCAGGTCGATCAACAGGGGCGAATCCATCCACCCCTGGCTGATCGCGGCCACGGCAGCGGCGCAAGCACCGGTACCGCAGGCCTGGGTTTCGCCGGCGCCACGTTCCCACACGCGCAATTGCGCACGGGAACGGTCGATCACCTGCAAAAAGCCCACATTGACCCGCGCCGGAAAACGCGGGTGGTGTTCGATTTTCGGCCCCAGTTCATGCACGGGGGCAGTGTTGATGTCGTTGACCCGTAGCACCGCATGGGGGTTGCCCATGGACACGGCAGCGATGTCGACGGTCTGGCCGTCAACGTCCAGCGGGTAGCTGGCGGCCTGCTCGGTCGCCTGGAACGGGATATCCGCCGGCACCAGGCGTGGCGCGCCCATGTTGACGCTGATCTGGCCGTCGCTGCGGATATCCAGCTCGATCACGCCGCTCTTGGTCTCGACGCGAATCTGCCGCTTGGCGGTCAGGCGCTTGTCGAGCACAAAGCGTGCAAAGCAGCGCGCACCGTTGCCGCACTGTTCCACTTCGGAACCGTCGGAGTTGAAGATCCGGTAACGGAAATCCACCTCCGGGTTGCTTGGCGCCTCGACGATCAGCAATTGGTCGAAGCCAATCCCGGTATGCCGGTCGCCCCACTGTTTAGCGTGCTTGGGCAGGATGTGTGCGTGCTGGCTGACCAGGTCGAGGACCATGAAATCATTGCCCAGCCCGTGCATCTTGGTAAAACGCAGCAGCATGGCTTACTCCGGCAGCAGGCTTTCGCCAGCATACAACTCGGCTACCGTCTCGCGGCGACGCACTTCAAACGCTTGATCACCGTCCACCAACACCTCGGCGGTACGTCCGCGGGTGTTGTAGTTGGAACTCATGACAAACCCGTAGGCACCGGCCGAATGCACGGCCAGCAGGTCGCCTTCTTCCAGGGCCAGTTGACGATCCTTGGCCAGGAAGTCGCCGGTCTCACAGATAGGGCCGACAATGTCGTACGCGCGGGCTTGGGTGTCACGAGGCGTCACGGCGGTGACATTCATCCAGGCCTGATACAGCGCCGGGCGGATCAGGTCGTTCATCGCCGCATCGACGATGGCGAAATCCTTGTGCTCGGTGTGCTTGAGGTACTCGACCTGGGTCAGCAGCACGCCGGCGTTGGCGACGATATAGCGCCCCGGCTCGAACATCAGCGTCAGGTCGCGGCCTTCGATACGCTCGCGCACGGCCTGGATATAGTCGGCGATCGCCGGTGGCTCTTCATCGCGATAACGCACGCCCACGCCACCACCGAGATCGATGTGGTGCAGGTAGATGCCGCATTCGCCCAGGCGGTCGATCAATGCCAGCAGGCGGTCGAGGGCATCCAGGAACGGCGGCAGTGTGGTCAGTTGCGAGCCGATATGGCAGTCGACACCCAGCACTTCCAGGTTCGGCAACTGGGCGGCGCGGATGTACACGTCTTCGGCGTCGGCAATGGCGATGCCGAACTTGTTCTCTTTGAGACCGGTGGAAATGTACGGGTGGGTGCCGGCATCGACGTCCGGGTTGACGCGCAGTGAGATCGGCGCACGAACACCCATCTCGGCCGCGACGACTTGCAGGCGTTCCAGCTCGTCGGTGGATTCGACGTTGAAGCAATGTACGCCGACTTCCAGGGCCCGGCGCATGTCCTCGCGGCTCTTGCCGACGCCGGAGAACACGATCTTGTCGGCCTGGCCGCCGGCGGCCAGGACCCGTTCCAGCTCGCCACGGGAGACAATGTCGAAACCGGCGCCCAGACGCGCCAGGACATTCAGTACACCCAGGTTGGAGTTGGCCTTGACTGCGTAGCACACCAGGTGCGGTACGCCATCGAGCGGGTCGGTGAACGAGCGGTATTGGGCTTCGATATGCGCACGGGAGTACACGTAGGTCGGGGTCCCAAAGCGCTGGGCAATCGCGGACAACGCCACGCCTTCCGCGAACAGCTCGCCGTCCCGGTAGTTAAAAGCGTCCATGGAGCTCCCTTATTCGTAGGTGTCGTGCTTATGCGCTTTGGAGGGCTTTTGCGACGATTGCGCCTGTTCATTCGGGTCTTTGCTGTCATCGGGCAGGTACAGCGGGCCTTTTTGACCACAGGCACTAACGAGGCAAGCGACCGCGACGAGCGCAGCAAGGGAAGAGATCAGGCGCTTCATGGCGAAATCCTTGAATATGCATTAATTGCGCCCGAGTATACCGACCACCCGCCAGCTTGCCTATGCGCTGAAATACCCGTCCGGCGGGGGTTTGCCGAGATGGTCGGGAAGCGGACTACGCTGGTTGAGGATATTTCACGCCGTCAATCGTGTTGAAATCGGTATCCTTTGCAATCGGCGGGGCTCGTCCGTATCGTGCGGCGCTTGAGCAAAACCAGACACTTTCGAGGTTGCCACAATGAGTTTGACCGAAGCCCGTTTTCACGACCTGGTGGATGCCACCCAAGAGAAGCTGGAAGATATTTTCGACGACAGCGACCTGGATGTGGATCTGGAAAACTCGGCCGGTGTGCTGACCGTCAAGTTCGAGAGTGGCCAGCAACTGATCTTCAGCCGCCAGGAGCCGCTGCGGCAGCTGTGGCTGGCGGCGCGCTCCGGGGGCGTTCACTTCGACTACGACGAAGAAAGCGGCAAATGGCAGTGCGACAAGAGTGAGGAGTTGCTGGGCGAGATGCTCGCGCGCCTGGTCCACGAATATACCGGCGCCGAGCTGGATTTCGACGAGATTTGACCGTGACCCAGCCTGCGCCCGTACGCCCGCCCAAGCCGCTGTTCAGTAATGTCAGCCCGGCGGTGCCGTCACCTTGTATCAGTTTGTGTCGCCTGGACGAGCAAAAAGTCTGCCTCGGCTGCTTCCGTCATGTGGAAGACATCCGTGAATGGCGCTCCGCCGATGATCAGCGGCGTCGAGTGATCGTGGCCCAGGCCGAGCAACGCAAGGCCGCGCTTTGAGCCCGTCTTGTTTATTTACGGTGCTGTGGTAGTGTCCGGATACGCCTCAACTCATCGAGGCCCGTGAGAACCCCGCCTTTTCCTGGCGGGGTTTTGCTTTTTTGTGCAGAAAAAAGGAGTCTGCCTGAATCATGACCACCGCACCTTCCATCATTCTTACCCGTCTTGACGTGCAGCGTCTGGAGCAACTGATCGACCGCTTGGGCGACGAGTCTCCCGGCGTCGAAGCGTTGCAAGCCGAACTCGACCGCGCCGACGACGTGGTTGGTCACGATGAAGTACCTGCGGGTGTCGTGACCATGAACTCCAGCGTGCATTGCCGTGAGCAAGGCAGCGGCAAGGACTACCACCTGACCTTGGTCTATCCGAAAGACGCGAATGCCGATGCAGGCAAGATCTCGGTCCTGGCCCCGGTGGGCAGTGCCTTGCTCGGCTTGCAGGTGGGTCAACACATTGATTGGCCAGCACCCGGCGGCAAGACCCTCAAGCTTGAACTGCTCAGTGTTGAAGGCCAGCCCAAAGACGGCGGTGCCTTCCCGCTCTAAACCTGATTCAACGCCGCATTGAGTGCCTGTTCCAGCTCGGCCTTGTAGCGCAGGTACAGGTTGCTCGGGCTTTGCACATCACCGAGCAGGCCCGACAGGTCGAGGTCGGTGATGTAGCAGCGATAGCGTTCGGTTTCCCGGCGTTGACCGACGATCTCCTGGGCGACCACCGCAAACAGTTGGTCGCCAAACTCCAGCTCGGAAAACTCCCGCTGATTGCAGTACAGGGTAATGCCCACCTGGCCCGGCGCCGCCTTGCCGATAATCGCCTGCACGTCATAAAACGGTTTGTTGGCAGGGTTCTGCGGGGCTGGCCGCGGCTCCACCCCACGCGCGCGCGTGCTGCCTGACGGCAGCAGTTGGTAGTACAAGATTTGCACCTCACCCAACGGTTGTTGCGTGTCCAGGGGCGACAGTGCTTCCCGGCGATAGATGATCGACTGCAAAAAGCGCTGCAACGGCGCCAACAGGCTCTGCTCATCATGAAACGGCAAGCGTTGCTGCCAGAGCGCGTTGAATTCATCCAGCACATACAGCTCGGCGAAGCCTTCGTTGACCCGGTAGAACACCTGCACGCAATTGGCCATGCCCATGGGCAGCAACAGCGCCAGGTCGTGGTCTTCCAGGGCCATGGCGTCCAGATGCAGCGGGCTGTAGCTGGCCAGTTCTTCGCTGAGGTAGGCCACCAGCGCATCCTGGGTCGCCAGTGAGACGTGGGTGGCCTGGCCCGGCATCAACTCCATCACGTGATAGTGCTGCTGCACCTGGAGCACGTAGCGGTGATTGCCCTGTCCCAGCAACAGGTGCTGCGCGGTATTGAAGATTTCTTCCACGCGCTGGGCAATGAACTGCGCACGGTTGTGGCAGAAGCAGCGCACCCGCAGCCGAGGCAGATGATCCGGCGGCAATTGGTTGAGGTAGTCGCGCAGGCAGTCGAGCAGCGCATGGGGGCCGTCGTAGCGGCTCACCATCACCTCGTTCCAACTGTTGAGCGTGACCTGGTCCAGGGTCAGTACCAGGTTGTCGCGCACACCGGCATAACTCAGGGAGTCGGTGCGCTCGGTGGTCATCAGGATATTCAGGTCGCGATGATGCTTGAGTGGGTCGACGCCGACGTTGATCAGCAGCAACACTTCCTCGGGCACCGCCGAGCGCAGCAGGCGCGCTTCATCAACGCTGGCCAGGGGCAGGGCGATAGCCTGCTGCAGGCTGCCCAGCAGGTTGAACAGCTCGAACTCGGTCATGTCGCTGGTGCCGGGGTGCAGCGCCAGGCGTGTGCTGCTGTCGATGACGCCGTTGCGGTGGCACCAGGTGAGCATCTCCAACAGGTCGCGGCTGCGCTTGATCGGCGCGAAGTGCTCCCATTCCAGGGCCGTGAGGTTACCGTTGTACAGGCCCCAGTGGTGCTGGCCGGGCTCCTTGCGGTTGGGCGATTGCACCAGGGTCAGGGTGTCTTCGGCCAGGTCCGGGGTGATGCCGGGGTTGATGAATTCAACCTTGCCGGCCTTGCGTTCAAAGGCGGCATACAGGCGCCGCCCCAGCACATTGAGGTCGCGCTTGTTGATCAGGCTGACCGTCTGTTCGGTCCGGGCGAACTGGGTCAGGAAGCGATAGCTGTAGTTCAGCTCGCTGACCAGGGCGCGGCGCTCGGAGGCCACCTGCCGCACTTTCCACTGGCTGCGGCTGTCCAGCAGCGCCAGTTGGCGTGGGTCCCAGCCCCACTCGTGGGCCAGGCGCTCCAGCAGCAGGCGTTGCCAGCCGGTGGCGCGCTGGCCCGTGCTGAGCTTGCGGTTGACCTTCAGGTACAGGGCACGACGCACCAGCTCCAGGCGCTCCGGTTCGTTGCGTGCCTTGAGGTATTCCTCGATACGGCGGTACACCACGATGTACGGGTCCAGCTCATCCAGGTCCATGTGGTTGGCGAACACCGCGCGCTTGAAGCGCAGGCTCAGGCAGTGCACGTTCGGGTGTTCGCTGGCGTAGACCTCGGTCAATAACAGCTTGAGTACCGACTTGTAGGGCGACTCGATGCCCTTGAACAGTTGCCACAGCCCGGCACCGATGAATTCACCGGGAGGGATACGCGCCAGGTGGCCGAGGTCGAGGGTTTCATCGGCGCGGATAAAACGCTTGGAGAGCAGCGTGTGGGTGAACTCCGCATAGCGGGTCTCTTCATACACCGGCACCAGCCACCAGATCGGCGTACGCCCGGCCAGCCAGATCGCTGTGCGGTAGAACTCGTCCAACAACAGGTAGTGCTGGGTCGTGCCGCAGTCGTCGGAGCTGAGTTGGGTATCGCGCTCGCCAAGCACAAAGCGAGTCGGCTCGATCAGGAAGAAGTGCGCTTCTGCGCCCATGCCCAGGGCCCAGGCTTCCAGCAGTTGGCATTTTTTGCGCAGCTCGGCGAGCTCGTTTTCGCCCAGGTCGGGGGCGTGGCACACCCACACATCCATGTCGCTCTGGTCGGCCTGGGCGAGGGTGCCGAGGCTGCCCATCAGGAACAGGCCGTGGATCGGCTTGGGTTGATTGACCGGGCGCGGCTTGTAGGAGAACGAGCGGGTCAGGCGCTGGGCTTCCGTGAGTGCCTGGGCGTCGGGCTCGAAATTCGACAGCCCGGCCGGTGTACTGCCCGATACATAACCCGGCAACAGTGGATGATTGACGTGAAAAAACAGCGGCAGCAGGGTCAGTACGCTTTGCTGGCGCGGCGTCAGCCCTTCGATGGCACGAGCCATGCGACCTTCATTGAGAGCCATGAAGCGCGCGCGCAATTGGGCCAGCACCTTGCGGTCGATGCCTTCGTCCAGGTCAGGGCGGATTTCATGGGTGCGGGTCATGTCGAACTCGGTGGCTCGCAGGGCCCGACGCGGGCGGCCATGTGGGAGTTTACAGCCAGTCGCGTAGGAGGTTTAGAGGGAAATGGTTTTTGACGTCAATAATCGGGCCATTCCACAGCAGCGCCCTCGGAATCCGCGAGAGGCGGACTCCATGGGCGGTATACGGTATCAGGCGGCTTCTTTGGTGTTGGCGGTGCTCAGGATGGTCAGCAGGGTTTGGGCCTGCTCTGCAGCGTCCCGGCCAAGGCTGGTCAGGTAGCCTCCGTCCGGTTGGTCGATAAGCCCTTTCGCATGGAGACGCTTGGCAGCGGCGATGGCAGAGGGAGCAGCGGTCTGATGGACTTTCAGACCTTCCTTGGTGCTGTCCAAGGGGAAGAGTACAAGGATTTCCAGTTCGGCAACCAACTCAGGGGTATACGACATAAGGACTCCAGACTTTCTAAAATTTATTAGAGGCTAGCAGGCCATAAGGTGAACGCACTTTGCCGAACTGTCCAGCGTGTTGCGGTGTGCCGGGATTATTCCTTTTCGGGCGGCAGCTCAGGCAGTGCCCGCAGCGCTGTTTCATACCATTCGGTATTGAAGGCGCGGTCCTCATCCAGCATCGCGTCGATTTCGAAAGCCAACACGTGAGCCATGAGATTCAGGATCTCTTCACGCTCATAGCCCACCAGGGTCAGCTTATTGAACGTGGCCTTGGCGGCAGGCGGATTGTCGCTTTCGATCTGGTTTTCGATCGCTTCGATCAAGGTGTTTTCGGTGAACGCTTCTTCGTCGCTGTCGATATCGGTCGGCTCGCTCATGGCAGGCTCCTCAAGGAAAGGGCGCCAGTCTACCCCCATTCAGGCAGGTGATGCTGCTGGTCAGGCTGGCCCCGGGGATCTATAACTCCTGCAGCCAACCCCGCACACGGCCTGGAGGCTTTGCGATGCTCAAGCTTTACGGATTCTCGGTCAGCAACTACTACAACATGGTGAAACTGGCACTGCTGGAGAAAGGCCTGGCTTTTGAGGAGGTGCCCTTTTATGCCGGGCAAACCCCTGAGGCCCTGGCGGTCAGCCCGCGTGGCAAGGTGCCGGTGCTGGGCGTGAAGCAGGGGTTTATCAACGAAACCAGTGTGATCCTCGAATACATCGAGCACTCCCAGGAAGGCCCGTCGCTGTTGCCGGCCGACCCGTTCCAGCGTGCCCAAGTGCTGGCATTGTGCAGGGAAATCGAGCTGTACATCGAATTGCCCGCCCGCGCGTGTTTTGCCGAGGCGTTTTTCGGTATGCCGGTGCCGGAGGCGATCAAGGAGAAATCCAGGGCTGAGTTGCTGCTGGGGATCGGCTCTTTAGGCCGTCACGGCAAGTTCGCGCCTTATGTGGCGGGGGAGGGCTTTACGATTGCGGATCTGTATTTCATGTACAGCGTGAACCTCGCCTGTGCGGTGGGCGAGAAGCTGTTTGGCCTGGACCTGTTGGCTGAATTGCCGGCGGCCAGAGTGTTGCTGGAGCGACTGCATGCCATGCCTAATGCGCAGAAGGTGGCGGCGGACAGGGAGGCCGCGATGCCGGCGTTCATGGCGATGGTTGCGGCCAAAAAGTGATCAAATGTGGGAGAGGGTTGCCCCCCTCCCACCTCTTTCAGCGGCTGGCGAGCAGGGCCTGGCCGCGAGCGACCGCAGCCTTCACCTGTGCCGGCGCGGTACCGCCCACGTGGTTACGGGCATTCACCGAGCCTTCCAGGGTCAACACGGCAAACACGTCCTGTTCGATCTGGTCACTGAACTGGCGCAGCTCTTCCAGGCTCATTTCCGCCAGGTCCTTGCCGGTGTCGACGCCGTATTTCACCGCATGGCCAACGATCTCGTGGCAGTCGCGGAACGGCAGGCCACGGCGTACCAGGTAGTCCGCCAGGTCAGTCGCCGTGGAGAAACCGCGCAGGGCCGCTTCACGCATGATCGCGTGCTTGGGCTTGATCGCCGGGATCATGTCGGCAAACGCGCGCAGCGAGTCGCGCAGGGTGTCGGCGGCGTCGAACAGCGGTTCCTTGTCTTCCTGGTTGTCCTTGTTGTAGGCCAAAGGCTGGCCTTTCATCAGGGTCAGCAGGCCCATCAGTGCGCCGAATACACGGCCGCTCTTGCCCCGCACCAGTTCGGGCACGTCGGGGTTTTTCTTTTGCGGCATGATCGAGCTGCCGGTGCAGAAGCGGTCCGGCAGGTCGATGAACTGGAATTGCGCACTGGTCCACAGCACCAGCTCTTCGGAGAAACGCGACAGGTGCATCATCGCGATGCTGGCGGCGGCGCAGAATTCGATGGCGAAGTCGCGGTCCGACACGCCGTCCAGGGAGTTGCCGCCGACGGCATCGAAGCCCAGCAGCTGCGCGGTGTATTCGCGGTCGATCGGGTAAGTGGTGCCGGCCAGGGCAGCGCTGCCGAGCGGCATGCGATTGGCGCGCTTGCGGCAATCCACCAGGCGCTCGTAGTCGCGGCTGAGCATTTCGAACCAGGCCAGCAGGTGGTGGCCGAAGGTCACGGGTTGTGCGGTTTGCAGGTGGGTGAAGCCAGGCATGATGGTGTCCGCCTCACGCTCGGCCTGCTCCAGCAAGCCTTTCTGCAAGCGGGTGATTTCGGCCAGGATCAGGTCGATTTCATCGCGCAGCCACAGGCGGATGTCGGTGGCCACCTGGTCGTTACGGCTGCGACCGGTGTGCAGTTTCTTGCCGGTCACACCGATACGGTCGGTGAGGCGCGCCTCGATGTTCATGTGCACGTCTTCCAGGTCGACACGCCAGTCGAACGTACCGGCTTCGATCTCACCGCGGATGGTGGTCAGGCCATCGATGATGCTGTCGCGCTCGGCGTCGGTCAGCACGCCGACCTTGGCCAGCATCGTCGCGTGGGCGATGGAGCCCATGATGTCGTGGCGGTACAGGCGCTGGTCAAAGGTGACGGAGGCGGTGAAGCGGGCGACGAAGGCGTCGACGGGTTCACTGAAGCGGCCGCCCCAGGACTGGTTGGTCTTGTCGGTGCTCATGGGTTCGCTCGTGGTCTGCTTATTAAGAGGCATGAAAGTGTGGCGGCGATAATAACAGGGTTGCCCTTGGAGGCGGTGCTGCGGGCCGTCGGCATTTTTATTTGTGCAAAGGATGGCTAAGTGCCTTGCCGCCGACCGCGTCCGGGACGAGACTGGAGGCAGCTGCTTATTGATACGATATTTGACGATTGAGCAATATCGTCTCGGCGAGCGTCTACAGTTGGACTGATAGTGTGTGAATGCACCAAAGTCGGGTAATGCGGTCAGAGCCTGACTATCCATTTAAAAGGGGGGTATTCGGATTGTGTATCAGCAAACCCTACGACGATGCCCGAAGGCAGCAGGTCTTGGGCGCTATTGAACAGGTCCGGGTAAATATGGGTGCCGCTGTCAGGGCACTTTTTGCCGCTCGCGCTAGTCTTAGCGTGGATCGCTGTGACGCAAGTCACCGCACCTGTCTACGCTATCCTTGTGCGAGACTCACGCAGGAATCCAGCGCTATATGAATGTCCTGATCGTTGATGACGAACCCCAAGCCCGCGAGCGACTGAGCCGTTTGGTCAGTGAACTCGAGGGTTATACAGTCCTTGAACCGAGTGCCACCAGCGGCGAGGAGGCGTTGACGTTGATCGACAGCCTCAAGCCGGACGTGGTGTTGCTCGATATCCGCATGCCGGGCCTCGATGGCCTGCAAGTTGCTGCCCGCCTGAGTGAGCGCGAATCGCCACCTGCCGTGGTGCTGTGCGCCGCTCAAGAAGAGTTTGCCGCGCAGACACTGGAAGCCAGTGGTGTCAGCTTCGTAGTCAAGCCAGTGACTGCCGAGGCCTTGCTCAGGGCCCTGAAGAAAGCCGAACGTCCCAATCGCGCCCAACTCGCTGCCCTGACCCAGCCGGCCGCCCAAAGCGGCAACGGGCCGCGCAGCCATATCAGCGCCCGCACACGCAAAGGCATCGAGTTGATCCCCTTGGACCAGGTGGTCTACTTCATTGCCGATCACAAGTACGTGACCCTGCGGCATGAGGCTGGCGAAGTGTTGCTCGATGAGCCGCTCAAGGCCCTTGAGGATGAATTCGGTGACCGCTTCGTGCGAATCCACCGGAACGCGCTGGTGGCCCGTGAGCGAATCGAGCGCCTGCAGCGCACGCCCCTCGGGCACTTTCAGTTATTCCTCAAAGGGCTTAACGGGGATGCGTTGATCGTCAGCCGTCGCCATGTCGCCGGCGTGCGCAAGATGATGCAGCAGCTTTAGCCCGAGGGTTTTGGCAAGCCTGCATTCATTATCCCGGTGCGACGTGGCCAGGGAGGCCCCGCACTTGCTGATTCAAATCAAAGCGTATTTGCCTGAGCTGTTATTATCTGCCGTATCTATTCAGTACGGATTGATCCATGTCCTCTCGCGAAATCCGCATCGCCACCCGTAAAAGCGCCCTGGCCTTGTGGCAGGCCGAATACGTCAAAGCACGCCTTGAGCAGGCCCATCCCGGCCTCAAGGTGACCCTGGTGCCCATGGTCAGTCGCGGCGACAAGCTGCTCGACTCGCCGCTGTCGAAGATCGGCGGCAAGGGCCTGTTCGTCAAGGAGCTGGAAACCGCGCTGCTGGAAAACGAAGCCGACATCGCCGTGCATTCCATGAAAGACGTGCCCATGGATTTCCCCGAAGGCCTGGGCCTGTTTTGCATCTGTGAACGTGAAGACCCGCGTGACGCCTTCGTTTCCAATACCTTTGCGTCTTTGGATGATTTGCCTCTGGGCAGCATTGTCGGCACCTCCAGCCTGCGTCGCCAGGCACAACTGTTGACCCGTCGTCCGGACCTGCAGATTCGCTTCCTGCGTGGCAACGTCAACACCCGCCTGGCCAAGCTGGATGCCGGTGAGTATGACGCGATCATCCTCGCCGCCGCCGGCCTGATCCGTTTGGGCTTCGAAGACCGTATCACCTCGGCCATCAGCGTCGAAGACAGCCTGCCTGCTGGCGGGCAAGGCGCCGTGGGCATTGAATGCCGTACCGCCGATAGTGAAATCCACGCGCTGCTCAAACCCCTGGATCACCATGAGACCGAAGTGCGTGTCACGGCCGAGCGCGCCCTGAACAAGCACCTCAACGGTGGCTGCCAGGTGCCGATCGCCTGCTACGCCGTGCTCGAAGGTGAAAACCTGTGGCTGCGTGGCCTGGTTGGGGATCCGGATGGGGGCACTCTGCTGACTGCCGAAATCCGTGGTCCGCAGCGTGACGCCATCGCCCTGGGTGTCCAGGTGGCTGAAGAGCTGCTGGACAAGGGCGCTGGCGCCATTCTGCAAAAAGTCTACGGCGAGGCCGGCCCGCAGTGACCGATTGGCGCGTGCTGCTGACACGGCCTGCCGAGGAATCGGCGGCCCTGGCGGCGGCGTTGTCCGAAGCCGGTATCTTCAGCAGCAGCTTGCCTTTGCTGGACACCGAACCGTTACCCGTTACCCCCGAACAACAGGCTGTCTTCGGTAATCTTGGCCGCTACTGTGCGGTGATCGTGGTGAGCAAGCCGGCCGCGCGGCTTGCCGTGCAGCAGTTGGATCAAGCCTGGCCGCAACTGCCGTGGTTCAGCGTCGGTGCGGCCACCGCGCAGGTCCTGGCTGATCACGGCCTTTGCGTTCACTATCCCCAAACCGGCGACGACAGCGAGGCCTTGCTTCAATTGCCTGCGTTGCGCGAGGCTATCGCACGGCCCGGTGCGCGGGTGTTGATCCTGCGCGGCGAGGGGGGGCGGGAGCTGCTGGCTGAGCGTTTGCGCGAGCAAGGTGCTAGTGTCGACTACCTGGAGTTGTATCGCCGTTTCCTACCGGATTACGACACGGGCGTACTGACCCAGCGCATCCAGTTGGAACGCTTGAACGGCCTGGTGGTCAGCAGTGGGCAGGGTTTTTTGCACCTGCAGGCCCTGGCCGGACCCGATTGGCCACAGGTGGCGCAGCTGCCGTTGTTCGTGCCCAGCCCGCGAGTCGCCGAGATGGCGCGGGCCGCTGGCGCAGAAAAAGTTGTGGATTGTCGCGGCGCGAGTGCCGCGGCTTTGTTAGTGGCGTTACGGAGTCATGCCGTTCCCACTCTCTGATACGCAAAGGACGGATACGTGAGCGAAACAGCCTTGCCTAAAGATGAAACCCAACCCGCACTTGATGCGCCGGTTGAGTCACCGGTCACCGCGCCGCGCCGCGGCAATGGCCTGGCAGTTGTCGCCCTGCTGCTTGGCGCTGCGGGTGTTGCGGCCGGCGGTTGGGGTCTCTGGCAGGTTCGTGCCCTGCAAGCCAGCAGCCAGCACCAGCTGGGCCAAGTGCAGACCCTGGATGACCAATCCCAGGCCCTCAAGCAAAGCCAGCAACAACTGGCTGCACGCCTGGCGCAACTGCCGGGTGCGGATGAGCTCGAGGAGCGCCGTCGCCTGGTGGCCCAGTTGCAGGGTGACCAGCAGCGCTTGAGCCAGCGCCTGGAAACCGTGCTGGGTGCCAGCCGCAAGGATTGGCGCCTGGCTGAGGCCGAGCACCTGATTCGCCTGGCGAGTTTGCGCTTGTCTGCCTTGCAGGACATCAACAGCGCCCAGGCGTTGGTCCAGGGCGCCGATGAGATTCTTCGCGAGCAAAGCGATCCGGGCTCCTACGCCGCGCGCGAGCAGTTGGCCAAGAGCCTTGCTGCGTTGCGCAGTACTGAGCAGCCGGATCGCACCGGGCTGTATCTGCAATTGGCAGCCTTGCGTGATCAGGTCGTGCAACTGGCGGCCATCGCCCCTGAGTACCAACTGACTGAACCCGCATCCCAGGGGCGTCCAAGCACCGATACGGACAATCGCTGGAGCCAGTGGTGGGAGCAGATTTCCCGGTACTTCCGCATCGACTTCAACCCCGACGACAACATTCGTCCACTGCTCGCCGGTCAAGGCCTGAACCAGGTACGCCTGGCCCTAAGCCTGGCCTTGGAGCAAGCACAATGGGCGGCGCTCAATGGTGAATCGGCGGTGTACAGCCGCTCCCTGGGTGAGGCACGCAGCGTGTTGCAGGACAACTTCAACCAGGACAACCCGCAGAGCAAGGCGATGCTGGCGCGTATCGCCGAGCTTGAGCCCAAGGCTGTCTCGGTGGTGACACCGGACCTGGCGGCGAGCCTGGCTGCGGTACAGGCGTACCTCGAACGTCGTCATCTATCTGCCGACGAAGCCAAGGCAGCTGCCACGCCGGCGGCCACGTCGGCGAAGCAGGAGTAGAGCCGATGAAGCGTTTCTATGTGATCCTGGTGCTGGCGATTGCAATCGCCCTGGCACTGGCTGTGGGCATTTCGAAACACACCGGCTATGTGTTGATTACCTATCCTCATGTGCTGCACTACGAGTCGAGTCTATGGGCTACCGTGGTGGCGGTGTTTGTCTTCGGCCTGGCCATCTACTTGATCCGCGTATTGCTGAGCCTGGTTACCACCTCGGGTGGCGTGGTCAACCCGTGGTCGCGACGTAACCGCAGTCGCCGTGTGCAGATCGCCATCGAACAGGGCCAGATGGACCTCGCCGAAGGCCGTTGGGCCAGTGCCGAACGTCACCTGCACCGTGCCGCCGAGGCGGAGCGCCAGCCATTGCTGTACTACCTGGGCGCGGCCCGGGCGGCGAATGAGCAGGGCCGTTATGAAGAATCGGACGGCTTGCTCGAGCGCGCCCTGGAGCGTCAGCCCCAGGCCGAGCTGGCGGTTGCCTTGAGCCATGCGCAGTTGCAATTGGACCGTGGCGACACTGATGGCGCCCTTACCACCTTGCAGGCCATGCACGAGCGCCATCCTCACAACGGCCAGGTGCTGCGCCAATTGCAGCGTCTGCACCAGCAGCGTGGCGACTGGTCGTCGGTGATCCGCCTGTTGCCGGAGCTGCGCAAGGACAAGGTACTGCCCGCCGGCGAATTGGCCGAACTGGAGCGACGTGCCTGGGGGGAGAACCTGAGCCTGGCGGCCCAGCGCGAAGAGCAGGGCGAAGCCGGCTTGCAGTCTCTTGAGCGGGCCTGGCAACAACTGACTTCCGCCCAGCGCCAGGAGCCGCAACTGGTCCTGGCCTATGCCGAGCAACTGCGTCAACTGGGCGCCGATGCCAACGCGGAGGAAGCATTGCGCGGTGCCATCAAGCGCGGCTACGACAGCCACCTGATTCGTCTCTACGGCCTGCTGCGCGGCAGTGACCCTGCCCGGCAATTGAAGTTTGCCGAAGGCTGGCTCAAGGATCACCCGGGCGATGCCAGCCTGTTGTTGACATTGGGTCGTCTGTGCCTGCAAAACAGCCTGTGGGGCAAGGCGCGGGATTACCTGGAAAGCAGCCTGCAGGTGCAGCGTAATCCCGAGGCCTGTGCCGAACTGGCGCGGCTGTTGGCCCAGTTGGGTGACACTGAGCGCAGCAACCAGCTGTTCCAGGAAGGCCTGGGCTTATTGGATAACCGCTTGCTGGCGTCTCCGCTGCCAGCTCCTGCCCGAGTTTGATGCAGGAAGAAGTCTAGGGTTGGCTCAGATATTTCTGATGGCCAGCCCTTCAATGCTGAGCGTATGCCGGCCCTGAGGGGCTTTGAAGCAAACTCCTACGTTCATGCGCTTCAAGTCTTCCATTCTCTGACGGGATGTCCCTACGTTCTCACGGAATCGTCTGCTCTGGCGCGTATTGAAAGGGGTCAGGCCTTTCCTCTAACGTAACGACCTATCTCTCGCGATGCGGATAAAGCATGTCTTTGGCCCCTTCACGCTCCTTGTTTTTCCTTGCGTTCATGGCGGGTGCGCTGACGTTGGGTGCGTCCTTCTATCTTGAGTTCGGTGCCTCGTTACGCCCTTGTTTCCTGTGCCAGATGCAAAGGGCCTTTTTGGCTGCCTTCACGCTGATCAATCTGGTCGCCGCCATCCACAACCCCAGGCGTTCCACTTTTTACCTATATGGGGTTACGAGCATGGTCTGTGCGTTGCTGGGTGCCATCACCGCAGTACGCCAAGTGCTGCTGCAAAATGCCGCAGCGGATCAGGCCGCCGAATGCTGGCCCAGTCTCAGTCACATGCTCGAGAACCTGTCGCTGTGGCAGGCGTTGCAATTGACGGTCAAAGGCACGGTCGATTGTATGGAAATAAGCTGGACGCTATTTGACCTGAGCCTTCCCGAGTGGAGCCTGTTGTTCTTCCTGAGCATGTTGATCCTCGGTGTCATGCAATTTTTCCGACTGTTTTTGAGCCGTCCATTGCGCTCAGCGAGGCGCTGATCGGAGGCCGCAGTTTGTAGGACGGGATTAAACACTTGTATGAACTTTCTCTCCTGCGTACCTTGAAGCCATAGTCATGGGGGCATAATCTGGCCCGCACGCGTTATTGAAACCGTTTGTCAGACGCGGCCTTGTCCCGCTGCTGTTTTATCCTTGAAGTGTTGCGCGGGCATCAGGCGGCAGCGCCCCTATAGGGAAGAGAGATCATCATGTTGGAACGTTGCAAGAATGCTCGGGAACGCTGGGGTGGGGTGCATACCCTGATCGACAAATGGCTGGATGCACGACGCAAATTGGTGCTGGCCTTTGATGACCTGGGTGCCGAGCCCGAAGCATTGAGCCAGAAGCGTGAACCGCTGCAAGATTTCTGTGTTGTGTTGGTGGATTACGTATCCGCAGGGCACTTGAGCATTTACACCCAGCTAACCAAGGAGGCGGAAGCCTTCAAAGACCAGCGCGGTCTGGATTTCGCCAAGACCCTTTACCCACGTATCGATGTGATCACTGAGAAGTTGCTAGCGTTTACCGACCTGTGCGATCAAGGCAAGTGTGTCGCCGAGAAATTCAAAGAGTTGGGCGTGCTGCTTCACGAGCGTTTCGAGCTGGAAGACTGCCTGATTGAAGTGCTGCACAACGCTCACAAGGAACACACTGTCGCCCAGGCCTGACCGAGGGGGATGCGATAAAGAACGGTGCACAGGTTGCACCGTTTTTTATTGGGTTAAGAACGGGTATCTAGCAATTCGATCTCAAAAACCAATGGCGTATTAGGCGGGATCAACTCTCCAGCACCGTCGGCGCCATAGGCCTGCGCCGATGGAATCACCAGGCGCCACTTCGCACCTACCGGCATCTGCTGCAACGCGCTGCTCCAGCCGCTGATCACACTGTCCAGGCGAAACCACTGGGGTTGTGTGCTCTGATCGAAGACCGTGCCATCGGGCAGTCGTCCGATGTAGTTCACCTGAACCTGATCATTCGCGCCAGGCTTGTTACCCGTGCCGGGTGTCAGTTCCGTGAGCAGGATGCCATCGGCCAACTCACGCACTCCTTTCGCGGCTTTTTCCTTGGCTAAAAACTGTTGCTCGGCGGCAAGTGCCTTTTCACTTTTAGGCGCTTGGGCATCGGCTTCGGTCTGCGCTTCGTGCTTGGCAAGAATCTGTTCGATGCGCGCGTTATCCAACGCCAGCGGCTTGCCTTGATAGGCTTGCTTGAGGCCGTCGATCAAGGCCTGGATCTGCAGGTTCGGGACTTCCTGGCGCAGGCGCTCACCGAGGCTGGCGCCCAGGCTGTAGGCGAGGTCGTGCTGGTCTTGGGGCGTGGTTTTTGACGGTGATTGCTCGCTCGCATTGGCCGCGGAAATCGCCAGGCCCAGCACAAGGAAAAGGTAACGCGACATGGGCATTCTCCTGCCGAAAGTGCGACGGATTATGCCAGTGCGTGTACGTAAAAAGTGCCGTGTGTTTTCGTTATATCGATAAGAATTTTCGCACGTTGCAACGCAACGCAAACGATACTGTCAACATGCCCTAGCGGCGGTAAGAGCAGAGGGCTAGTATGAGCCGCACCCACGTCAGCCAGGAGGTAAACCATGTCGGCCAAACAGAAGCCTGTAAATACCCCGTTGCATTTACTCCAACAATTGTCGGGCAGCTTGCTCGAACATCTGGAAAGCGCATGTTCCCAAGCGTTGGCCGATGCAGAAAAACTGCTCGCCAAGCTGGAAAAACAACGCGGTAAAGCGCAAGAAAAACTGCATAAATCCCGCACCAAACTGCAAGACGCCGCCACTGCCGGCAAGGCCAAGGCACAAGCCAAAGCCAAAGACGCGGTAAAAGAACTCGAAGACCTGCTGGACGCTCTCAAGGATCGTCAAGCTGAAACCCGCACCTACATTTCCCAACTCAAAAAAGATGCTCAAGAAAGCCTGAAACTGGCCCAGGGCGTTGGTCGTGTGAAGGAAGCCGTAGCTAAAGTGCTGGGTGCCCGTGCACCGGCTAAAGCGCCAGCCAAGCCAGCGGCTAAAGCCACTGTTGCAAAACCCGCTGTGAAGCCAGCTGCCAAAACTGCTGCTGCAAAACCGGCTGCCAAGCCAGCTGCTAAAACCGCTGCTGCAAAACCAGCCGCCAAGCCGGTTGCCAAAACTGCTGCTGCAAAACCAGCCGCCAAGCCAGCTGCCAAAACCGCTGCTGCAAAACCAGCCGCCAAGCCGGTTGCCAAAACCGCTGCTGCAAAACCAGCCGCCAAGCCAGTTGCCAAAACCGCTGCTGCAAAACCGGCTGCCAAGCCAGCTGCTAAAACCGCCGCTGCAAAACCAGCTACCAAGCCAGCTGCCAAAACTGCTGCTGCAAAACCAGCTGCGAAGCCAGTTGCCAAAACGGCTGCAGCAAAACCAGCTGCGAAGCCAGTTGCCAAGACCGCTGCAGCAAAACCAGCTGCGAAGCCAGTTGCCAAGACCGCTGCAGCAAAACCAGCCGCCAAGCCAGTTGCCAAAACCGCCGCTGCAAAACCAGCCGCCAAGCCAGCTGCCAAAACCGCAGTTGCAAAACCAGCCGCCAAGCCGGCTGCCAAACCTGCAGTTGCAAAACCGGCCGCCAAGCCAGCTGCTGCGAAACCAGCACCGGCCAAGCCAGCAGCACCTGCTGCTACCCAGGCAGCGACCACCGCTCCAACCGCATCGCCCAGCAGCACCCCTGCACCGGTCGCGCCAAGCACTACCCCAACCAGCGCTTCCTAAGTGCCGGTGACCATGACGCGCAGCTGCTGCAGCGCGTCATGGTCAAGGTCGGCGGCATCCTCAGCCGCCAGTCCTTCCAGCCACCGCGGTTGAGTCATCTCCCCTTTCGGCCATGCCTGCGTCAACGCTTCCAGGCGCGTCAGCAATTGCCGTTCGGCATCCAGTTCCAGGGCTTTGACCCGTTCGCGCAGCGCCGCCAGTTGCTCATCCTGCTGCACCATGGCACGCCATTGCACCCGCAACTGCCGCAAGGGTTCGATCACCTGCGCCTGCCACGGTCGCGCCAGCTGTTGCAGGGTGCGCATACGCTCCGGCTCGAGTGCCACACCCCGCTGTTCCAGCCATGCGCCGCAGAGCAACAGGCACACGTCCGCCCCTTGCTCCTGCAAGCGCAGGCAGGCGGCTTCGACGCCCGGGCGGGCGTAAGTCGAGAGAGCAAAGCTCCATAGGTCAGCGTTCATATTCACACCCAAGCCAGCGGCCAACGAAGCTGGTAGACTCCGCCGCCATTATGATCCGACTTCAAAGCCTAACATTACAGCGTGGCCCGCAACGTCTTCTCGAAGACGCCGAGCTGACCCTGCACGCCGGTCACAAAGCCGGCCTGATCGGTGCCAACGGCGCCGGCAAATCCACGTTGTTCGCCCTGTTGCTGGGTGAGCTGACCCCGGATTCCGGGGACTGCTTGCTGCCGGCCGACTGGCGCATCGCCCATATGCGCCAGGAGATCGACACCCTGGACCGCATCGCGATCGACTACGTGCTCGATGGCGACCTGCGCCTGCGCCAGGTGCAACACGACCTGGCCGAGGCCGAGAAAGCCCAGGACGGCGCCGCCCAGGCCCGCCTGCACGCGGAACTCGACAGCGCCGACGGCTACACCGCCGACGCCCGCGCCCGCAAGATGCTCGCCGGCCTTGGCTTCACCAACGAACAGATGGATCGTCCGGTCGCCGACTTCTCCGGTGGCTGGCGCATGCGCCTTAATCTGGCCCAGGCGCTGATGTGCCCCTCGGACCTGCTGCTGCTCGACGAACCGACCAACCACTTGGACCTCGATGCGATCCTGTGGCTGGAGGACTTCCTCAAGAGCTATCAGGGCACCTTGCTGCTGATTTCCCACGACCGGGATTTCCTCGACGCCGTGGTCGACAACATTGCCCACGTCGAACAGAAGAAGATCACCCTCTACCGTGGCGGCTACACCGCGTTCGAACGGGCGCGTGCCGAGCGCCTGGCCCAACAGCAGCAGGCGTTCGAGAAGCAGCAGGCGCAGCGCGCGCACATGGAAAGCTACATCGCCCGGTTCAAGGCCCAGGCCACCAAGGCCCGGCAGGCCCAGAGCCGGATCAAGGCCCTGGAGCGCATGGAAGAACTGTCGGCGGCCCACGTCGATTCGCCGTTCGACTTTGTGTTCCGCGAATCGGTGAAAATCTCCAGCCCGTTGCTGGACCTCTCCGATGCACGCCTGGGGTATGGCGAGAAAACCATCCTGGAGAAGGTCAAGCTGCAGCTCACCCCGGGTGCGCGCATCGGTTTGCTCGGTCCGAACGGCGCGGGCAAGTCGACGCTGATCAAGAACCTATCGGGCGAGCTGCAACCCCTGGCCGGTCGTTTGACCCGTGGCGAGAACCTGGTGGTGGGCTACTTCGCCCAGCATCAGTTGGACTCCCTCGACGCCAAGGCCAGCCCGCTGCTGCACCTGCAACGCCTGGCGCCGACCGAGCGCGAGCAAACCCTGCGCGACTTCCTCGGTGGCTTTGACTTCCGTGGCGCGCGCATCGATGAGCCGGTGCTGAACTTCTCCGGTGGTGAAAAAGCCCGCCTGGCCCTGGCGTTGATCGCCTGGGACCGCCCGAACCTGCTGCTGCTCGACGAACCGACCAACCACCTCGACCTGGAAATGCGCCTGGCGCTGACCATGGCCCTGCAGGAATTCAGCGGTGCGGTCCTGGTGGTGTCTCACGATCGCCACTTGCTCAAGAGCACCACCGACAACTTCCTGCTGGTAGCGGATGGCAAGGTCGAAGAGTTCGACGGTGACCTGGACGACTACGCACGCTGGCTCACGGACTACCGCCTGCGCAATGCGCCGGTCAGCAACACCCCGGTCAACCCGGACAAGACCGACAAGAAAGCCCAGCGCCAGGCCGCTGCCGCACTGCGCCAGCAGTTGGCGCCGCACAAGCGCGAAGCCGACAAGCTTGAGGCCGAGTTGGGCAAGGTCCACGAGCGCCTGGCCAAGATCGAAGCCAGCCTGGGCGACAGCGCCGTGTACGAGGCTGCGCGCAAGGATGAGCTGCGCGACCTGTTGGCCGAGCAGGCCAGGCTCAAGGTGCGCGAAGGGCAATTGGAGGAAACCTGGATGGAAGCCCTCGAACTGCTGGAAACCCTACAAGCGGAGCTGGAGGCGCTGTCCTGATGGAGGCCTTGCAACTGCCGTTGCCTGCGCAATGGATCGAGCCTGTATGGATCGGCGTGCAAATCCTGCTGATCCTGCTGGCCGGCTACCTCGCCCAGCGGTTTGTCGCCAAGGGCCTGACGCGCCTGGGTGAGCGCTACCCGTTTCCGCCGCAACTGCTGATGCCCCTGCGTGGCGGATTGCGTTGGCTGATCATGGGCAGTGCGTTGATCTTTGTGCTGGGCCGGCTGGGTGTTTCCGCTACGGTGTTGTGGACCGCGCTGTCGGGGTTTGTCGCAGTGGCGGCAGTGGCGTTTTTCGCCATGTGGTCGGTGTTGTCCAACCTGCTGTGCGCGATCCTGATCTTTACCGTCGGACCGTTTCGCCTCGGTGACATCGTCGAGTTGGTGGATACCGTCGACAAGCCCGGCGTGAAGGGCAGGGTAGTGGCAATCAACTTGCTCTACACCACACTGATCGAAGTGGAAGCGGCAGGCACCGACAGCGCCATCGTACAGGTGCCTAACAGCCTGTTCTTCCAGCGCTCGGTGCGGCGTTGGCCCGGCACCCATGTGTTCCCGGGCGACCGCTAGCGTTTACATCCTGTAAAAATTTATAGCCAGCCTCTGCTCGGCGGAGTTAGCTTAAGGCACAACATTCGCTGACTCATTCCCGAGGTGTGCAATGGCACTCGACACGTGGCTGGCCTTTTTCCTGGCCAGTTGGATCATCTCCCTTTCCCCTGGCGCCGGCGCCATCGCTTCGATGTCCAGCGGCCTGCAATACGGCTTCCTGCGCGGTTACTGGAACGCCATTGGCCTGCAACTGGGCCTGGCCATGCAGATTGCCGTGGTGGCGGGCGGTTTGGGTGCCATTCTGGCGGCGTCGTCGACCGCGTTCTACGCGATCAAGTGGTTTGGCGTGGCGTACCTGGTGTACCTGGCCGTCAAGCAATGGCGTGCCTTGCCCATGGACATGGCCGATGACGCGGCGATACGCCCGCTCGGCAAGCCGATGGCGATGATGTTCCGTGGTTTCCTGGTCAACGCCAGCAACCCCAAGGCCCTGGTGTTCATGCTGGCGGTGCTGCCGCAGTTCGTGAATCCCCAGGCGCCGTTGCTGGTGCAGTACCTGATCATCGGTGCGACGATGATCAGCGTCGATATGATCGTGATGGCCGGGTATACGGGGTTGGCGTCCAAAGTGCTGCGCCTGTTGCGCACGCCCAAGCAGCAGAAACGCGTGAACCGGACGTTTGCCGGATTGTTCGTAGGGGCCGCGGGTTTCCTGGCCAGCTTGCATCGCGCAACGGCGTAAACCTCGGTACTTGAACGTGTGGGAGGGGGCTTACCCCCGATGGCGGTGTCTCAGCTACAGCTAGGCTGACTGACACCCTGCTATCGGGGGCAAGCCCCCTCCCACATTGGTTTGTGTTGCCTTGAGGATTACCGTTCAGTGCAAGATCTTCGGCGCTTCATCCCGTGGCAGGTGGTTGCGCGGCACCGGCTGGCCCGGGTCCTGATACCCACCGCCCAACTGTTCCGCCAACTGCCTGGCGACGTCCTCACCCAGCGCCTTCGACACCTCCTTCACCACCCGCGGCCGGTTCAGGCTTACGCGTATGTCGCGGCTGTTCACCAGCTTGGTGTCCTGGCCTTCGCCCATGGCGGTAAACGCCGAGGTGATTTCGTAGGTGCGCGTATTGATCAGGCTGAAATCCGCCACCAGCGTCAGGCCCAGCACTGCCGAGTAGCTGTTGGTGTGGTCCAGGGCGTTGATGTCCTGGGTGAAGTCGATGTCCGACAGCGTACCGAACAGCACATAGTCCGCGCCCTTGAAGTGACCGGCCTTGATGCGCTTGATCACGTCATAGACGTCACCCTTGGCATCGGCGGTGTAGGGCGTGCCCTGTACCAGCTGGAACTGGCGGGACTTGAGAATCTCCCCCTTGATATCACCGCTGAACTTGCGCAGCTCGATCTGCTCGATGTAGCTGCTACGGCTCTCGTACTCGCTGTAGTTCGATGCACCGCTGGCGTTATAAGCGCTGGCCTGGAAGTTGTTGCTGGCCGAAACCTGGTGGATGTATTCCTCGACCTGCGCCTGGTAGGCCAGGTCGGTCACCGCGATCTTGGGGGCGGCCGAGGCGCCAAAGGCACACAACAGGCCGATCAAACCAATCCATGCACGCATTGCCTAGCGCTCCGTGGTCTTGCGGATTTCTTTTTCGTCCATCCATTCTGCCAGGCCGCTCTCGACGTCGATCAGCTGCAGGCTGAACTTGTAGAACACGTCCTTGTAGTCCGAACTGCGCTTGACGATGGAACTGATGGAGCCTTCCAGGCGGTACTTGGCGGCGACCATGTTGCCGGTCTTGCTGACGCTGGACTTCTTGTACAAGCCGCTCTGGTTCTGCAGCTTGAGCTGGTCGACCTGGCTCTGCATGTCGGTGTTGTCGCTGGCGAAGCGGGCGGTGCCCGTCTTCATCAGCTGGGTCTTGATCGACGTGGTGATCTCGCGGGTGTCGATGTACTCGCTGGTCTTGTTCTTCACGTCATACACCTGCACCACCGGGCGGCCTTGCAGGATGCCGGACTGGGCCAGGGAGCGGGTCATGCTTTCGGCGATCATCTGCAGGTCGGTGGAGCCGAACTCGTTGGTCACCAGTTCCACCGCCTTGGTGTCGCCGTAGCTGATGTTTTTACCCCCCAGTACCGGGGAGGTATTCGCGCAACCGTTGGCCAGGACGGCAACCACGGCGAGGATCGAGAAACGTGCAAGCATGGGGAAATCTCTCAGCAGCAAAAAGAATGAACGGCTCAAGGGGTTTTGACTTCAAGGCGGAAGTCCGCGGCCTGGGGCACATTGGCAATGGCGGGCAGGAAGGTCGCCTGGTTGGCGTACAGGTTCAGCACCTTCCAGGTCTCTTCATCGCCCACCGGGAAACCATCGGCGCCCAGCCAGGCGAAGCGGTAATACATCATCTGGTTACTACTGGTGATGTTGCTCAGTTGCACCTTGGCGGTGAGGAAGCCGTTCTCGCGGGCTACACGAATGGCGCCGACCGCGATGCCCTTGAACTTGCCCATCACCACGATCTTGCTCGCGGCGCTGCCAGGTTCCGGTGGTGGCGGGGTGGCGCAGCCGGCAAGCAGGACCAGCGCCAGTGCGCCGAGGATAAAGTGACGCATAGGGTGCTCCTTAAGGTTGTTTGAGGGCGATGGCCTGGGTTGTCGAACCGGGCAGCACATGGGCGGCGAGGCCACCGGCGAACACTTGGTTGCCGACCATGCGCAGGGTGATCACCTGGTAGCGCTGGTCGGCCTTGATCGTTACCAGCGTGCCACCGAGGGCGTTGGGCAGGCTGACCTGGTGTTCACCGCGCTTGAGGCGCAGGCGCGTGACTTGGGTCATGTCCGGCAGGGTGCGCCAGGTGCGGGTGTCGGCGCCTTCGGTTACGGCCGAGGCGATACCCAGTACCAGGCCTGCCATGGGGTTGGTCTTGTTCAGGTTGTTCTGCGCCACACCACGGCTTACCGCACGCACGGTGGTGCGCAGGATGATCCCCGGCATGTCGTCACGCAGGGCGCGGCGGGACATGGCTGTGGTGCTGTTGAGCGCCGTGAGGTTCTGTTGCTGGCCGTCGACACCGATCTGGGCGAGGGTCGCCGTGGAGGTATCGGCCTTGATCACCGGGAACGACAGTGGGGTGATCACCAGGTTGCCATTGATCGGGATCGGCAGCGGCAGGCGGATCGAGTCGCGGGCGGGTGCGAGGCCGCTCTGCACCACGATCAGCACGTCGGTTTCATCGCTGCCGACCTTGGATTTGTCCAGGTCGAGCAGCGCTTTTTCCAGCAGTGGCGTGTTAGGGCGCAGCTCGATGGCCTTGCGATAACCGGGGGCGGCCAGGTCTTTTTCGCCCAGGGCTTCGTAGACGAAGCCGGCCAGGTAATGGCTGAACGCACTTTGGTAACTGTTCTTCAGGCCGACCACTTCCGGCGCGTCGAGGGCTTGCACCGGGTAGCCGTGCAGGTCCTTGATCTGGGTAGTCACGCCCTGGCGCTCGGCTTCGTCTTCGCGGTTGAGGTATTCCTTGTCGCGCAGCTCGGCGATCACCGCTTCGCGTTCGTGGGTCTTCTTGATTTCGGTGCGTGCGCCGTCGAAGTCGTTCAAGGCCAGCAGGTTCAGGGCCATCTGCGTGGTCAGCATGACTTTTTCGTAGTCATAGCCTTCGTAGCGACGCACCTTGTCATTGGCCAGGAAGCTGCCGAACTGGGACAGGTATTTTGCGCTGTCGAACTTGACCGACTCTTCCCACTTGTAGACTTGCAGGTCGGCATTGCGCCAGGCGGTCTGGCTGCCGGTCAGGTCGCCCTTGGCCCGCAGCAACTCGCCCTTTTCGAAGAAATACAGCAGGTCTTTGTCTTCGCCGGTGTTGTTCTTTTCCAGCAGGGTCAGGGCGGCGTCGACATTGCCGGTGGCGAGTTGCTGGTTGGTGGCTTGCAGCTCGGCGTCGTAGCTGCGGAACATTGAACAGCCGCTGAGCAAAGTGACTGCCGCGAGCGCGAGCGGAGGTAAGGCGCGAAAAACCATGTCACTTCTTCCCTGAAAGTAGTCAACCAATATGGTTATTCCTCATAAAACCGAGGAATGAAATTCCCTTTCGCACTAACAGGGCCGGCATTATAAGCATCGTTACTGGCAAAACAATGGCTTTTTGCCTCGTTTGAGCTGGCCAAGATGCCACTAGCGTATCTCTCAAATGCCCGTTCTCCCAAACGACAAATCACTAACGCCTTGAGTCAAACCCTTTAACGCTTAACAATGTGTTACTTCGTATTTCCACTTGAGATTCGTTCATGATTGCGCCCTTCCGTTTTCTCGCCTGGCTGCTGTTGCCGGCATTGATGTCGTGCAGCTTCAACCTGATGGCCGCGACGGCCGAGGGCGCGCCACAAGCCCTGCATCTGCTGGACTACATTGGTGCCGACTACCCACCGACGGTGGCGTCGGGCAAGGTGGTGGATGATTCGGAATACCGTGAGCAGGTAGAGTTTCTCGGGGTATTGCAGGGGTTGGTGGCGGATTTGCCGCAAAAGCCCGAGCGCGCGGAGCTGGTAAAGGGGGTCGAGGACCTGCTGGCGGCTGTCACCGCTCATGCAGACGGCGCGACCGTCGCTCGCCAGGCCCGCCAGTTGGGCGCCAAGCTGGCAGTCGCGTATGAAGTCAGCCAAGCCCCGGCCATCACGCCCGACCCGACGCGCGGCGCACCGCTCTACGCCCAGCACTGTTCGGTGTGCCACGGCACTGCCGGTGCCGGCGATGGTCCGGCCGGCGTGGGGATGACGCCGCCTCCGGCCAATTTGACGGATGCTGCGCGCCTGGATCGCCTGAGCCTCTACGCGATCTACAACACCCTGGGTCTGGGTGTCGAAGGCACTGACATGCCGTCCTTCGCCGACCAACTGGACGACCGCCAGCGTTGGGACCTGGCCACCTACATTGCCGGCTTCACCGCCGACCCGGCTGCGGCGAAAAGCGAGCAACCCTTCAACCTCGCCGACCTGGCCCGCCAGACGCCTAATGAAGTGCTGGCCGCAAGCGGCCCAACCGCTGCCGCGACCTTCCGCGCCCAGCGTGCGCAACCGCCGCAGGTCAAGCGTGGCCCGGCGCAGTTGCTCGATTACACCGCGACCACCCTGGACAAAAGCCTCGCGGCGTTCCGTAACGGAGACCACGAACAAGCCTATGACTTGTCGGTAGCGGCCTACCTGGAAGGCTTCGAGCTGGTGGAAAGCTCACTGGATAACGTCGACGCCAACGTACGCAAGGACACCGAGAAGGCCCTGATGGCTTACCGGCAGTCGTTACAGGACGGTCTGCCGATCGAGCAGGTGCAGCAACGCCTGGACGTGGCCAAGGGCAAGCTCACCGAATCCGCAGGCTTGCTGGGCAGCGATGGCCTGAGCTGGTCGTTGAGCTACATCTCGGGCTTGCTGATCCTACTGCGCGAAGGCCTGGAAGCGATCCTGGTGCTGGCGGCGATCCTCGCGTTCCTGCGCAACACCGGCCAGCAATCGGCGGTGCGCAGCGTCAACGTCGGCTGGGGCCTGGCGCTCTTGGCCGGCTTGGCCACCTGGGCGCTGGCGGCGTATGTGATTGATGTCAGCGGCGCCCAGCGCGAATTGCTCGAAGGCTGCACGGCGCTGTTCGCCAGCGTAATGGTGCTGTGGCTTGGCGTATGGATGCACGACCGCCGCCATGCTGCGGCGTGGCAGGACTACATCAAGAGCAGCCTGGTGGGCGGCGGTGGGCGTTTCGGTTTTGCGATATTGGCGTTCTTCTCGGTCTACCGCGAGCTGTTCGAAGTGATCCTGTTCTACGAAACCCTGTGGCTGCAAGCGGGCCCGGCCGGGCACAACGCGGTGCTGGCGGGTGGCGCCACGGCGTTGGTGCTGCTGGTGGGCCTGGCCTGGGTGATCCTGCGCGGTTCGGCGAAACTGCCGCTGGCGCTGTTTTTTGGCATCAATGCGGGGCTGCTGTGCGCGTTGTCGGTGGTGTTCGCCGGGCATGGCGTCAAGGCGTTGCAGGAAGCCGGCATCTTCGGCACGCGGCCGGTGGCGTTCTTTGATTTCGACTGGCTGGGCATCCACGCCGATGCATACTCGTTGAGCGCACAGGCCGTGGCGATCCTGGCCATTGTGGTGCTCTACGGTCGCAGCCGGCTGGCAGAAAAGCAGCGAGTGGCGGCATAACATGCGCGTATGGATCGATGCGGACGCCTGCCCCAGGGCCGCCAAGGACCAGGTGGTGAAGTTCGCCCTCAAGCGCCAGTTCGAAGTTGTATTGGTGGCCGGGCAGAGCCAGATCAAGCCGAGCTTCTCGTGCGTGAAGTTGATCGTGGTGCCCAGCGGCCCGGACGCAGCAGATGACTACCTGGTGGAGCACGCCGTGCCCGGCGAACTGGTGATCTGCAGCGATGTGCCCCTGGCCGACCGCCTGGTGAAGAAGGGCGTCACGGCCCTCGACCCACGGGGCAAGGAGTTCAGCCCGGCAAACATGAGTGAGCGGTTGGCGGTGCGCAACCTTTTTACCGACCTGCGCGAGCAGGGCCAGATGGGCGGTGGACCACCGCCCCATGGGGAGAAGGACAAGCAGGCGTTTGCCAACTCGCTCGACAGGATACTGACGCGGTTAATGCGCCAGTCCTGATCCGGTGGAGAGGGAGCCCGGCATCCCCGCTAATCGTTCTCGTGGGTCAGCTCCAGCACACGGTCCACCAGCTTGTTGATGCCTGAGGCCACTTCACTGATGCTCTTGCCGAGCATATAGGCGGGCGTACTGACCAACTTGCGTGCGGTGTCCTCGACAATGTCTTCCACGCTGCATTCCTGGTGGGTGGCGCCCATCTTGTCCAGGGCTGCGGCAGTGTCGGTGTCATTGCCGATGGTGCAGGTCACGCCCGGGCCGTAGATCTTCGCGGCCAGGGCCGGGGAGATGCAGATCAGCCCCACCGGCTTGCCCGCTTCGGCAAAGGCCTCGGCCAGCTCCAGCACTTGCGGGTTGACGCTGCAACCCGCGCCTTCGACGGCAAAGTTCGACAAGTTCTTCGCCGCACCAAACCCACCGGGTACGATCAGCGCATCGAACTCGTCGGCGTTGGCGTCTCGAATGTCCTTGACCTTGCCCCGGGCAATGCGGGCCGACTCCACCAGCACGTTGCGCGACTCGGGCATTTCTTCGCCGGTCAGGTGGTTGATCACGTGCAACTGGGCAATATCGGGTGCAAAACATTGGACCTGAGCGCCGCGCTGATCCAGGCGCAGCAGGGTGATCACGCTTTCGTGGATCTCTGCGCCGTCGTACACGCCGCAGCCGGAAAGGATCACTGCAATCTTTTTGCTCATGGGCATTTCTCCTGGAGTCTTGGCGTTAAATGTCTACTAATTTGTCACCTGTTGCCAATGGGATCTCGCGCCGCTGCACCTAATCTTGATGTAACAAAAATAGACCGGACCAGACCATGGACTTCGTGCCTTACGCGGTACCGTTTTTCATTGCCTTGATTGTGGTGGAGCTGCTCGCCGACCGCTGGCGTGGCCAGCGCAACTACCGGGTGGCGGACGCCATCAACAGCCTCAGCACCGGCGTGCTGTCCACCACCACCGGGCTGTTGACCAAGGGGGTGGGGCTGCTGACCTACGCGTTCGCCCTCAAGCACCTGGCGTTGATCGAGCTGCCTGCCCAGAGTGTCTGGACCTGGGTGTTCGCGTTTGTGTTCTACGACTTCTGTTATTACTAGCTGCACCGGATGGGGCACGAGCGCAACATCCTGTGGGCTGCGCACTCGGTGCATCACCAGAGCGAGGACTACAACCTCAGCACCGCCCTGCGCCAGACCAGCACCGGCTTCCTGCTGAGCTGGATCTTCTACCTGCCCCTGGCCGTGCTTGGCGTGCCGCTGGTGGTGTTTATCAGCGTGGCGTCCCTCAATCTGCTGTATCAATTCTGGGTGCATACCCGGCACGTGCCCAAGCTTGGCTGGTTCGAATGGTTTTTCGTCACGCCATCCAATCATCGGGCCCACCATGCACAGAATGCTCTCTACATGGATCGCAACTACGGCGGTGTGTTCATTCTTTGGGACCGGCTGTTCGGCACCTTCCAGGAAGAAGACGACAACGAACCGGTGATTTTCGGCGTGACCACACCCTTGGCCAGCTGGAACCCGCTGTGGGCCAACCTGCAGTTTTATGCACAGCTCTGGAGTGATGCACGGCGTACCGAGAGTCGGTGGGACAAGCTGCGCATCTGGTTTATGCGCACCGGTTGGCGCCCGGCGGACGTGAAGGCCAAGTATCCATCGGCCAAGCCCGACTTGAGCCAGTTCCGCAAATTCGAGGTGCCGCTGGACACGCGCCAACAGGTCTATATCGCCCTGCAGTTCGCGGCGTATGTGGGGTTTGGCAGCTACTTGATGAATTTCGGCGAGGGGCTGCCCAGTGCAGCGCTGATCGTCGGCTGGAGTGCGATGGCGCTTGGGTTGTTTACCCTCGGCGTGGCCCTGGAGAATCGCTCATGGGCCTTAAAGGCCGAGCTGATACGGCTGGCGCTGAATGTGCCGTTGGTGTGGCTGGCGCCGGTGGTCGGGCTGTGGCCGGCCAGCAACCTGGGCTGGCTGGGCCTGGTGAGCTACAGCCTGCTCAGCGTGATTGGCCTCTACTGTTGCAGGGGCCGGCTTACTCGACTGGTGTCTTAGGCGCTTCTACCGGGACGGGCTCGGCGGAGGCGAGCCGTGCCTTGGCATCGGCACAGGCCTGGCGGGCGATGCGTGCGTTCTTTAAGCGGCGGCGCAGCCACAGGCCAAAGCCCAGCAACAGCAAGGCGCCCAGTACCCACAACTCGTATTTCTTGACGCTGCCAAGCATGCCTTCCAGCACCGCGCCAAAGTGATAAGCCGCAGCCCCCAACGCGGCAGCCCAGATCGCGGCGCCGATACCGTTGAGGATCAGATAGCGCATCGGTGGGTAACCGGAAAGACCAATGGCCACCGGCATCACCGTGCGCAATCCATAGACAAAGCGGAAGCTCAGCACCCAGATATCCGGGTGCCTGCGGATATGTTCCAGGGCCTTGTCACCCATCAATTGCCAGCGCGGCTTGCGCGCCAACAGTTTGCGGCCGTGCTTGCGCCCCATGTAATACCAAAGCTGGTCGCCGGCGTAGCTGCCGAAGAAGGCAACGACCACCACCAGGTTGATATCCATGTACCCACGGAACGCCAGGAAGCCTGCGAGAACCAGGATGGTTTCGCCTTCGAAGAACGTGCCTAGGAAGAGGGCAAAGTAGCCGAAGTCATGCAGAAATTGTTGAAGCATGGTCTGGGTGCTGGCGAAATGAACGCGCAGCCTACGCCTTCGTGAACATTCATGAAAGTATCGAGATGTGTCACGAAGTGAACAATTCCTACATTGGGCGACGAATGCGACTACAGGTCGCATCGTTAAGCACAACTGTCATACCTTCGTCATAATGCCCGCTTATAACTGCAACGCTCGCCCGTGAACCCGGGCTCAGGAGTCTGTCGTGAGCTTTACCCCTGCCAATCGCCTGTTCCCTGCTACCCGCCTGCGCCGTAATCGTCGTGATGATTTTTCTCGCCGCCTGGTTCGTGAAAACGTACTGACCACGGATGATCTGATCCTGCCGGTGTTTGTGCTCGACGGCGAAAATCGCCGGGAAGCGGTGGCGTCGATGCCGGGTGTAGAGCGTCTGACCATTGATCTGCTGCTTGAAGAGGCGGCTGGCTGGGTCGACCTGGGGATTCCGGCGTTGGCGTTGTTTCCGGTCACGCCATCTGAACTCAAGTCCCTTGATGCTGCCGAAGCCTGGAACCCGGACGGTATTGCCCAGCGCGCCACCCGCGCCCTGCGCGAGCGTTTCCCGGAGCTGGGGGTGATCACCGACGTGGCGTTGGACCCGTTCACTACCCACGGGCAGGATGGCATTCTTGACGAAGACGGCTATGTTCAGAACGACATTACCGTCGATGCGCTGGTCAAGCAGGCCTTGTCCCATGCGGCAGCAGGCGCCCAGGTGGTTGCGCCGTCGGACATGATGGACGGCCGCATCCAGGCGATTCGCGAAGCCCTGGAACTGGCCGGCCACGTCAATGTGCGGATCATGGCCTACTCGGCCAAGTACGCCAGCGCCTACTACGGCCCGTTTCGCGATGCGGTGGGCTCGGCGCTGAACCTGGGCAAGGCCAACAAGGCTTCGTACCAGATGGACCCGGCTAACAGCCATGAAGCCTTGCACGAAGTGGCGGCCGATTTGGCCGAAGGCGCCGACATGGTGATGGTCAAGCCGGGGATGCCGTACCTGGACATCCTTTACCGGGTCAAAGAGGAATTCAAAGTGCCGACCTTTGTGTATCAGGTCAGTGGCGAATACGCCATGCACATGGCTGCAATCCAAAATGGCTGGTTGAGTGAAGGGGTAATCCTAGAATCCTTGACGGCCTTTAAACGTGCCGGGGCTGATGGCATCCTGACCTATTTCGCCGCCCGCGCCGCCCAATTGCTTAGAGAGCAACAATAGCCCTCACAGGAACATTCGATGAATACCGAAGGACTCTCCGAAGTTGCCGTAAAAGACGCTCACCCGGTGGTGGAACAAGTCACCGAGACCCCGCCGGAGCACGAGCCGGCCGCGCCTGTGGTGGTCGCCGAAGCGCCAGCCCCGGCCCCGGTGGCCGCCGTGGTGACCAACCTGGATGACAGCAGCCTGTACATCCACCGCGAGCTGTCACAACTGCAATTCAACATCCGCGTGCTTGAACAGGCACTGGATGAGTCCTACCCGTTGCTGGAACGCCTGAAATTCCTGCTGATTTTCTCCAGCAACCTGGATGAGTTCTTCGAGATCCGCGTCGCCGGCCTCAAGAAACAGATCACCTTCGCCCGTGAACAAGCTGGCGCGGACGGCCTGCAGCCGCACCAGGCGCTGGCGCGCATCAGCGAGCTGGTGCACGGTCATGTGGATCGCCAGTACGCGATCCTCAATGACATCCTGCTGCCGGAACTGGAAAAGCATCAGGTTCGCTTCATCCGTCGCCGCCACTGGACCACCAAGATCAAGACCTGGGTGCGTCGCTACTTCCGCGACGAAATCGCGCCGATCATCACGCCGATCGGCCTGGACCCTACACACCCGTTCCCGCTGCTGGTGAACAAGAGCCTGAACTTCATCGTCGAGCTGGAAGGGATCGACGCCTTCGGTCGCGATTCGGGCCTGGCGATCATCCCGGCGCCGCGCTTGCTGCCACGGATCATCAAGGTACCCGAAGAGGTGGGGGGCGCTGGCGACAACTATGTATTCCTGTCGTCGATGATCCACGCCCACGCCGATGACCTGTTCCAAGGCATGAAGGTCAAGGGCTGCTACCAGTTCCGCCTGACCCGTAACGCCGACCTGGCGCTGGATTCCGAAGACGTCGAAGACTTGGCCCGCGCCCTGCGCGGCGAGCTGTTCTCGCGGCGCTACGGGGATGCGGTGCGCCTGGAAGTGGCCGACACCTGCCCGAAACATCTGTCGGACTACCTGCTCAAGCAGTTCAACCTGGGCGAGACCGAGCTGTACCAGGTCAATGGCCCGGTGAACCTCACGCGCCTGTTCAGCATCACCGGCCTGGACAGCCATCCGGAGCTGCAATACACCCCGTTCACCCCGCAGATCCCGAAACTGCTGCAAAACAGCGAGAACATCTTCAGCGTCGTGAGCAAGCAGGACATCCTGCTGCTGCACCCGTTCGAGTCCTTCACCCCGGTGGTCGACCTGCTGCGCCAGGCCGCCAAGGACCCGCACGTATTGGCCGTGCGCCAGACCCTGTACCGTTCCGGTGCCAACTCGGAAATCGTCGACGCGCTGGTAGACGCCGCGCGCAACGGCAAGGAAGTCACTGCGGTGATCGAGTTGCGCGCACGCTTTGACGAAGAGTCGAACCTGCAACTGGCCAGCCGCCTGCAAGCGGCCGGCGCGGTAGTGATCTATGGTGTGGTTGGCTTCAAGACCCACGCCAAGATGATGCTGATCCTGCGCCGCGAAGCCGGTGAGATCGTGCGTTACGCTCACCTGGGTACCGGCAACTACCACGCCGGCAACGCCAAGCTCTATACCGATTACAGCCTGCTGACTTCCGACGACGCCTTGTGTGAAGACGTCGGCAAGTTGTTCAGCCAGTTGATCGGCATGGGCAAGACGTTGCGCATGAAGAAGCTGCTGCACGCGCCGTTCACCCTCAAGAAGGGCATGCTCGACATGATTGCCCGCGAGACCCAGTTCGCCCTCGAGGGCAAACCGGCGCACATCATCGCCAAGTTCAACTCGCTGACCGATCCGAAGATCATCCGCGCGCTGTACAAGGCCAGCCAGTCCGGCGTGCGTATCGACCTGGTGGTGCGCGGCATGTGCTGCCTGCGTCCGGGCATTGTCGGCGTGTCGCATAACATCCATGTGCGCTCGATCATCGGCCGCTTCCTGGAACACACGCGGGTGTTCTACTTCCTCAACGGCGGCGAGGAGCAGATGTTCCTCTCCAGTGCCGACTGGATGGAGCGCAACCTCGACAAGCGTGTGGAGACTTGCTTCCCGGTCGAGGGCAAGAAGCTGATCATGCGGGTCAAGAAGGAGCTGGAAAGCTACCTCACCGATAACACCCACAGCTGGAGCCTGCAGTCGGATGGCCGTTATGTGCGTAACACGCCGACCGGCAACCAGAACCCGCGCAGCGCCCAGGCGACCTTGCTGGAAAAGTTGGGTAGCCCGATTCTGTCGGTGAACTAACAGACAACACGCTCTGAAAATGTGGGAGGGGGCTTGCTCCCGATTGCGGTGGTTCAGTCAAAGTATTCGCGACTGACACACCGTAATCGGGGGCAAGCCCCCTCCCACATTTGTTTTCGCAGTGTTCATGAGTTCGGGTTAGCGCAGGTTCAGGCTGAACCCCACCCGCGTCAGCCACTCCGCTTCCTGGGCGAAGTCCGCCTGGGTCAGCTGGTTCTCATCCAGCCAGCCTTTGGGGAATACGACATCCAGGCTGTCGCCATTGGCGCGCAGGGTCACCTGGGGCATCTGCTGGGTGCCACGAATGTGGTGGAACAGGATCGCGAAGCGCAGCAGCACGCACAGGCGGATCAGCTTGATGCCTTCATCGCCGAACTCGGCAAACTTGTCCTTGGGAATGTTGCGACGATGGCCGCGCACCAGCAGTGCGAGCATCTGCTGGTCTTCCCTGGAGAAACCCGCCAGGTCGGAGTGCTCGATCAGGTAGGCGCCGTGCTTGTGGTAGTGGTAATGGGCGATATCCAGGCCCACTTCATGCACCTTGGCCGCCCAGCCGAGCAGTTCGCGCCATACGCCGTCTTCCAGGTCCCAGTCTTCGGCGACCTGGTCGAAGGCATGCAGGGCTTTACGCTCCACGCGAGCTGCCTGCTCCTGATCGACGTGATAGCGCTCCATCAGCGAGGTGAGCGTGCGCTCTCGTACGTCTTCATGATGATGGCGGCCCAGCAGGTCATACAGCACGCCTTCGCGCAGGGCGCCGTCACAGTGGTCCATGCGTTGCAGTTCGAGGGCGTCGAAGATCGCCTCGAGAATCGCCAGGCCGGCCGGGAAGATGGTGCGACGGTCGGGCTTGATGCCGTCGAAGTCGATCTTCTCGGCATCCCCCAGCTTGAACAGCTTGCGCTTGAGCCAGGCCAGGCCTTCGGCGTTGACTTCACCGGTGCCATGGCCGCCGGCCTTGAGCGCCAGGCCGATGGCACGGATGGTGCCGGACGAGCCGATGGCTTCATCCCAGGTCAGGCGGTGCAGGGCGTGCTCGATGCTCATGATCTCCAGTCGCGCTGCCGTGTAGGCCTGGGCGTAGCGCGCCGGGGTGATCTTGCCGTCCTTGAAATAGCGTTGGGTATAACTGACACAGCCCATCTGCAGGCTTTCGCGCAGCAGCGGTTCGAAGCGCTGGCCGATGATGAACTCGGTACTGCCACCGCCGATGTCCGCCACCAGGCGCTTGCCAGGGGTATCGGCCAGGGTATGCGACACGCCGAGGTAGATAAGGCGTGCTTCTTCACGGCCGGAAATGACTTCCACCGGGTGACCGAGGATCTCCTCGGCGCGACGGATGAATTCGCCCCGGTTACGGGCTTCGCGCAGGGCGTTGGTGCCGACGATTCGCACGGCGCCGAGGGGCATGCCGTTGATCAGCTGTGCAAAACGCTTGAGGCAGTCGAGGCCGCGTTGCATGGATTCTTCATTGAGCTGGCGCTCGTCGTCGATCCCGGCAGCCAGCTGCACTTTTTCGCCGAGCCGCTCAAGGATGCGGATTTCGCCGTTCTGGGCCTTGGCCACGACCATGTGAAAGCTGTTGGAGCCCAGGTCGATGGCGGCGATCAGGGACAGATTCTTGGCTTGGGATTGCGGCATGGTTAGGGGGTCTCGGTCGATAACCTTACCATCGTGCCACGATCGACCGCTGACGCCAACGCGTAGTGCTCCGTGAATTTCTCTGCGCTCGTCTGTAGGGGATTTTTATGGAAAGTGTAGGGTGTCTTTCCATGGTTCTGTTGGCGCATACGCGTAGTTCTGTAGGGGAATTTAACTTCGGATTTTTATAAGGCGATATTTGATTTCGCCTACAACTTTTGAGACGGAGCGCTATTGGTTTTTATGTTCAGGACTACTGCCGTGGTGGGTTGTGCCGACAATTTGTTTTTATCGCTCCCACACTAAACACGGTATTGCCTTATTCTTCATTCGGGCCTTGAGGCGACAGACTGTCATTCGGCAATCGTGCCGTGGTGTTATTTATTTATGGCTTGTGTCTTCAAGGCAAAAATAAGTACGCCTGACAACTTTAAGTGACAGGTCGACTATGAAAAAAATTGTTGGATTGACTCTCGGTATTGCTTGGCTGGCCGCCGCCCTCAACGTCCATGCATCCACCAGTGCCGAGCTGATCGTCAGGGGGACGATCAAACCAGCCGCCTGCAACCTCAGCATGACCGGTGGTGGCATCATCAACTACGGCGACATTCCCTCTGGCCAACTGCTGCCAACCGCGTTCAACCCACTGGCGGAAAGAACCGCCCCGTTGACCGTCACTTGCGGCACCACGCCTGCCACGTTCGGACTGAAATTCGTCGACCTGCAGGCGGCCAGCAAGGTCCCGGGCATCCTCAATGTGCTCGGCGCAGGCTATACCGAGGTGCACAACTATGGCCTGGGTACTGCGAACGGCCGGCGAACCGGCGGCTTTGCGGTCACCCTCAGGGACCTCAGGTCGTCGAGTACGGTACTGTCTCCCATCATGCGTATCGGTAGCGGTGCCTGGCAGAACAGCGACGGCAAGGTCGCCCAATCGCCCACTCAGTATTCGTGGCGCAGCGGCACAACCATCACCCCGGCCTCAATCGCTCAATTGACCGGAACCATCGCGGTGCGGGCGGTGATCAACAGGGGGCAGGATCTGGACCTGAGTCGTGACATTACCCTGGATGGGCGCGCGACACTTGAGTTGAGTTACATCTAAGCGCTCGAACTACAGCCGATAAAGAAGCTGTGTGCTTCTTGTCGGCTGTTTTTATGTGGATGTCTGGATAAAAACAACTTAAAGGTCGTGGGGAACACTGAGTGCTTAGTCTTTCATTAATAAATAATGCACGGTTGTTTTGTGTGGGCGCGTGTCTGTGTTTTACCGGTATTGCATTCGCCGACGGTATGTTGCCCGAAACTACGGTAGTTGTGCTTTATGAAGCCCAGGGCGAAGCCACGCTGAACATCAAGAATACCGACGCGGCGCCAGCGCTGCTTCACTCGGTCGTAGAGAATGTGCCCGAGGATGTGGAGTCGCTGTTAATTGTGACGCCACCCATTACCCGCGTGGAGGCGGGGGAAACCCAATTGGTGCGTTTCATCAGCACCTTGAAGGAGCCACTGAAGACCCAGCGGTTGAAACGCGTGTCTTTCGAAGGCATCCCCCAGGCGCGCGCCGCAGGCGGTGCGACTATCGGCATCACGCTGCGACAGAATTTGCCGTTGATTCTTCACCCGAAAGATCTGCCGGTTCATCACACGCCCTGGGAGCTGCTGAAGTGGACGCGCGCAGGGGCGGGGCTGACGGTTCACAACGACAGTGCCTATGTAGTGCGCCTGATTCCGGAGGTGCGGCTGTTGCCACAAGGCGCCCTGGCAACCTTGCCGCGCACTTACGTGTTGCCGGGGGAAACGCTGACGCTGAAGGTGGATGGCGTGATGGAAGGGGTAACAGGCGTCGAGATCCAGCCGGCTACGCTCTACGGCTTTTCGGCGGACAGCTTCCGGGCCCCGATCAATGCCGACAGGGGGTGATCGACCCATGGCCAACCTGTCGAATAACAAACGAGTGGCCCCTTTGTGGCCGTGTCGGCCCACTCTACTGATGGGGGTGGCGACACTGTGGGGCTTGCCTTGCCTTGCCCCCGCGATTGAGCTGGGGGAGGGTTTCGACCTGGCGGCCCTGACTACCCACGGCATTGATCCGAAGGTCTCCGATTACTTTCGCAGTGCGGCGCGCTTTCGCGAAGGTGTCCATGTGGTGGGGTTGCGGGTCAATGGTAACCCGCTGGGGTTGGTCGATGCCCGGTTCGACTCACAAGGGCAGCTGTGTTTCACCCCGGGGCTGCTTGATAAAGCCGGATTGGTAAAGCCCGAAGGCATTATCCGCAAGGGGGCTACTGCAGACCAGGCCTGCCATGACTTCCTGGGTGCTTTCCCGGCCACGATGGTGCGGCTGCGCCCAGGAAATGACGAAGTGGCGCTGGTAGTGCCGACCGGATCACTGCGTGAACCGCAGTGGGAGGCTGGCCAGTTTGCCCGGGGCGGGGCGGCGGCGTTGTTCAACTATGACGTGCAAGGATTCGACAGTTATTCGAACAGTGGAAGCAATCGTTTTGTTTCGACCTACACCGAGGCGGGTTTCAACCTGGGCGATTGGGTTGTCCGCAGCCGCCAATTTTATGTGTCCGACAACGGCGTGACCCGCAACGAGCATCTTTATGCTTATGCGCAGCGGGATATTGCCGCGTTGCAATCGACTTTTCAGGTAGGCCAGCTCTCCAGCAACAACCCACTGTTTGGCGGTGTTCAGCTGTCCGGTGTGCAGTTTTTTCCTGACGGTCAGTCGCGCACGCCGGCGGGCAGTAACAATGCTGTGGTGGAGGGGCTGGCGCAGAGCCAGTCGCGGATTGAAGTCCGTCAATCGGGAGTGTTGATCCACAGCACACTGGTGCCCGAGGGACCGTTCCGGCTGACGGGCCTGCCATTGCTCAACGGCACCAGCGACCTGGAGGTCAGCGTCATCGATGTGCGAGGTGCCAAGCGCAGCTTCGTGGTACCTGCGGCTTCATTTGCCGGGAGCGCGCCGGCGGAGCCTGGCTACTATTTCTCCCTGGGCAAGGTGCGTAGAAATGCGCATGAGGAAGGCCCGAGTCCGGTCGTTGCCATGGGCAGCGGCACCTGGGGCTTGGGACGAGACTCCTCGGCAGGCTTCGGCTTGTTGAGCGCCGATGAGTATGGGGCGGCAGGAGGCACCCTGGGCAGCGTGTTTTTCCAACGGGTGTCTGTTGGCGCACGTCACAACGTGTCCCGGGACAGCCGTAATGCGGTGTCCGGATCACGCAGCAGCGTGTCCGCAAGCAGCCCGGTGTACGCCAATATCGATCTTAACCTCAGTGCCACTACGCAAAGCCGTGGTTATCGCGAGGTCCTTGAAGCGGGCCGATCGACCAGGGCCGACGAGTTGGACGCACGCTTCAAGAGTCAGTACACGGCGGGTGTGAGCTGGGTCGACAACACGCTGGGTGCATTTTCCGTGGGGTATACCCGCAGTTCCCAGTTTGATGGGCAATCGGCCGACCATGTCTTTGCGGCATGGAACAAGTCGTTCCGCTATGCGGACGTCGCATTGGTCGCTGACTCTCAGGTAGGCGGTACTTCGGCACGCCGCGACGCCCTGTATGAGGGCCGTCGGCGCGATACGGTCGATGACAGCGATCTGTCCGTGCGGCTGCAGGTCAGCGTACCCCTGGGCAGCGATCGGCGGGTGAACAGCTACGTCAGCCGGCGTGGCAATCAATCCCGAGCCGGTACGGCGCTCAGTGAGCGGGTCAATGAATATGTGAATTACGAGGTCGGTGTCGAGCGCGACCTCAGCGCTCGGGAGCAGTCGATACGCGGCCAGGTGGACCTGGTGCCACGCTACACCCGCGTGGGCCTGGGGGTCAGTCGCGACCCATCGGGCACCAGTTACACGGGGCAACTGCAAGGTGGCGTAGTGGCCCACACGGGTGGCGTGACCTTCTCGCCGTATGCCATCCAGGACACCTTTGGCATCGCCTCGGTAGGGAATATCGGCTCTGCAAAACTCGACACGCCCTACGGTCCGGTGTGGACCGACTTCAGCGGGCAGGCCGTGATCCCAGGCTTGCCCGCCTACACGAACAGTCGCATCGAAGTGCAGACCCAGTCCTTGCCCAAGCGCGTTGACCTGAAGAACGGCACCCGAGTGCTTGCCCCGGGGCGAGGGTCCGTCAATACCGTCGCATTCGATGTGGTGACAGTGCGTCGTGTGTTAGTCACGGCCACTGATCAACAAGGGCGAACACTGCCTCAGGGCGCTTCGGTGTTCGATAAAAACAATCGCTTCCTGACCAGCGTGGTGGGTGACGGCATGATCTTTCTGAACGACCTCAATGATTCGCAGCACCTGCGCGTTGCGTTGCCGGACGCTTCCTCTTGCCTGCTCAACCTTGCTCCCGAGACCGAGGCCGACCATGACAAGTTCTATGAGACTACATCGGCGGTGTGCCATGGTCGTTAAACTGAAAATCGCGGGTTTTTTCGCATTGCTCTGCACGCTGTCGATGGCCGGTGGAGTACGTGCCGAAAACTGCCAACTGTCCGTCAGCCAGCCGTATATCGACTATGGCGTCATTCGCCGGGAGGCGCTTGTCGAGAGCCGTTCAATCGCACTGGGTACGCGCAGGGTGCACCTGAACGTACTGTGCGCAGAGCCGGCAGCCGTCGCATTGCGATTTACCGGCGTGGCCGACGGGCAAGGTTTTCGGTTTGGGCATCATGGGCGGTTCAGCCTGACTCTCAAGCACGCCCAGGTGGATGGGCGTGCCGTCGAATGGGCGCAGGCCCACCTTCCGGGTAAGGCCTTCGACGGGCAGTTGTTGCCGGGCCAGGTCCTGGTCGCTCGGGCGATGGGAAAGCGATTGACTGCCCAGGTTGAAGTCGACACCGATCTGCCCGCCAACGCCCTGCAAGTCACCAATCAAGTGGTGCTGGAGGGGCGTGGCAGTTTCGAACTGGTCAGTCCGGCTGTTCCACCGAGCCGATGAAGTTGGCGAACTCAGGGGTTTGCGGGTTGGCGAACAGTACCTTGGGATCGCCGACTTCGTGCACCTTGCCTTGGTGCATAAACACCAGCTTGTCGCCCACTTCCCGGGCGAAGCGCATTTCGTGCGTCACCATGATCAAGGTCATGCCGTCCTTGGCCAGTTGGCGCACCACGCTGAGTACTTCATTGACCAGTTCCGGGTCCAGGGCCGAGGTAATTTCATCGCACAGCAGCACCTTGGGCGACATGGCCAGGGCGCGGGCGATGGCAACGCGTTGCTGCTGGCCGCCGGACAGGCGATCGGGGAACGCGTCGAATTTCTCACCCAGGCCCACGCGTTCCAGCATTTGCCTGGCCAATTGGGCGGCCTTGGCCTTGGGCACTTTCTGCACCACTTGCGGTGCAAGCATGACGTTCTCACCCACTGTCAGGTGCGGGAACAGGTTGAACTGTTGGAACACCATGCCGACTTTCTGCCGCAGGCTGCGCAGGTCGGCGCGGGCGGCGTCGAGGTATTCGCCATCCACCTCGATCACGCCGTCGTTGATCGATTCCAGGCCGTTGAGGGTGCGCAGCAGGGTGGACTTGCCCGAGCCGCTGCGGCCGATGATTGCCACCACCTGGCCTTCTTCAACGGTCAGGTCGATGCCCTTGAGGACGTGGTGATCGCCGTAATACTTATGCAGGGCGGAAATTCTAAGCAGAGGCATGCAGTCTCCTTTCCAGGTAGCGCGCACTGAGGGACAAGGGGTAGCAGAGCAGGAAGTAACCGAGGGCCACCAGGCCGTAGACCATGAAGGGCTCGAAGGTGGCGTTGGCGAGCATGCCGCCGGTCTTGGTCAGTTCGGTAAAGCCGATGATTGAAGTGACGGCGGTGCCTTTGACCACCTGCACCGAGAAGCCCACGGTAGGCGCCACGGCGATCCGCAGGGCCTGAGGCAGGATCACGTAGCGCAGTTGTTCAAGCGGGTTCAACGCCAGGCTGGCCGATGCTTCCCACTGGCCATGGGCGATGGAGTCGACGCAGCCGCGCCAGATTTCGGCGAGGTAGGCGCTGGTGAACAGCGTCAAGGCGATTGCGGCCGCCAGCCAGGGCGAAATATCCACGCCGAGCAGGGCAATGCCGAAAAACACCAGGAACAGTTGCATCAACAACGGGGTGCCCTGGAACAGTTCGATATAGGTGCGCGCAACATTGCGCGCGAATGCCTTGCGGCTGATGCGCAGGGTCATCACCAGCAAGCCGATCAGGCCGCCGCCGATAAACGCCACGATCGACAGCAACAGCGTCCACTGCAGGCCCGTAAGCAGGTTGCGCACGATGTCCCAGAAGGAAAAATCACTCATCGGCTATTCCTCATCACAAAACGGCGGCCGATCCAGTTGAGCAACTGGCGAATCATCAATGCCATGCACAGGTACACCAGGGTGGTCAGGGCATAGGTTTCGAACGCGCGGAAATTGCGCGACTGGATAAAGTTGGCGGCAAAACTCAGCTCCTCGGTGGCGATCTGCGAACACACCGCCGAACCGAGCATCACGATGATGATCTGGCTGCTCAGCGCCGGCCACACCTTGCCCAGCGCCGGCAGCAGCACCACATGGCGAAACGCTTCGAAACGCGTCATCGCCAGCGCGGCGGCGGCTTCCAGTTGCCCGCGCGGGATGGCCTGGATGCCGGCGCGGATGATCTCCGTGGAGTAGGCCCCCAGGTTGATCACCATCGCCAATACGGCTGCTTGCCACTCGGTGATTTTCAATCCCAGGGAGGGCAGGCCGAAGAAGATGAAGAACAACTGCACCAGGAACGGCGTGTTGCGGATCAACTCGACATAGACGCCGAAGAACCAGGCAAATGGCTGGATTTTCCACGCCCGCACCACCGCGCCGACGGTGCCCAGGGCCACCCCCAGGATCGCACCGATGGCCGTCAGCTCAAGGGTGAACAGCGCGCCGCGCAACAGCAGATCGGTATTGGCCAGCACCGGCACAAAGTCGAATTGATAGGCCATGAGTCAGCTCCGTCGTATCAAAGATCGGCGGGCAGCGGCTCTTTCAGCCATTGCATCGCGTTTTTTTCCAGGCTGCCGTCAGCCTTGGCCGCGACCAGGATCTGGTTGACCTTCTCCAGAAGCGCCGGCTCGTTCTTGTTCACGCCCACGTACACCGGCGAGTCCTTGAGCTTCACTTTCAGCGCCGGCACGCGTTTCGGGCTGCGTTCGCTGATCGCCACCATGACCACGTTGCCGCTGGCGATCAGGTCGACCTGGCCGGCCAGGTAGGCCGCGATGGTGGAGTTGTTGTCTTCGAAGCGCTTGATGGTGGCTTCCTTCGGCGCTACGGCGGTCAGCTCGATGTCTTCGATGGCGCCACGGGTCACGCTGATGGTCTTGCCCTTGAGGTCGTCGGTGCTGCTGATGGCGGCATCAGGCGGGCCGAACACGGCCAGGTAGAACGGTGCGTAGGCCTTGGAGAAGTCGATGACCTTTTCGCGCTCGGGGTTCTTGCCCAGGCTGGAGATCACCAGGTCGACCTTGCCGGTGGTGAGAAACGGGATGCGGTTGGTGCTGTTGACCGGGGTCAGCTCCAGCTTGACCTTGAGTTGGTCGGCCAGCAGTTTGGCGGTGTCGATGTCCAGGCCGCGGGGTTTCATGTCGGGGCCGACCGAGCCGAACGGTGGGAAGTCCTGGGGCACGGCGACCTTGAGGGTGCCACGGGCGACGATATCGTCCAGACCGTTGGCCTGGGCGGGTGCCTGGCTCAGCATCAGGCTGGCAAACAGGGCAGTGAGCAGGGCGCTGTAGCGCTTGGTCATGGCAACTCTCCGAGAAGGGCGAAGGAATTTTCTGGATTTGCTCAGTGCACAGCCCATGCCAGTACTGCGCGGATCGTCTGCGAGGCGCGAGTTTGTTGAGCTTTGGTGGTCTTACTGGTCTGAACAGTTGTGCGGGTTTTCGCACCCTTTTCGAGCGTCGGTAAAACTGCGCGAGCCCCTTTGGGGCGTGGCTTGCCGTGGCTCCTGAATAGCTTTACAACTAGCCGCTCTGTTGACGCAAACCTTGAGTTTTTTATGAATTCCATCGCCCAAGCCGTACCGGAAGCGGCCCTGCAGGCCATCCGCAAACTGATCAAGGAGCAAGGCTTCGGGCCGGGCGATGCACTGCCGTCCCAGCGCGACCTGGCGGTGCAATTGGGCGTCAGCCGGGCGTCGCTGCGCGAGGCGCTATCGTCCTTGAGCGCCTTGGGTGTGGTCAGTGTGCAGCCGGGCAAAGGTGTGTTCGTGCAGGCGGTGGAGGATGCGCCGGGCTTTGTCTGGCCTTTTGCGGCCCAGGCCACGCCGCTCGATATCTTCCAGTTGCGCTATGCGCTGGAAGGGTTTGCGGCGGGTTTGGCGGCGGTCACGCTGACGATCGATGAGCTGGACAGCCTGGAAGACAACGTCGAGGCCATGCGCAAGGTGCTCAAGGCCGGCGACTTCGAAGCGGCCGCACGGCTGGACTTCGAATTCCACCAGCGCATCCTGCTGGCCAGCGGCAACCAGGCGATGGTGAGCATCCTGAGTGCCCGTGCCGAGGTGTTTCTGGAAAGCCAGAAACTACCGTTCATCCGCCCGGAGCGGGCCATGGAAACCTGGCAGGAACATCGCAAGATCCTGCGTGCCCTGGCCCGGCGGGCCAGTGCGTCGGCGCAGAAAACCATGCAGGAGCACGTACGCAATGCGGCGTTGCGCACGGGGATTGCCTTCGTGACTCCTGTTGCGCCCTGAGTTGGGCTATATCCAAACTCATGCACCATCATAGGAAGACTCAATCAGAGGCGGCTTCCTGAACGGGGGAAGGGCGGCTATGATGGGCAACGTTTTTTTTGCTTACAATCCGGAGACATCCATGAGCAACGATCTTATCAAGCACGTCACCGACGCGACCTTTGAGGCCGAAGTACTCAAGGCTGCTGGCCCGGTGCTGGTTGACTACTGGGCTGAATGGTGCGGCCCTTGCAAAATGATCGCTCCGGTCCTGGACGACATTGCAACCACCTACGAAGGCAAGCTGACCATTGCCAAGCTGAACATCGACGACAACCAGGAAACCCCGGCCAAGCATGGCGTGCGCGGTATTCCTACGCTGATGCTGTTCAAGAACGGCAACGTCGAAGCCACCAAGGTGGGCGCGCTGTCGAAGTCCCAGCTGCAAGCTTTCCTCGACGCCAACATCTAAGCGTCGTCAAAAAGCCCCGCAAATAGCGGGGCTTTTTCGTGAAACAGGGCTAGACGCTCCGAAACTCAGGTGGTACATTCGGCCCCGCACTGGTTTCTCCACTGCCCCCTGCAAGCCGTCGCCGACGCATTCCTTTTCGATTAGTACGCGATCCTGTCGCCTTCTCCGCGGCGCGGCCTCATTAAGCCAAAAGCTTAATTTCCCCCCCTCCATAAATGATTACGTCATTCCTATATGAATCTGACTGAACTCAAGCAAAAGCCGATTACCGACCTGCTCCAACTGGCCGAAGAAATGGGCATAGAAAATATGGCCCGTTCGCGCAAGCAGGACGTGATTTTCTCCCTGCTGAAAAAGCACGCGAAAAGCGGCGAGGAAATCTCCGGTGATGGCGTGCTGGAGATTCTCCAGGACGGCTTCGGCTTCCTCCGCTCTGCAGACGCCTCCTATCTCGCCGGCCCCGACGACATCTATGTCTCGCCGAGCCAGATCCGTCGTTTCAACTTGCGCACCGGTGACACCATCGTTGGCAAGATCCGCCCACCGAAGGAAGGCGAGCGTTACTTCGCCCTGCTCAAGGTCGACACGATCAACTTCGATCGTCCCGAGAACGCGAAAAACAAGATTCTCTTCGAGAACCTGACGCCGCTGTTCCCGACCGTGCGCATGAAGATGGAAGCCGGTAACGGTTCCACCGAAGACCTGACCGGTCGCGTGATCGACCTGTGCGCCCCGATCGGTAAAGGCCAGCGTGGCCTGATCGTCGCACCGCCGAAAGCCGGTAAGACCATCATGCTGCAGAACATTGCAGCGAATATCGCACGTAACAATCCTGAAGTTCACCTGATCGTATTGCTGATCGATGAGCGTCCGGAAGAAGTCACCGAAATGCAGCGCACCGTGCGCGGCGAAGTGGTTGCCTCGACGTTCGATGAGCCGCCGACCCGCCACGTGCAGGTTGCCGAAATGGTGATCGAGAAGGCCAAGCGCCTGGTCGAACACAAGAAGGACGTGGTGATCCTGCTCGACTCCATCACCCGTCTGGCCCGTGCCTACAACACCGTGATCCCGAGCTCCGGCAAGGTGCTCACCGGTGGTGTCGATGCCCACGCCCTGGAGAAACCGAAGCGTTTCTTCGGCGCTGCGCGGAATATCGAAGAAGGCGGTTCGCTGACCATTATCGCCACCGCACTGGTTGAAACCGGTTCGAAGATGGACGAAGTGATCTACGAAGAGTTCAAGGGTACCGGCAACATGGAACTGCCCCTGGACCGTCGCATTGCGGAAAAACGCGTGTTCCCGGCGATCAACATCAACCGCTCCGGCACCCGCCGCGAAGAGTTGCTGACCGCCGACGACGAACTGCAGCGCATGTGGATCCTGCGCAAGCTGCTGCACCCGATGGACGAAGTAGCGGCCATCGAGTTCCTGATCGACAAGCTGAAAACCACCAAGACCAACGACGAGTTCTTCCTGTCGATGAAACGTAAGTAATCACGACGTTTCAGGTCCAAAAGAATGGCGCCCCCAGGGGCGCCATTCTTTTTGCACGTTTTTTAAGCATGTTCCTGATCCAAAAGCACCTCGATAAGCTGCCAGCAGCCCTCAGAGCAGGTAGGATGTACGCCTATTTTACGGGTGGCATGGTTAATGAAATTCAAGGATCTTCGGGATTTCGTGCAGCAACTTGAGCAGCGCGGAGAGTTGAAACGTATCCAGATGCCGATTTCACCGGTGCTGGAAATGACTGAGATTTGCGACCGCACCTTGCGTAACAAGGGCCCGGCGCTGCTGTTCGAGAACCCGACCGGCTTTGACATACCGGTGCTCGGCAACCTGTTCGGTACCCCCGAGCGTGTGGCCTTTGGCATGGGCGCCGAGGCGGTCAGCGAATTGCGCGAGATCGGCAAGCTGCTGGCGTTCCTCAAGGAACCCGAGCCGCCCAAGGGCTTGAAGGATGCCTGGTCGAAGCTGCCGATCTTCCGCAAGATCATTGCCATGGCACCCAAGGTGGTCAAGGACGCGGTATGCCAGGAAGTGGTCATCGAAGGCGATGATGTCGATCTGGCCATGCTGCCGGTGCAAACCTGCTGGCCCGGCGACGTCGGCCCGCTGATCACCTGGGGCCTGACCGTCACCAAGGGTCCGAACAAGGACCGCCAGAACCTGGGTATTTACCGCCAGCAAGTGATCGGCCGCAACAAGGTGATCATGCGTTGGCTGAGCCATCGTGGCGGTGCCTTGGACTTCCGTGAATGGTGCGAGAAGCACCCCGGCAAGCCGTTCCCGGTCTCCGTGGCCCTGGGCGCCGACCCTGCGACCATCCTCGGCGCCGTGACCCCGGTGCCCGACAGCCTGTCCGAATACGCCTTCGCCGGGTTGTTGCGTGGCAACCGTACCGAACTGGTGAAGTGCCGTGGCAACGACCTGCAGGTACCGGCCACCGCCGAAATCATCCTGGAAGGCGTGATTCACCCCGGCGAGATGGCCGATGAAGGCCCTTACGGCGACCACACCGGCTATTACAACGAAGTCGACAGCTTCCCGGTGTTCACCGTGGAGCGCATCACCCATCGGATCAAGCCGATCTACCACAGCACCTACACCGGCCGTCCGCCAGATGAGCCGGCGATTCTGGGTGTGGCGCTGAACGAAGTGTTCGTGCCGATCCTGCAAAAGCAATTTCCGGAAATCACCGACTTCTACCTGCCGCCGGAAGGCTGCTCGTATCGCATGGCCATCGTGACCATGAAGAAGTCGTATCCCGGCCATGCCAAGCGGGTCATGCTGGGTGTGTGGTCGTTTTTGCGACAGTTCATGTACACCAAGTTCGTTATCGTCACCGACGACGACATCAATGCCCGGGACTGGAACGATGTGATCTGGGCCATCACCACGCGCATGGACCCCAAGCGCGACACGGTGATGATCGACAACACGCCGATCGACTACCTCGACTTCGCGTCGCCGGTGTCGGGGCTGGGCTCGAAGATGGGCCTGGACGCTACCCACAAATGGCCGGGTGAAACGACCCGCGAGTGGGGCCGGGTGATCGTCAAGGATGAGGCCGTCACGGCACGTGTCGATGCGATTTGGAAAGAATTGGGAATAGATTGATGCGTGTAACCCTGCAACCTTCCGGCGCCGTGCTGGAGCTGGTCCCCGGCGAGCGAATCCTCGAAGGCGCGCGCCGCCTGGGCTACGAATGCCCCCAGGCGTGTCGCAATGGCGTGTGCCACGTGTGCGCCGCACTGCTGGTGGAGGGCCGGGTGCAGCAAGCCGGTGAGGTGTGCGACCATGGTGAGTTCTACACCTGCATCGCCGAGCCGCTGGAAGATTGCATTGTGTTGTGGGATGGCGTGCTGGCGCCGGGAGAGTTGCCGTTGCGCAAGTTGTCGTGCCAATTGAGCGAGTGCGTGGAAGTGGGCGGCGATGTGTGGCGCGTGCGCCTGCGGGCCCCGGCCGGCAAGACGGTGCGTTACCACGCCGGGCAATACCTGATGATTGAGCGGGAGAATGGCGAGAAGTCGGCATTTTCCTTGGCGTCGGCGCCCCACGCCGGTCGCGAGCTGGAACTGCATGTACTGGCCCGCGAGGACAGCGCGCGCAACTTGCTGGAACAATTGCAGCGCAACCAGATGGCGCGCATCGAGCTGCCCTTTGGCGACACCCACCTGGCCGAGCTGCCGGACGGGCCATTGGTGCTGATCGCCGCCGGTACCGGCATGGCGCAGATGCACAGCCTGATCGAGCATTGCCGCGCGTCCGGCTTCAAGCACCCGGTGCACCTGTATTGGGGCGTGCGTCGCCCGGAAGATTTCTACGAGATCGAGCACTGGGACCAATGGTTGCAACTGCCCAACCTGTTCCTGCACAAGGTGGTCAGCGACCTGTGTGGCTGGGAAGGGCGCTGCGGTCTGCTGCATGAAGCGGTGTGCGAAGACATTGCCGACCTCAAGGCGGTGCATGTCTACGCCAGCGGTTCACCGGCGATGATCTACGGCACGCTGGATGCATTGGTCGATGCCGGCATGGATGCGCACCAGATGCGCGCCGACGTATTCGCCTACGCCCCGCGGCCATGACGCAACGGAACGGTGGAACGGGGCATGCGCACGCTCAGAAACGTACTCCGGTCGTCACCATCGCGGCATTGAACCCCAGCAGCACCAGCTCCGCTGCCACCGGCCCGTAATGGGTGCCTACCGACGGGATGATCACCGGCGCCACACCGAAACGATTGAGGGGGATCTTGTCGCGGTATTTGCCGCGATAGCCCTGGATCGCCCCGCCTGTGATCTTCAGGTACACCGCAGAGTCGCCCATGTCATAGCGCTTGCCTGCATAGGCGTAGTAAGAGCGCTGGCTGAACGAGTTGCGAAACGTCGCCCCGCCATACACCAATCCTGATGCCTCATTGCGCTCCAGGCCGATCAGGTCCTGGTTGTTGTTGTGGTCTTTGTCCGGCACGAAGTGCCGGGTATAGACGCTGGTCTGCGCGTACCAGAAGCCTTTGTCATCCTCGGCAGGCGGTGTTTCGCCAGCCAGTGCGGTGGTGGCCTGGGCCAGGAACAGCAGGCCAGGCAGTCGAAATTTCTTCATGGGTGCGACCTCGATAGGCGGTTTGATGGGCGGCTAGGTGGGTCGTGATGTGCGCGCCAGTTTGACGGTTTGGCGTGCTCCCAGGCTGAACCGGGCCTGAAAGTAGCGGGATTGCCCTGTGTAATCCTGACGAAAGGGGCATCGGGCTTATGCATTCGCTTATGCTTTAAAGGTATTTAATTTGTTACATAAATATCTTTAAGCTATATCTCAACGGACTACCGATTTTCTTCCAATAACCATTAACTGACCGCCACCGCCCGCCAGCCGGATCGATCTTGCGAACTCAGAACACTGACGTTCTGATTCTTGATTCAAAGGGGAGCGGTATGGGGAGCTACACGCAACACGCGCTGTACACGGCGATTTTGTCGGCTAATTTGCTGGCCGCTGTGGGCTTCAATCCTGTCCTGGCGGCCGAAGCGCCCGCCACCGATGCACCCAAACTCGACACCGTGATCGTCACCGGCACCCGCGCCCAGGAGCGTACCGCCAGTGCTTCGCTGTCACCCATCGATGTGATTTCCGGCGATAGCCTGCGCAGCACGGGCTCTGATGAGTTGGGGGCGGTGCTGGCGCGCCTGATTCCGTCGATCAACTTCCCGCGCCCAAGCCTGGTGGATGGCGCCGAGCTGGTGCGCCCCGCGCAGTTGCGCGGCCTGTCGCCCGATCAGGTGCTGGTGCTGGTCAACGGCAAGCGCCGCCACACCAGTGCCTTCGTCAACCTGGGCGGCGCGGTGGGCCGTGGGTCGGCACCGGCGGACCTGAACGCGATCCCGCTGTCGGCGGTGGACCATATCGAAGTGCTGCGTGACGGTGCTTCCGCGCGCTACGGCTCGGATGCGATTGCCGGGGTGATCAACGTGATCCTCAAGCATGCCGACCATGGCGGTTCGATCTCCACCAAGTTCGGCGAATACAAGAAGGGCGATGGTATCCAGCGCAATGTCAGCGGCAACACCGGCCTGGCACTGGGCGACAACGGTTTTATCAACCTGTCGGCCGAAGGGGCCGATAACGATTACACCAACCGTGCCGGTAAAGACTTCCGGCCTGGCAGCGTTGGCTCTACCACTTACGGCCAGCAGGTGTTCCGCCAGGGTGAGCCGGCCACCAATGAAGGCAAGTTCCAGTTCAACTCCGAATATTCCTTCAACGATGCGGCCGAGTTCTACACCTTCGGCGGCTATAGCAAGCGGCGCGGCGAGACGGCGGCGTTCTTCCGCGCGAGCAATGCGTCCAACAACATCCCGGCGCTCAACCCCAACGGTTACCTGCCGCTGATCAAGGGCAACCTTGAAGACACCTCGTTGGTGGTGGGCCTGCGCGGTTTGCTGGCCTACGACTGGCATTACGACCTGTCGGCCAACTATGGCAAGAACCAGTACGCACTCAGCACCGAAACCATCAACACCTCCCTGGGCCTGGCCACGCCGCGCAAGTTCGACAACGGCACCCTGAGCAACGACCAGAAGCAAGTCAGCCTGGACCTGTCCCGCGAGTTCGACGTGGGCTGGCTGCCTTACCCGGTGTCCGTGGCGTTTGGCGGTGAATACCTGCACCAGGGTTATGAAATCGAGGCGGGCGAGCCGGCCTCCTACTACCAGACCGGCAGCTCTGGCCTGGGTGGTTTCCGTGATGCCGACGCGGGCACCAGCACGCGCCACAACTGGGCCCAGTACCTGGACCTGGAAACCAACTTCACCGAAAAACTCAGTGCTTCGGCGGCGGTGCGCCACGAGGACTACAGCGATTTTGGCTCGAATGTCAGTGGCTCGCTCTCAGCCCGTTATGACTTCACCCCGCAGGTGGCCGTGCGCGGCAGTGTTTCCAACGGTTTCCGCGCGCCATCCCTGGCCCAGCAGAACTTCGCCTACACCTCATCGCAGCTGATCGGCAGCACCATCCAGGAAGCCGGCACGTTCCCGGCCAACAGCCAGGTCGCGCGTTTGCTCGGCGCCGAAGACCTCAAGGCCGAGAAGTCGCGCAACTACAGCCTTGGGCTGGTGCTGGAGCCGGCCGATGACCTGACGGTGACGGTGGATGTGTACCGCATCGACATCCGTGACCGTATCAGCCTGTCGTCCAACCTCGGTATAAACGCGGCGACGCGCGCCTATTTGCAGGCCAACGGTGTTGGCAATATCGACTACACCACCGCCCGCTACTTCACCAACGCCACCGACACCAGCACCGACGGCGTCGACCTGGTCGCCAACTATCGCTATCAGTTCGACAGCGGCATCCGCTGGAACAGCACCGTGGGCTACAACTACAACCACACCAAGGTGACGGATGTGAAGGCCAACCCGGCCATTCTCGACAGCCTGGGCGCGAACCTGGTGCGAGTGGACCGCCGCGAACGCATCGGTTTGCTGGGGGATACCACGCCGCAGCACAAGCTGAGCCTGGGTAACGACTTCACTTACGGCCATTGGGCCCTGCACAGCAACCTGGTGCGCTATGGTGAGTTCACCAGTTACCAGGCGGACAAGGTCAACGATCAGACCTTCAAGGCCGCCTGGGTGCTGGACCTGTCGGCGGACTACAGGCTGAAGAATTGGACCTTCACCCTGGGCGGCGACAACGTCACCGATAAATACCCGGAGAAGGTCAACGCCTTCGCCAGCAGTGGTGGCAATCTGGCCTATAGCACTTTTTCGCCGTACGGTTACAGCGGCGCGTTTTATTACGGTAAAGTTGCTTACAACTGGTAACACACAGGAGGCGCACCGCTTTTCGCCATGACCGCCATTGAATCCGATCTTTTGCAATTGGCTTACCCTCCGCGGCTCGATCTGGGGCCGCAACTCACTCACGAACAGTTAATGAGCTCGATGCAGGCCACCATGGGCCGGCACAAGGGTGGGCCGGTCTGGCTATTTGCATATGGTTCGCTGATCTGGCGCCCGGAATGTTCGTCGACTGAGCGGGTGCGGGCACGGGTCCACGGTTATCACCGGGGTTTGTACCTGTGGTCCCACGAGCATCGGGGCACGCCGGAGTTGCCGGGCCTGGTCTTTGGCCTGGATCGCGGAGGCTCGTGCAGCGGCTTTGCCTACCGCTTGCCGGAAGATCAACTGGAGGCTTCGCTTTACGCCTTGTGGCAGCGCGAGATGCCTTACCCGTCCTACCGGCCGCACTGGCTCAGTTGCCGCCTTGAAGATGGCAGCCAGGTGCAGGCGTTGGGGTTTGTGTTGGAGCGGCACTTGCCCAGCTACGCCGGCAACCTGCCCGATATCGTGCTGAACCACGTGCTGCAAAGCGCTTGCGGGCGTTACGGCACTACTCGCGATTATGTCGAGCAGACCGTCAACGCCCTGCGTAGCCACGCCATGCCAGATAAAAACCTGGAGGCGCGGCTCAAGCGTTGTGCCAAGGATTGCTCAGGCGATTAACGCGCCGAGCTGACGCTGTTGGTGTGTCGCAGCGTTGGGATCAGGAACGCGATGGCCAGCAGGCACGCGCCGATCAGCAGCACGAAACCACCGTCCCAGCCAAAATGGTCCACGGTGTAGCCCATGGCCGCACTGGCTGCCACCGAACCGCCCAGGTAGCCGAACAGACCGGTGAAGCCCGCAGCCGTACCGGCGGCTTTCTTCGGTGCCAGTTCCAGCGCCTGCAGGCCGATCAGCATCACCGGGCCGTAGATCAAAAAGCCGATCGAGATCAGCGCGATCATGTCGACCATCGGGTTGCCCGGCGGGTTGAGCCAGTACACCAGGGTCGCCACGGTCACCAGCGCCATGAACACGATGCCGGTCAGGCCACGGTTGCCACGGAAGATCTTGTCCGACATCCAGCCGCACAGCAGCGTGCCCGGAATACCTGCCCACTCGTAGAAGAAGTACGCCCAGGACGATTTATCCACCGTGAAGTGCTTGGCTTCCTTGAGGTAGGTCGGCGCCCAGTCCAGTACGCCGTAGCGCAGCAGGTAGACGAACACGTTGGCGAAGGCGATGTACCAGAGCATTTTGTTGCGCAGCACGTACTTGACGAAGATTTCCTTGGCGCTGAATTCGTCTTCGTGGCTGGCGTCGTAGCCTTCCGGGTAGTCGTTCTTGTATTTCTCAATCGGTGGCAGACCGACCGATTGCGGGGTGTCGCGCATGGTGATGAAGGCAAATGCCGCCACCGCCAAGGCCACCGTGGCCGGTACGTAGAACGCCGCATGCCAGTCGTTGAACCAGGCCATGCCCAGCAGGAACAGCGGGCCGATCAGGCCGCCGCCGACGTTGTGCGCCACGTTCCACACCGACACCACGCCGCCGCGTTCTTTCTGCGACCACCAGTGCACCATGGTCCGGCCACTGGGCGGCCAGCCCATGCCCTGGGCCCAGCCGTTGATGAACAGCAAAATGAACATCATGGTCACGCTGGACGTCGCCCAAGGCGCGAAACCGAAAATGAACATCACCCCGGCTGAAACCAGCAGGCCGAAGGGCAGGAAGTAACGCGGGTTGGAGCGGTCGGACACCAGGCCCATGAGGAACTTGGACAGGCCATAGGCGATCGCGATCGCCGACATCGCCAGGCCCAGCTCACCCCGGGTGTAACCCTCGTCGATCAGGTAGGGCATGGCCAGGGAGAAGTTTTTGCGCAGCAGGTAATACCCGGCATAACCGAAGAAAATACCGGCGAAGATCTGCCAGCGCAGCCGTCGGTAGGTACTGTCGATTTTTTCTTCAGGCAGAAGCGCCTGGTGTGCGGCAGGACGAAAGAAAGCAAACATTCAAGAGCTCCAAATTTCTTGTTTTGACTGCGGATGCGAATGTTACAGTTTCGTTACCGAAAATAGCATTGCCTCTTATGCGCAAACACAGGAAATGAGAGCAATTGCATGTTCTCTTATGAACATGTCGTAAATGGATACGTGTGGGTCGTTATCGATTTTAAGACCGCAGGAGAACCAATGTGGGAGGGGGCAAACCCCCTCCCACATTTGATTGCATTTCAGATCGGTCAGCGGGTCTGGACGACGACCTTGCCTACCGCCCGGCGCTGCCCGAGGTCATTAATCGCCTGAGCGGCCTGCTCCAGCGGATACACCTGCGACACCAACGGCTTGAGCTTGCCCTCACCGTACCAAGTGAACAGTTGCTGGAAGTTCGCCGCATTGTCCTGGGGCTGGCGCTGGGCAAACGAACCCCAGAACACCCCGACCACCGCCGCACCCTTGAGCAACGCCAGGTTCACCGGCAGCTCCGGGATGCGCCCGCTGGCAAAACCCACCACCAGCAGGCGGCCGTTCCAGGCAATCGCGCGAATGGCCTGGTCAAACAGGTCGCCGCCCACCGGGTCGTAGATCACATCGGCGCCGTTACCGTCGGTCAGGCGCTTGATCTCGTCCTTGAGGCTGGCTTCGCTGTAGTTGATCAGTTCATCGGCGCCGGCAGCCTTGGCCACGGCGAGTTTGTCGGCACTGCTCGCGGCGGCGATCACCCGCGCGCCCATGGCCTTGCCGATTTCCACGGCGGCCAGGCCCACGCCACCGGAAGCACCGAGCACCAGCAGGGTTTCGCCAGGTTGCAGGTTGGCGCGTTGTTTCAGCGCGTGCATGGAGGTGCCGTAGGTCATGCTGAAGGCAGCGGCGGTGTTGAAGTCCATGCTCGGCGGGATCGGCAGCACGTTGTAGCCTGGCACCGCGACCTGCTCGGCAAAGCTGCCCCAGCCGGTCAGTGCCATGACCCGGTCGCCGACTTTCAGGTGGCTGACCTTTTCCCCGACTTCGCTGACCACCCCCGATGCCTCGCCACCCGGCGAGAACGGGAAGGGCGGCTTGAACTGGTATTTACCCTCGATGATCAGGGTGTCGGGGAAGTTGACCCCGGCGGCATGCACGTCCAGCAGGATTTCGTTCTTCTTGATCGTGGGGCTTGCGACGTCTTCCAGCACCAGGGTTTCGGCGGGGCCGAAGGCTTTGCACAGCACAGCTTTCATCGGGCTATTCCTTTTGGTGTCGTGGCCGATAAGTGTAGGAGGGTAGGCCTGTGGGTCAACGAGCATGCTCGGCCCTGATAAGTCGCCATAAGCTTGTGCTCTGCCTTGCTAGCGTTATGCTACCCGGCAACCGAATGTGAGGAATGAACTGTGAAAGCGTGGATCCTATTGATGCTGGCCCTGACCTTGCCGATGGCAGCCCAGGCCGAAGAAGCCAAAGAAGGCGAGGCGCCGAAGGTCAGCTATATCAGCCTGAGCCCGCCGTTCGTGGGTAACTACGGCCTGGATGGCACAGCCAAGCTCAAAGTGTTCAAGGCCGACATCGCCCTGCGCGTGACCGGCGAAGAAGCCGCCAAAGCGGTCAAGGCCAACGACGCATTGATCCGTAACCAGTTGGTCGCGCTGTTCACCCAGCAGACCAACGAGGCCATGAGCACGGTCGACGGCAAGGAGAAGCTGCGCCAGGAAGCCCTCAAGCAAACCCAGCAAGTGATGAACGACGAGACGGGCAAGCCCATGGTGGAAGACCTGCTGTTCAATAACCTGATCATTCAGTAATCAGCCTGGCTTGCGGTTCAGGAAGCCAGGCTCTTCCTGAACCGCGCCAACGCCACCGCAAAAAACAACAGCCCGATCCCCGCCAGCGCCAGCAAGTCCGGCCACACCACACTCACCCCCGCATCGCGAAACAAAATCGCTGCGCTCAGGCTCACAAAGTGCGTCGACGGCGAGCCCTGCATCACCCACTGCAACCACTCGGGCATGCTGTCCAGCGGCGTGCTGCCGCCTGATAACAACAGCATCGGGATAATCACCGGGATCGCCAGCAAGCCGAACTGTGGCGTCGAGCGGGCGAGGGTGGCGAGGAAGATCCCCAGTGCCGTACTGGCAAACAGATACAGGGCAGTCACAAACAGGAACAACCCCAGCGACCCGGCCAGCGGCACGCCGAGCAGCCCTTTGACCACCACCTCCAGCGATAGCCAGGTGCACAGCACCACCACCAGCATATTGCTCCAGATTTTCGCCAGCATGATTTCCAGTGCGGTCAGCGGCAGTACCAGCAGGTGGTCGAGGGTGCCGTGCTCGCGCTCACGCAGCAATGCGGTGCCGGTGAGCACGATGGCCAGGATGGTGATGTTGTTGACGATCTGGATCACGGCCAGGAACCAGCCGCCCTCCAGGTTGGTGTTGAACAGTGCTCTGGTCGTGAGCAGCGCGGGCGCCTGGCGGGTGGCGTCGGTTTGCCCGCTGTAGCTGAGCAATTCGCGTTGGAAGATCCGCCCGATATAGCCCGCGCCCATGAACGCCTGGCTCATCGCCGTGGCGTCGACGTTCACCTGCACGCCAGGCTGGCGACCGGCCAACAGGTCGGCCTGGAAGTTGGCCGGTACGTTGATCACGAAGGTGTACTGGCCGCTGTCCATCACCTTGTCCAGCTGGTCATAGGCCAACGGCGCCGGTGCTTGGAACTCGGGCGGTTGCAGCGCCTCGGCCATCTGCCGGGAGAGCGCGCTGTGGTCTTCATCGACAAACGCCACGCTGGCGTTGTGCACGCCGATCACCGAGCCGGCGGCGGGCATGTAGATGGCGACGGTGAAGGCGTAGAACAGAAACAGCAGCAAGACGCTGTCGTGACGCAGGCTGGTGAGTTCCTTGATGCCCAGCCGGAAGATGTGTGCGAGCTTGTGCATCAGGCCTCCTGCTTCTTGAGCATGACCAGGCTCAACCCGGTGAACCCGATAAAGAAGCCGAACAGCGCCAGGCATTGCGGCCACAACTGGCGCAGATCCAGGGCCTTGGTGAAGGTGCCCACGGCAATATCCAGAAAGTGCCCGGCCGGAAACAGTGCGCCCATCAAGGCGGCGGCGCCCTCCAGGGACGAGCGCGGCACGATCAGCCCGGAAAACTGGATGGTTGGCAGGCTGGTGATGATCATGGTGCCGAGGATCGCCGCGATCTGGGTGCGGGTGAACGCGGAAATCAGCAGGCCCATGCTGGTGGTGGCCAGCACATACAGCAGCCCGCCAAACGCCAGCGTCAGGCCGCTGCCCTTGAACGGCACGCCGAACAGCCAGCGATTCATCGCCACCAGCAGCGCCAGGTTGACCAGGCTCACGGCCAGGTAAGGCGCCTGTTTACCGAGCAGGAATTCCAGGCGCGTCAGGGGTGTGGCGTAGAAGTTGGTGATCGAACCCAGTTCTTTCTCGCGCACGATGCCCAGGGCGGTGAGCATCGCCGGGATAAACGCCAGGATCAGTGCCATCACGCCCGGGCCGATGGCATTCACGCTGACCACGTCCTGGTTATAGCGAAAACGGGTTTCCAGTTTGGCGGCTGCCTGGGTGCTGCGCGGCAGGCTGCTCAGTTCGGCCAGTTGCTGCAGGTTGCCCTGGTGCACCGCCTCTACATAGTTGCGGCTGGTTTCCGCACGAAACGGCATGCCGCCATCGAGCCACGCGGCCACGGTGGGTTGGCGCCCGGCATAGAGATCGCGACCAAAGCCGGGCGGGATCTCCAGGGCCAGTTTGATTTCCGAGCGTTGCAGGCGTCGGTGCAATTCAGGGGCGTTATGGATCGGCGCCTGCTCGGCGAAGTAGCGCGAGCTGCGGAAGGCTTCCAGATAGGCGCGGCTTTGTGGCGTCTGGTCCTGGTCGTAGACGGCGAAGGCGAGGTTTTCCACGTCCAGGGAAATGCCGTAGCCGAAGATCACCATCATGAACATCGCACCGAGCAGGGCGAAGGCCATGCGCACTTTGTCGCGCAGCAATTCCTTGCCTTCGCGGCTGGCCACGGCCAGCAGGCGAGACAGGCTGAAACCACGCTTGCTGATGGGCGGCGCATGGGTTTCGCTGACGGTTTTGGCCGACGTGCCGGGTTCGGCATCGCCTTGGGCTTGCTCAAGGCAGGTGACGAACGCGGCTTCCAGGGTGTCGCCGTTGAATTGCCGTTGCAGTGCGTCCGGTGTGTCGCAGGCCAGTACCTTGCCGGCATGCATCAAGGAGATGCGGTCGCAGCGCTGGGCTTCATTCATGAAGTGGGTAGACAGGAAGATCGTCACCCCTTGTTCACGGGACAACTCGATCAACAGCCGCCAGAAATCATCCCGGGCTGCCGGGTCGACGCCCGAGGTGGGCTCATCGAGGATCAATACTTCCGGGCGATGCAGCACCGCCACGGCCAATGACAAGCGTTGGCGCAGGCCGAGGGGCAGCTCCCCGGACGGCTGCTCGGCCACTTCACCGAGGTCGAAGCGCTGGATCAGCTCATCGATGCGCGGGCCGCTGTCGGCCTTGGGCAAATCGAACAGTTGTGCATGCAGCACCAGATTCTGGCGCACGCTCAGCTCGCCATACAGCGAGAAGCTTTGCGACATGAACCCTACGCGCTTGCGGGTGGCCAGGTCCTTGGCGTTCACCGGGTTGCCCAGCAGCGTGGCGCTGCCTTCGGTGGCCGGCATCAGCCCGGTGAGGACTTTCATCGTGGTGGTCTTGCCACAGCCGTTGGAGCCGAGGAAGCCGAAGATCTCGCCACGGCCGATGGCAAAGCTGACCTTGTTCACCGCCGTGAAGTCGCCGAAGCGCAGGGTCAGGTCGTGGGCTTCGATGGCGATATCGGTGTTGGCGTTTTCCCTTGGCGGGATCGCCAGTGGTTGGTTGTCGTGGGCGCTGTCGCCCTGGAAGTGGGTGAAGGCCTCATCCAGTTTGCCGCTGGGGGTCGCTGCCGCCAGTTCGCTGCTGAGCCCGTCGGCGATCAGCTTGCCACGGTCAAGCATCAGGCAATGTTCGAATTGCTCGGCTTCTTCCATGTAGGCGGTGGCTACCAGCAGCGTCAGTTGCGGGCGCTCGCTGCGTACGGTCTCGACCAGTTCCCAGAAGCGCCGCCGCGACAGCGGGTCGACGCCGGTGGTGGGTTCGTCGAGGATCAACAGGTCCGGGTCGTGGATCAGCGCGCAGCACAGGCCGAGCTTCTGCTTCATGCCACCGGAGAGCTTGCCGGCCGGCCGCTCGGCGAAGCGCGCGAGGTCGGTGGCCAACAGCAGGTTGTGCATGCGCTGGTCGCAGTCGGCTTTGGACAGGCCGAACAGCGTGGCGAAGAAGCGGATGTTTTCGCTGATGGACAGTTCGGGGTACAGGTTGCCGCCCAGGCCCTGGGGCATGAAGGCGATGCGCGGGTACAGGCTGTTGCGGTGGCGGCGGTCCTGGATGGAGCCGCCGAGCACCTCCAGTTGGCCGTCCTGGAGCTTTTTAACCCCGGCGATCAACCCCAACAGGCTCGACTTGCCTGCACCATCCGGGCCGATCAGTCCGCAGCGGGTGCCGGTGGGCAGGCTGAAGGCGATGTCGATCAAGGCCTGCTGCTTGCCGTAACGGTGGTTGATGGCGGTGGCGTGCAGCGCCAGGCCGGTCATTGCAGGTTGGCCGGCCAGTCGATGTCAGCCATGCGCACGTAGCCGGCGCCGGGCATGCCCGGTTTGGCCTGGGGCACGGCGCTGGGCTGGGTCAGGCGCAGCTTGACGCGAAACACCAGTTTCTGGCGTTCGTCGCGGGTTTCCACTTCCTTGGGGGTGAACTGCGACTTGGCGGCAACAAAACTGATTTTCGCCGGCAGCGGTTGCTGGGGCAGGGCATCGAGCAGGATGCGTGCGTCGCTGCCAACCGTCAGGCGCCCGGTGACGGAGGCGGGCAGGTAGAGGTTCATGTACTGATCCTCGGGGTCGATCAACAACAGCACGCGCCCGCCGGCACCGAGGACCTCGCCGGGCTCGGCCAGGCGCAGTTGGATAATGCCGTCGATGGGCGCGCGCAGGCTGCTGTCATCGATTTCGCTGGTCAACTGGGCGACCTGGGCCTGGGCGGCACCGATGGCGGCCTTGACCGAATTGACCTGGGCTTGCGCGGCGATCACGGCGGCGTTGCCGGTGTTCTGGCGGGCCTGCTGCTGGTCGATCAACTGGCTGCTGGCAAAGCCGCGCTTGTACAGTTCCTGGGTGCGCTTGAGTTCCTGGTTGGCCAGCAGTTGCTCGCTTTGGCGCAGTTGCACATTGGCCTCGGCGGCGGCGAAGTTTTCCCTGGCGCGCAGCACTTCGGCTTCGGCCTGGGCGCGCTGGGCTTCCAGGGTGCGGGTGTCCATGCGCGCCAGCAACTGGCCCTTGAGCACCTTGTCACCTTCATCCACCCGCACCTCCGCCAGGCGACCGGGGATCTTGGCGGCGATCTGCACTTCGGTGGATTCCAGGCGGCCGTTGCCCATGCCCAAGCCTTCGGGCAGGCGATCCTGGGTGGACTTCCAGTAACCGAAGCCGCCGGCGGCGAGCAACAAGGCAATCAACAAAGCGGCAAACAGGTGGGAGGAGCGGGGCGTGATCGACATGGGTGCATCCTGCGGCGTTAGCGTCCTAGTTTGACCGAGGCAGCCCGAGGGGCGTTGATGCCGGTCAAATGAAGCGCAAGCCTAACCCGGTTCAGGTGCAGATGCATGCGCCGGGAGCGTGACCGCAGGGTTCTGGTCAGCGCAGTGCCAGCACCGCCGCCCATTGTTCTGCCGTGACCGGCATCACGGACAAGCGACTGCCCTTTTGTACCAGGGGCAATTCGGCGAGGGCGGTTTGCTGTTTCAGATAGCCCAGGCCCAGCACCTTGGGAAAGGTCTGGACGTGCGCGACATTGATCGCACTCCACGGGTTTTTCTCCGGGGTGGCCTTGGCGTCGAAGTAATGGCTGTCCGGCTCCAGCGCGGTAGGGTCCGGATAGGCGGCCGCGATGATCTTGCCGATGCCGGCAATGCCGGGCTCGGGGCAACTGGAGTGGTAGAAGAAAAATTGGTCACCCACCGCCATGGCGCGCAGGAAGTTGCGTGCCTGGTAGTTGCGGACCCCGTCCCAGCGCGCTTCGCCCAGCGTTTCCAGGCCGTTGATGGAGAGTTCGTCGGGCTCGGATTTCATCAGCCAGTAGGCCATTTTTGCGCTCCTGAAAAAGGCGGTGGGCAAGTTGTCAGGCAATTTGATGACAAACCGACAGTCGGTTGGCGTCAAGGTTTGCGTGTTGGTTCACGTTATCGCAGAATGCCGGGATTTTAAGCTTGACGCAGCTGCAACGGACTACTTTGGAACGTTGTTGTCATCGTGTACGAGATGCCTGAAGGGGGGCAATCGATGCAACGTAAACCGGATTTACTATGGATATTGGTGATTTTGTTTGGTCTGGGCGTCGTGACCACCGGGTATGCGCAAAGCTTGTGGTCGAACAAGACCGATGCGCCAGTCGAACTGGTTCAGCAGCCGCAACCCTTCAAGCGCTGACCCTTCTTCAAGACGCCGTAGCTTCCTGCGGCGTTTCTGCGACATACCACTGCCTGTCGGTAACGGCGCCAGCCAACGGCACATCCCAGCTGGCCTGTGCCAATCGATCAACCTTCTGACATTCATGGGCCAGGCCCAGCAGCGCCGGCTTGCGCCAGCTTTTGCGGCGTGCCAGATAGGCGAGGCTGCGGTCGTAGAAACCGCCGCCCATGCCCAGGCGGCCACCGGCATCATCGAACCCCACCAACGGCAGCAACACCAGATCCAGCGCCCATACCTTGCGCTGGCGCCTGGCGTTGACCCGTGGCTCCAAAATGCGAAAGCGATTGGGCAGCAACGTTTCCCCAGGCTTCACGCGCTGGAACACCATCTTGGTCCGTGGCCAGGCGCTGAGCACCGGCAGGTAAGTGGCCTTGCCCCGGCGCTGTGCCGCACGCAGCAGCAGGCGCGGATCGATTTCACCGTCCGTCGGTAGATACAGGGAAATATGTTTGGCCCGGCGAAACAGCGGGTGCTGTGCCAGTTGCCGATACAGGCCATGGGCGGCCTGGCGCTGCTCGCTGGGCGTGAGGGCGCGGCGGGCTTTGCGCAACATGCGTCGAAGGTGCGGACGGGAAAGCGGCGCAGGTTCGTTCATGGTTTTTCGGCTCATAAAACAATGCCAGTCCGGGGACTGGCATTGAGTTCTGGAATTCAGGCTCCCCGACAGAGCCGCTGTCGACTCAGCCCTTGAACCCGAAAGTTCAAGGTGGAAGAAGCAGTAGGCTTTAAGGCTTTCCGTCTAGCGGACATGCACACCAGCCCAACGTGCAACTTCCAGGGTAGTGCGAATCGGCTCCGGGACATCGCCGACTGGCAAGCACGCCAGGGAGTGGGGCGAGTATACCTTAAACAGTCGCGGCAATCAGCCCTTGGGTTGCTCTGTGTCGCTGGAAAGCACCAGGTCGACGCGTTCGAGCAGGTCGCGCACCTGCTCGCGCGTCGAGCCGCTGGCCTGTACGTCAGGGCGTTCCTGCTTATGCAGCAGGTCGTGGGTAATGTTCAGTGCGGCCATCACGGCGATGCGGTCGGCGCCGATGACTTTGCCGCTGCTGCGGATTTCACGCATCTTGCCGTCCAGGTAGCGGGCGGCGCTCACCAGGTTGTTGCGCTCTTCCTGGGGGCAGATGATCGAATATTCTTTGTCGAGGATCTGCACGGTGACGCTATTGCTTGAACTCATGAGTCTTGCTCCAGGGCCTTCAGGCGCGAAATCATCGATTCGACCTTACGCCGGGCGATTTCGTTTTTTTCAATGAGGTGAGCGCGTTCCTCGCGCCAGGTCTTTTCCTGAGCTAATAGGAGTCCGTTTTGACTCTTAAGTTGCTCGACCCGAGTAATTAGCAATTCGAGTCTGGCCATCAGCGCTTGCAGGTCGGTGTCTTCCATTGGGTTCCACTGGATTTGTCTGATGAATGGCAACTGCAGGATAAACGATCTGACGCCCTCGATAGTCTTGGTACGTCTGCCGGTGCTAGGATACAGCGCTCCATTCTAGACATTGCGCCGTCTGGCGCCTAGCTCACCATGCCCATTCAGAACTCCCCGTACGATGCTTTTTCCAAACTGCTGAGCACCAGCGGCCATCCTTGCTCGCCCGCCGAGCTGCATGGCGTGCTGCTCGGCCGCAGTTGCACCGGTGTTGGCTTTGATGCCGACAACTGGCTGGCCGATGTGGCCGAGCTGCTGGAAACCGAACCGACCGACAACGTGCGCAACGCGCTGATCGGCCTGCAAGAGATGGTCAAGGGCGAACTGACCGGTGATGACGTCACCGTGGTCCTGCTGCTGCCGACCGACGATGCACCGCTCCCCGAACGCGCCGCCGCACTGGGCCAATGGTGCCAGGGCTTCCTCCACGGTTTCGGCGTGAATGCCGGCGGCCTGGAGCTGAGCACCGACGCCAAGGAAGTGCTGCAGGACCTGGCGGCCATCTCCCAGGTGCAAGATGCCCTGGAAGAATCCGAAGACGGCGAAGGCGACTACATGGAAGTCATGGAATACCTGCGCGTCGCGCCATTGCTGCTGTTCACCGAGACCAGGAAGTCCGCTGAGCCTGCTGCACCCAAGCCTTCGCTGCACTAAAAGAGAAAGGAAGCCCATCTGCCCATGATCCATATCCCCAAAGCGGAATACACCCGGCGTCGCAAGGCGCTCATGGCGCAGATGGAACCCAACAGCATCGCGATCCTGCCGGCTGCCGCCGTGGCGATCCGCAATCGCGATGTGGAGCACGTCTATCGCCAGGACAGTGACTTCCAGTACCTGAGCGGTTTCCCCGAACCAGAAGCGGTGATCGTGCTGATGCCCGGTCGCCAGCATGGCGAGTACGTGCTGTTCTGCCGCGAACGCAATGCCGAGCGCGAATTGTGGGACGGCCTGCGTGCCGGTACCGAAGGTGCCATCCGTGACTTTGGCGCCGACGATGCCTTCCCCATCACCGATATCGACGACATCCTGCCCGGCCTGATCGAAGGCCGCGACCGGGTGTATTCGGCCATGGGCAGCAACGCCGAATTCGATCGGCACCTGATGGAGTGGATCAACGTCATCCGCTCCAAAGCGCACCTTGGCGCCCAGCCACCGAACGAGTTTGTTGCCCTGGATCATCTGCTCCACGACATGCGCCTGTATAAATCGGCGGCAGAAGTGAAGGTGATGCGCGAGGCAGCGCGAATTTCCTGCGCGGCCCATGTAAAGGCCATGCAGGCCAGCCGCGCCGGCTTGCATGAGTTCAGCCTGGAAGCCGAACTGGATTACGAATTCCGCAAGGGCGGCGCGAAGATGCCGGCCTATGGCTCCATCGTCGCCACCGGGCGCAACAGCTGCATCCTGCATTACCAGCAGAATGACGCCGTGCTCAAGGACGGTGACCTGGTGCTGATCGATGCCGGTTGCGAAATCGACTGTTACGCCAGCGACATCACGCGCACCTGGCCGGTCAATGGCAAATTTTCGCCGGAACAGAAGGCGATCTATGAAATCGTGCTGGCTTCCCAGGAAGCCGCCTTTGCCGAGATCGCGCCGAACAAGCATTGGAACCAGGCCCACGAGGCGACGGTGCAGGTCATCACTGCCGGGCTGGTGAAGCTGGGGTTGCTGAAGGGCGACGTCGACGAACTGATCGCCAGTGAAGCCTACAAACCCTTCTATATGCACCGCGCCGGCCATTGGCTGGGAATGGATGTGCATGACGTCGGCGAGTACAAGGTGGGTGGCGAGTGGCGTGTGCTGGAAGTTGGCATGGCGCTGACGGTGGAACCGGGCATTTATATCTCGCCGGATAACCAGACCGTCGCGAAAAAATGGCGTGGCATTGGTGTACGTATCGAGGACGACGTGGTGGTGACCAAGCAAGGCTGTGAAATCCTGACCGGCGGCGCCCCCAAGAGCGTCGTTGAAATCGAAGCCCTGATGGCGGCCGCCCGATGAGCCGGGTCAACCTGGCGATTATCGGTGGCGGCCTGGTGGGCGCGAGCCTGGCGCTGGCGTTGCAGGCCGGTGCCAAGGCGCGTGGCTGGAAGATCGTGCTGATCGAAGCCTTCGCGCCCGGCGACAGCTACCAGCCGAGCTACGATGCGCGGTCTTCGGCGCTGTCCTACGGCGCCCGGCAGATTTATCAGCGCCTGGGCCTGTGGCAGCAGATCTCGCGCCGCGCCGAGCCGATCAAGCAGATCCATGTGTCGGACCGTGGACGCTTCTCCACCGCGCGACTGTCCGCCATGGAGGAGGGCGTGCCGGCCCTTGGTTATGTGGTGGAAAACGCCTGGCTCGGCCAATGCCTGTGGCAAGGCCTGGACAAGGACGTGGTGAGTTGGCGCTGCCCGGCGGAAGTCACACGCATGGAGCCGCTGCCCGATGGCTACCGCCTGACCCTCAACGATGAAACCGTGCTGGAATGCGACCTCGCGGTGCTCGCCGACGGCGGCCGCTCCGGCCTGCGCGAGCAACTGGGCATTGGCGTGAAAACCCGCCCATACAACCAGAGCGCGCTGATCGCTAACATCACTCCGAGCGAAGCCCACAACGGCGAAGCGTTCGAGCGTTTCACCGATGAAGGCCCGATGGCCCTGCTGCCGCTGCCGGACAACCGTTGCGCACTGGTATGGACCCGTATCGGCATGGACGCACAGCGCCTGGCCAATCTCGATGAACGCAGCTTCCTGAGTGAATTGCAGGGCGTATTCGGCTACCGCCTGGGCACCCTCAAGCAAGTCGGCGCCCGTCATCTGTATCCGTTGACCCTGGTGGAAGCCGAAGAGCAAGTGCGCTCGCACCTGGCGATCCTCGGCAATGCCGCCCACAGCCTGCACCCGATTGCCGGGCAGGGGTTCAACCTGTCCCTGCGTGATGCGCACGCCTTGGCCGAGGCCTTGCTGGCCGGGCCGGCGGTGCCGGGTGACCTGGCGACGTTGCAGGCTTATCGCGAGCGTCAGCGCATGGATCAGAAGTTGACCGTGGGTTTCTCCGACCAGGTCACGCGGCTGTTTGGCAGCGCGCAACCGCTGGTCGCCCTGGGCCGCAATATGGGCCTGCTGGGCCTGGACCTGTTGCCGCCGGCCAAGCGTTGGTTCGCCCGTCAGGCCATGGGCCTGGGGACGCGTCCCGATGCGTGAGACTCATCAATCCTTTTACGTGCGGTGCAAGCCGCCAGCGAGACAGGCTTAAAGCATGGACAGGCGCGCAGATGTGCTGATTGTCGGGGCCGGAATGGTCGGAAGCGCCCTGGCGCTGGCATTGCAAGGCAGCGGCCTGCAAGTGCTGCTGCTCGACGGCAGCCCGCTGAGCGTCAAGCCGTTCGACCGCGAGGCGGCCTTCGAACCCCGTGTGAGTGCCTTGTCGGCAGCCAGCCAGCGCATCCTCGAGCGCCTCGGTGTGTGGGATGGCATCGTTGAACGACGCGCCAGCCCGTACGGCGAGATGCAGGTGTGGGACGGCAGCGGCACCGGGCAGATCCACTTTTCGGCGGCCAGTGTGCATGCCGAAGTGCTCGGGCATATCGTCGAGAACCGCGTGGTCCAGGATGCCTTGCTCGAACGTCTGCACGACTGCGACCTGGGCCTGCTGGCGAATGCGCGCCTGGAGCAGATGCGCCGTTCCGGCGATGACTGGTTGCTGACCCTGGCCGATGGCCGAAAATTGCGCGCGCCGCTGGTGGTGGCCGCCGATGGCGCCAACTCCGCCGTGCGCCGCCTGACCGGCACCGCGACCCGTGAATGGGACTACCTGCATAACGCCATCGTTACCAGCGTGCGCAGCAGCCAGCCGCACCAGCGCACGGCCTGGCAACGCTTTACCGACACCGGTCCGCTGGCGTTTTTGCCGCTGGAGCGGGACGGGCAGCAAGATTGGTGCTCGATCGTCTGGTCGACTACGCCGGTTGAATCCGAACGCCTGATGGCGCTGGATGATGAAAGCTTCTGCCGTGAACTGGAGCGCGCCTTTGAAGGGCGCCTCGGTAGCGTGATCAGCGCCGATCCGCGTGTGTGCGTACCCTTGCGTCAGCGCCACGCCAAACGCTATGTGGCCGAGGGCCTGGCATTGATCGGCGACGCCGCCCATGTCATCCATCCATTGGCCGGGCAGGGCGTCAACCTGGGTTTCCTCGATGCGGCGGTGCTGGCCGAAGTGTTGTTGTCGGCCACCAAGCGCGGTGAACGTCTGGCCGATGTGAAGGTGCTCAGCCGTTACGAGCGCCGACGCATGCCCCATAACCTGGCCCTGATGGCGGCGATGGAAGGCTTTGAGCGCTTGTTCCAGGCCGATCAACTGCCGCTGCGCTGGTTGCGTAATGCCGGGTTGAAGATGGTCGACCAGATGCCCGAAGCCAAGGCCGTGTTTGTGCGCCAGGCCCTCGGGTTGAGCGGGGATCTGCCGGACCTGGCCAAGCCCTGACAGGTTTGTGCAACATTTGGTAACGGCTCCGCCGAGCGTTACCAAATGTGAGTCCCTATCATTTGCGCTTATTTTGCAAATGAGAGACCGCACCCATGTTGGCACCCAAGCGCCTCCTGACTGCCCTGGCACTCACCCTGATCGGCAGCACCACCGTGCAGGCAGCCGACGAAGTGGTGGTCTACTCCTCGCGTATCGACGAACTGATCAAACCGGTGTTCGACGCCTACACCCAAAAGACCGGTGTACAGGTGAAGTTCATCACCGACAAGGAAGCGCCATTGATGCAGCGCATCAAGGCCGAGGGCGAAAACGCCACCGCCGACCTGCTGCTCACCGTGGATGCCGGCAACCTCTGGCAGGCCGAGCAAATGGGCATTCTGCAACCGTTCACTTCCCCGGTAATCGACAAGAACATTCCCCTGCAATACCGCTCTTCGGCGCATGCCTGGACCGGTTTGAGCCTGCGCGCGCGGACCATCGCGTACTCCACCGACCGGGTCAAACCGGGTGACCTGACCACCTACGAAGCCCTGGCCGACAAACAGTGGGAAGGCCGCCTGTGCCTGCGCACGGCGAAAAAGGTCTACAACCAATCGCTGACGGCCACCCTGATCGAAACCCACGGTGCGGCCAAGACCGAAGAAATCGTCAAGGGCTGGGTGAATAACCTGTCCACCGACGTGTTCTCGGATGACATTGCCGTGCTGGAGGCGATCAACGCCGGGCAATGCGACGTGGGTATCGTCAATACCTACTACTACGGCCGTCTGCACAAGCAGAAGCCTGACCTGGCGGTGAAGCTGTTCTGGCCGAACCAGGGCGACCGTGGCGTGCATGTGAACCTGTCGGGCATCGGCTTGACCAAACACGCGCCACACCCGGAAGCCGCCAAGGCATTGGTGGAGTGGATGACCACGCCTGAGGCGCAGAAGATCTTTGCCGACGTGAACCAGGAATTCCCGGCCAACCCGGCGGTACCGCCGTCGGCTGAAGTGGCGACCTGGGGCAAGTTCGTGGCGGATACATTGCCGGTGGAAGTGGCGGGCAAGCGCCAGGCTGAAGCCATTCGCCTGATGGATCGGGCGGGCTGGAACTAAGTACAATTTGTAGGACGCCGCAGATCCAAATGTGGAGGGGGGCTTGCCCCCGATGTCGGAGTGTCAGTCTACTCATCGTTGACTGATCCACTGCCATCGGGGGCAAGCCCCTCCCACATTGGATTGTGGTGATTTGAAGATATTCATTATTGAGAACCCACCCTTGGCCCACCCCGCCCAACGCCGCTGGTACCTGCCGGTCTTCAGCGTCGCCGCCCTGGTGCTGCTGCCGCTGAGCGTGCTGGTACTGTCCTGGCAAAGTATCGACGCCCAAATCTGGTCCCACCTGTGGGAAACCCAGATGCCGCGGCTGCTGGGCAACACCCTGACCCTGGTGCTGGGGGTCGGCGTCGGCGTAACCCTGTTGGGCGTCAGCCTCGCCTGGCTCACCAGCCTCTGCGAATTCCCCGGCCGGCGTTGGCTCGACTGGGCGTTGATGCTGCCCTTTGCCATTCCCGCCTATGTGCTGGCCTTCGTGTTTGTGGGCTTGCTGGATTTTTCAGGCCCCGTGCAGACCCTGCTGCGCGAATGGTTCGGCACCGGCTTGCGCCTGCCACGGGTGCGCTCCACCAGCGGCGTGATCATTGTGCTGGTGCTGGTGTTCTATCCCTACGTGTACCTGTTGGCGCGCAGCGCATTCCTCGCCCAGGGCAAAGGCCTGATGGAGGCGGCGCGGGTGCTGGGACAGTCGCCCTTGCGGGCATTCTGGTATGTGGCCCTGCCCATGGCGCGGCCGGCAATAGGGGCCGGGGTGGCGTTGGCACTGATGGAGACCCTGGCGGATTTCGGTGCGGTGTCGGTGTTCAACTTCGATACGTTCACGACCGCGATCTACAAGACCTGGTACGGCTTTTTCAGCCTGTCCAGCGCGGCCCAACTGGCCAGCCTGTTGCTGTTGGTGGTGATGCTGGTGCTGTATGGCGAACGGCGTGCCCGGGGCGCCAGTCGATCCAGCAATGAACGGCCACGGGGCAAGGCGCTGTACCACTTGCGCGGGTTCAAGGCGGCGGCGGCCAGTGCCTGGTGTGGATTGGTGTTTGCCTGTGCCTTTGTCATCCCGATGCTGCAATTGGTCGCCTGGTTCTGGCAGCGCGGCCGGTTCGACCTGGATGAGCGCTATTCGGGCCTGATCGTCCATACCCTCTACCTGGGTGGTATCGCGGCGCTGATCACGGTCAGCGTGGCGCTGGTACTGGCCTTCGCCAACCGCCTGGCGCCGACCCGGGCGATTCGCTCCGGTATCAGCCTGGCCAATGTCGGCTATGCCTTGCCGGGCTCGGTGCTGGCGGTGTCGATCATGCTGGCGTTCAGTTACCTGGACCGTGAGCTGGTGGTGCCGCTGTCCGGCTGGCTTGGCGGGGCGGGCAAGCCATTGTTGCTGGGCAGTCTGTCGGCGCTGGTGCTGGCGTATCTGGTGCGCTTTCTGGCTGTGGCCTACGGGCCGCTGGAAAACAGCCTGGCGCGCATCCGGCCTTCGTTGCCAGAAGCAGCGCGTAGTTTGGGCGTGAGTGGGCCGCGACTGTTTTGCAAAGTGTATCTGCCGCTGTTGCTGCCCGGCACCCTGAGTGCAGCACTGCTGGTGTTCGTAGACGTGCTCAAGGAAATGCCCGCAACCCTGCTGATGCGCCCGTTCGGCTGGGACACCCTGGCGGTGCGGATCTTTGAAATGACCAGCGAAGGCGAGTGGGCGCGGGCTTCTCTGCCAGCGTTGACGCTGGTGCTGGTGGGTCTGCTGCCGGTCATCGGGCTGATCCGACGCTCCGCCCGACCAATCGGTTAGGTGCCAGTCCTACGGCTTGCGGCTACAATGCGCGGCATTCGGTGCGGTCCGTCCTTCGGATCGAGTCGCTGTACGTGGCTGCAGGCCTTGTCATTCAAGGTGTCCGGCACGGGCAACGGCCTGCGCACCTTCGCCAAGCCCGGAAGGAGAAACCCATGGGACAGCGTACGCCTTTGTATGACCTGCATCTCGCCCTCGGCGCGAAACTGGTCGATTTTGGCGGTTGGGATATGCCTTTGCACTACGGCTCGCAAGTTGAGGAGCACCATCAGGTGCGGCGCGACTGCGGGGTGTTCGATGTATCTCATATGACCGTGATCGATATCACCGGCCCCCAGGCCAAGGAATGGCTCCAGCACCTGCTGGCCAATGATGTCGAGCGTTTGCATGGCTGTGGCCGTGCGTTGTACAGCGCCATGCTCAACGAGCAGGGTGGCGTGGTGGACGACATGATTGTCTATCGCACCGAGACCGGATACCGGCTGGTGGTCAACGCCGCCACCCGAGACCAGGACATGGCCTGGATCCAGGCGCAACTTGGCAGCTATCAGGTGCACCTGCATGAGCGGCCCGAGTTGGCCATGCTTGCCATTCAAGGTCCCCACGCCCGGCAGAAGATTGCCGAGTTGGTCACCCAGTCTCGCGGCACCCTGATCCACCAGCTCAAGCCCTTTGAAGGGCATGCCGACGGCGATTGGTTTATCGCCCGCACGGGTTACACCGGCGAAGACGGCCTGGAAATTGTCCTGCCTGCCGATCAGGCGCCGGGGTTTTTCAACGATCTGGTCGGTGCGGGTATTTCACCCATAGGCCTCGGCGCGCGGGACACCCTGCGGCTGGAAGCCGGCATGAACCTGTACGGCCAGGACATCCATCAGAACGTTTCGCCCCTGGCGGCCAACATGGCCTGGAGCATTGCCTGGGAACCTGCCGAGCGCAATTTCATCGGGCGAGCGGCGCTGGAAGCAGAGTTGGCCGCCGGTGTGCAGTTCAAACTGGTCGGGCTGGTACTGGAAGAGCGTGGGGTTTTACGCGCTCACCAGGTGGTTCGCATCGCCAATGTTGGCGAAGGGGAGATCACCAGTGGTAGTTTCTCACCTACGCTGAGCAAATCCATTGCCCTGGCGCGTGTACCGACGGCGACTGCCGATCGGGCCGAAGTGGAAATCCGCGGCAAGTGGTACCCGGTTCGAGTGGTCAAACCGACCTTCGTGCGCCATGGCAAAACTTTGATCTAACTATTTCCGGCAGGCCAATGGCTGCTGACATTTCTTCTTGAGGACACAGACTATGAGCGATATCCCTGCCGACCTGCGTTTTGCCGAAAGTCACGAATGGGCCCGTCTGGAAGCTGACGGTACGGTGACCGTCGGGATCTCCGACCATGCTCAGGAAGCTTTGGGTGATGTGGTGTTTGTTGAGTTGGCCGAAGTCGGCGCTACGTTTGAAGCCGGAGGCCAGGCGGGTGTGGTTGAGTCGGTGAAGGCTGCTTCGGATATCTATGCCCCGGTTGCCGGTGAAGTGATTGCCGTCAACGAGGAGCTGAGTGCTAGCCCTGAGCTGCTGAACTCCGACCCTTACGGCGCGTGGATCTTCAAGCTCAAGCCAAGCAACCCGGCTGATCTGGAAAAACTGCTGGATGCGGCTGGCTACAAAGCAGTCATCGGCGAGTAAGCGCGAGCCCCCTGTGGGAGGGGCCTTGCTCCCTCCCACATTCAACCGTGCTGGGCCGTGAGTGTTCAGTCCGCCTTCAGGACTGCCTTTACCGCCGCCACCGACCGCTCCACATCTGCCTCTGTCATCGCCGTGAACATCGGCAACGACACGATCAAACGTCCAACCTTTTCCGCGACCGGGAACATACCCTCCTTGAACCCCTGTGCCCGATAAAGGCTCAGCAGGTGAATCGGCGGGTAGTGATAGCCAATGCCAACACCCTGTGCCTGCATTTTTTCCATGAAGGTCGCGCGGGCGGGCAGGCCGTCTTGGCGCTCCGGCAGCACCAACTGGAATAGGTGCCAGTTGCTGTTTTCGAAGTCGGCCGGCGGTAGTTGCGCGCCGTACTTTTCCTCGAAGTCACTACCAAAACACTTGAAGTAGTGCCGGGCCAGGTGCTGGCGATGGGCGGTGATCTTCTCGATGTGGGCAAACTGCCCCAGGCCGATGGCTGCAGCGATGTCGGTCATGTTGAACTTGCCGCCCAGTACATCCACGTCCAGGCCGTCGAAGCCGGTGCGGGTGACGCCCTGCAGGCGGTATTTTTCCGCCAGGCGGGCTTCTTCGGCATTGTTCAACACCAGGCAACCGCCCTCGGAAGAGGTGATGTTCTTGTTGGCCTGGAAGCTGAACGATACAAAGTCCCCGGTGGAGCCGATGCGTTCGCCATCCCAACTGGAGCCCAGGGCCTGGGCGGCGTCTTCGACGATGCGCAGGTTGTACTTGTTGGCCAGTGCGTACAGCATCGGCATGTCCAGGGGCAGGCCGGCCAGGTACACCGGGATGATCGCCTTGGTGCGCGGGGTGATTGCGGCTTCCACCTGGGCCAGGTCGATATTGCGGGTGACCGGGTCGATGTCGGCGAATACCGGCGTGGCGCCTACTTCCAGGATCACGTTGGCTGTTGCGACCCAGGAGATCGGTGTGGTGATGACTTCATCGCCGGGCCCGATACCGGCGATACGCAAGGCGATCTCCATGGTGCAAGTACCCGAGTTGAAGGTGCGCACCGGCCGGCCGCCAAAGTATTCCGACAGCTGTGCTTCGAACGCCTGCACTTTCGGCCCACTGGTGATCCAGCCCGAGCGCAGTACATCGCCGACCGCCGAGATGGTGGCTTCATCGATGGTGGGTTTGGAGAACGGCAGAAAGGGCTGTTGGCTCATGACGACGAAGGCATCCGTTTCAGATTGGCGATGAGTAAGCGAGGGTTCAGTCCCGGCATGGTGGCACGGTTAGACTGAATATAGCCTGTCGCCTGTGAATGAATCGTCATGCCACGGACACGGACATGTCGCTTGAACGGTGGCATGCCCTGTTACCGGTCAGAAGGAAACGCGGGTTTCAAAGAATACGTTCTGCTCCCTGAGCTTGCCCTTGAGCTGTTCATCACGAGCGTTTATCCGGTTGGAGAAGGTGTTGTAGCCGGTCTCGATACGGCCCATGTCCACGTAGCGCCAACCTGTGCCAAAGGTGATGCGGTCGTTGACCTTGGCATCCAGGCCCAAGCCTACGCTGTAGGTAAAATTATATTGGCGGTGGCTGGCAAAGCGGCGGGTGT